>NZ_JASGBX010000003.1:0-380488 GCF_030053335.1 Pantoea sp. EABMAA-21
CACAGGACACTCCTTAAACATAGCTCTATGACTATGTCTTACTGGTGAAGTGTCCGGTTTAAACGGGGGCTATTACAGAAAATATAATCCTGCGCCCTTTTTCAATGAGACATTACGTCTGTTTTTCGCTCAAAGCAGACGTTGCACTGCTGAGCAGCTTTATACTACAGGTGACCTGATTACTACGTAGCTTTAGGGCTGAAACAGCTTAGAGTGACGAGATTAGCTAAATGTGGGGTGAGGGGATTACTACTTTGAACTACTTATGACCGGTATCCTATGAGTATCCTGGAAAACCGGCTTAACTGTAGCTTCTGAGGTAAGTCGTTGATAATTTGGTGGCCCCTGCTGGGTTTGAACCAGCGACCAAGCGATTATGAGTCGCCTGCTCTAACCACTGAGCTAAGGGGCCAGCGGAGCGGGGATTATAAAGTATCTCGGAGGGGTGATCCAGCGTTCGCCAATCGGTTGGTGAAAATTAGAACAACCTCTGACTCCTTGATCTCCAAGCAAAAATCCCTATCCACCACCTAAGATCGCTCAATCAGCCCACAACCTCAGCAGGTTTTTGAGACAAGGGCATCCTTCCACCTCATCTCAATCACCACTCAAAACTCACAAATAGCGCGAAGCCGGTTTATTCAACGAGATATACGGCAGGATGGCGAAGCGCGCGCTCTCCATGCTCTGCCATAGTCCCAGATCTTCCACTGAAGGAATGGTGATCAGCTCGCCACTATCCATTCCGTGCAGCGCGGCTGCGACTAAATCCTCAACCTCCATCACGCTTTCTGGCGGTAGGTCATCAACCGATTTCCCCGAGCGCTCGAAGATTTCGGTACGGGTTAAGCCCGGCAATACCGCCTGAATACGCACGCCACTCTCCGCCAGCTCACGCTGCATATTGCGCGTCAGAGAGAGCACAAAGGCCTTACTGGCGTTGTACGCACCATTCGCCATTTCATTCACCAGCGCCAACACTGAAGCGATATTCACAATCGTTCCCGTACCACGACGGTGGAATGCTTGCGCGGCTGCATGTGCCAACTGCGTCAGCGCCACAATGTTTAACGTCAGCATGGTTTGTATTTGCGAGATATCACCCGCGACGAACTCGCCTTCAACTGCCATCCCGGCATTGTTCACCAGCATCGTAATCCGCTCGTTGTCCGCAAGGGTTTGCGCCACGCGTTGCAAATCTTCAGTGCGCGTCAGATCGGCCGCCAGCACACTCACTTCCACGCCGTGCGCGTCACGTAGCGACTGCGCCAGTTGGTTAAGACGCGATTCATCACGCGCCACCAGAATCAAATTGCTGCCGCGCGCGGCCAGCTGTTTCGCGTAAGTTGCACCAATGCCGCTGGATGCGCCGGTAATCAAAGCCAGTTGCTGTGTCATGGTCGGTTCCTGTAAATGATGGTTGTCATATCTGATGGAACTTAATATGACGATCATCATATTTTTCGTCAAGCTGGAATATGATGATCGTAATAATTACACTGATTGCCATTAACGATGAGCAGGATGGTGAGAGATGGAAAAGCTGAGCCACAAGGCGCGCACGCGGCAGCGCATACTGGATGAGGCAGCAGTGGTGATGCGTGAATGCGGCACTGAAGGCATTGGCGTAGCGGCGCTGATGAAGCGCGCGGGATTAACTCACGGCGGCTTCTACGCGCACTTTGATTCGCGGGAAGCGCTGGTTGAAGCAGTGATTGCCGAGATGTTTGCCGATTCGGCACAGCGCTTTGCCGCCATCACCCAACTCGAAGATCCAGCCGAGCGATTGGCCCAACTGATCGACAACTATCTTTCTGAGCATCATCGCAACACGCCGGGAGAAGGCTGCCCGATGCCTGCGCTGGTGAGTGAGATTGCCCATCTGCCGATTGAAACACGCACGCTGTTCTCACAACGTCGTGATGCGGTGCGGCAACGGCTGGCGCAGGCACTCAATGAAATGCACCATCCTCAGGCTGATGATGTCGCCGCCAGTATGCTGGCCGAAATGGTCGGTGCGGTGGCGCTGGCGCGCGCCTGTCCGGATGATGAGGAAGCGCGCAATATGCTGGCGGTTAGCCGTCGCTCGGTGAAACAGCGCGCAGGATTGGAGAGTGCATGAGCGAGCACAATATTCAGGACATTATTGCACCGGATTTGCAGGTGCTGTTTTGCGGCATCAATCCGGGTAAGTCTTCGGCGCACACCGGCTTTCACTTTGCCCATCCCGGCAATCGCTTCTGGAAAGTGATCCATCAGGCCGGTTTTACCCGCGAATTGCTGAAACCGGAACAGGAGCAGCGGCTGCTGGAAACCGGTTGTGGCATCACTATGCTGGTTGAGCGTCCGACCATTCAGGCTAACGAGTTGGCGGGTAATGAGCTGCGCGATGGCGGGGCGCGTTTGCAGGAGAAGATCTTACGCTATCAGCCGCGTGCGCTGGCGGTGCTGGGTAAAGATGCGTTCCAGAAAGCGTTCCGACAGCGCAAAGTGGAGTGGGGTGAGCAGCCGCAAACCTTGGGCGAAACGCGTTTGTGGGTGCTGCCCAATCCCAGCGGATTGAACCGCGCGACGATAGAGGAGATGGCGGCAGCTTATCGCCAACTTCATGATTGGTTACAGAATAACGCGTGAGCGTGCTCCGCTTAACGCGGCCCTAAAGTTGTTCAATTTGCGGTTTCTGACTAAACCCAAATCTTTATGGCAAATAAAGAGAGGGAAGATGAAACGCACAATCGCGTTAGCGGCGCTGCTGGTGATGGCGCAACAGACGGCACAGGCAGAGACGCTGAAAGTATTTAGCTCCGGTGGCATGTATCCGGTGATTGAGAGCCTGAAGCAGGATTATCAGCAGCAAACTGGCAATACCCTGCAGCTGGAAGCGGCGCCATCGATGGGCGATACGCCACAGGCGATCCCTAATCGTCTGAAACGTCAGGATAATGCCGATGTGCTGGTGATGGTCGATTACGCCATCAAACCGCTGGAGCAGGCCAAATTTGTGGATAGCAGCAGCCATCAGGTGCTGGCGCACTCTTATATCGCGATGGCGGTGAAGCAGGGCATGACGCCGCCGGATATCAGCACGGTAGCGAAATTCAAACAGGTCCTCACGGAAGCCTCCAGCATCGCGATATCAGACAGTGCCAGCGGCAAATATATTCAAGGCAAGATGCTGAGCAAGCTGGAGTTGGGGCCGAAGACCGCCAGCAAAGTGTCTGTGATCCCTGCCACACCAGTGGGTGAAGCGGTGGCACAAGGGAAAGCGGAGCTGGGCTTCCAGCAGAACAGTGAGCTGCAGGCGGTGAAGGGGATTACCATTGTCGGGCTGATTCCGCCAACGGTGCAGCAGGATACGCTATACGGTGCGGTGATTACGCGTAGCACCCAGCAGAAGCAGGCGGCGGCGCAGTTTGTGAAGTATTTGCAGAGCGACAAAGCGCGCAAAATGATGCAGGAAAAAGGGCTAACGCCGTTTTGAAGGCAATAAAAAACCCCGGCAAGCCGGGGTTTTTCGTCTTAACGAGGATTAATCGTCAAGGAAGCTACGCAGCACTTCGGAGCGGCTTGGGTGACGCAGCTTACGCAGCGCCTTGGCTTCGATCTGACGAATACGCTCACGGGTAACGTCAAACTGTTTGCCAACCTCTTCCAGCGTGTGGTCAGTGTTCATATCGATACCGAAACGCATACGCAGGACTTTCGCTTCACGTGCAGTCAGACCCGCCAGCACGTCGTGGGTGGCTGAACGCAGGCTTTCTGAGGTAGCAGAATCCAGCGGCAGCTCCAGCGTGGTGTCTTCGATAAAATCGCCCAGATGTGAATCTTCATCATCACCAATCGGCGTCTCCATAGAGATCGGCTCTTTAGCAATTTTCAGCACTTTGCGAATCTTATCTTCTGGCATCAGCATACGCTCAGCCAGCTCTTCCGGCGTTGGCTCACGGCCCATCTCTTGCAGCATCTGGCGCGAAATACGGTTGAGCTTGTTGATGGTCTCAATCATATGCACCGGAATACGGATGGTACGTGCCTGGTCGGCGATAGAACGGGTGATAGCCTGACGAATCCACCAGGTCGCATAAGTTGAGAACTTATAACCACGACGGTATTCAAACTTATCAACCGCTTTCATCAGGCCGATGTTACCTTCCTGAATCAGATCGAGGAACTGCAGACCACGGTTGGTGTATTTCTTCGCGATAGAAATAACCAGACGCAAGTTCGCTTCAACCATCTCTTTCTTCGCACGACGCGCTTTGGCTTCGCCGATCGACATGCGACGGTTGATGTCTTTAACCTGCTCGATGGTCAGGCCGGTCTCTTCTTCAATCTGCTGCAATTTCTGCAGTGAACGCGTCACATCATCTTCAACTTCAAGCAGTTTCTCTGACCAGGGTTTATTCATGGCCAGCGCCGCTTTGAACCAGCTTGGGCTGGTTTCATTGCCGGTGAACAGGGTGATGAAGTTCTTCTTCGGCATTTTGCAGATTTCAATACACAGCTTCATGATCAGGCGCTCTTGCGTACGCACGCGCTCCATCATGACGCGCATACTGTTCACCAGGTAGTCGAATTGCTTCGGTACCAGGCGGAACTGTTTGAACACTTCAGACAGGTTATTGATTTCTGCAACGGCATCAGCGTGGCTGCGGCCTTTAGCTTTGATTACGGTACGGGTAGTTTCGTACTGGGTGCGCAGATCGTTGAACTTCTCGCGCGCCAGTTCTGGATCGATGGAGTTATCATCGTCAGAGCTGTCGTCGTCGCCATCTTCGTCTTCTTCATCGTCGTCGTTACGGTCTTCTTCAGACAGTTCAGAACCCACGTGAGTGGCAGTTGGCGCGATATCTTCTTCCGCGTTCGGGTCAACAAAGCCGGTGATCAGGTCAGACAGGCGAGATTCGCCCGCTTCCACACGATCGTACTGATCGAGCAGATAGGTGATGGCTTCCGGGTATTCGGCAACTGAGCACTGAACCTGGTTGATACCGTCTTCGATACGCTTAGCGATGTCGATTTCGCCTTCGCGCGTCAGCAGCTCAACGGTACCCATTTCGCGCATATACATACGCACAGGGTCAGTAGTACGGCCAATTTCAGATTCAACGCTAGAGAGTACCTGCGCGGCAGCTTCTGCGGCATCTTCGTCAGTATCAGTACTGTTCTCATTCAGCATCAGATCATCGGCATCAGGTGCTTCTTCAACAACCTGAATACCCATGTCGTTAATCATCTGGATGATGTCTTCGATCTGATCGGAGTCGACGATATCTTCCGGCAGATGGTCATTGACCTCAGCATAGGTCAGATAGCCCTGCTCCTTACCACGGGTGACAAGCAGCTTAAGCTGTGACTGCGGGTTTTGCTCCATAAGACGGTATCCACACTTCTGTTAATTAGATTGGTGTCGGTCGGCAGCGAGCCAACTATAACAGTGAAGGCGTTGTTCTTTTGCCGCTGCCTTCAACGCGGCCAGGGTATCGACCCTTCATATATCGGCACTTAAGCCGCTTGAGTTCTTTCTTAGCGGGCCTGGCTTACTCGCCATTTTCGTCCCCGGCAGTGCTCACAATCCTCACGTACTTCAGTACGCTCCGGTTGCTGCGCGCTGGCGGTAACGAAACTGGCTTCGACGCCGACGGCCCTCGTACGGTGTGCTTAAAAAAGCGAAAACCGTACACCCAAGTCAGAATGTGTGCTTTCACAGCCTTCACAGTTCTGACCCGGTAATAATCTTATTTTTTCGCTAATGCCTGGCTTAAGGCCCAGAACTCGCGGCGTTCGGCGGCGCTCAGGCCTTCGGTACGGTCGCGAGCGATAAGCGCTTCAAGGCGCTGTTCAAGGGCTGAGTCATAAAGACTCGCCAGTGAATCCTGGAACACGGCTTCTGCTTCTTCATCCACTATCATGTGGTTCCAGGTGGCCAGCGTTTCAAGGGGCTGGCTAAATTCTGTCCCGCGATATAACTCTAGTAGCTGTCCGGTCGTCAGGCCAGGATTCTCCGTACAACGACTGACTAACTCCACAAACAGCGGCAAACCCGCCATTTTTGACTGCTCAAGCCCGTCCAGCGTAGGAACGATGGCGGCAAATTGCGGATTCTGCACCAGTAACGCAATCAACACGCGCATGGTGGTGCGCTTCAACGGGGGAGCCGTTGGCGCAGTGCCGCTTTCTGCCTGCTTTGGCATCAGCTTGTCTAACTGGTTATCGTCCAGAATGCCGAGTTTATTACCCAGATTCTGACGCATATAAATGCGTAAAGTTTCACCGGGGATCTGGCTAATCAACGGCAGCGCCAGCGTGGCCAGCTTGGTTTTACCGTCACGCGTGCTCAGATCGACCTGCGGCATCAGGCTGTCGAATAAAAACGTGGAGAGCGGTAAAGCCTGCTCCATCCGCGCTTCAAACGCCTCTTTGCCTTCTTTACGCACCAGCGTGTCCGGGTCCTCGCCATCTGGCAAAAACATAAAGCGTAGCTGACGACCGTCATTCATGTAAGGCAATGCGGTTTCCAATGCACGCCATGCGGCTTCGCGCCCCGCGCGGTCGCCGTCGTAACAGCAAATCACCGTGTCGGTAGAGCGGAACAGCAGCTGAATGTGTTCCGCGGTGGTCGAGGTGCCCAGCGAGGCAACGGCATAATCAATGCCAAATTGCGCCAGCGCCACCACGTCCATATAGCCTTCTACAACCAGTAAACGCGCTGGCTGCGGATGATTCTTTTGCGCTTCATACAGGCCATATAGCTGACGGCCTTTATGGAAAATCGGTGTTTCCGGCGAGTTAAGGTACTTCGGCGTATCGTTGCCCAGTACACGTCCACCAAAGCCAATGACGCGCCCACGCTTATCGCGAATCGGGAACATCACGCGATCGCGGAAACGATCATAAGTGCGGCCGGAATCGTTACTGACCAGCATGCCCGCTTCCATCAAGGATTCGCGGTCCTCTTTCTGCTGACCAAAACGTTTCAGCACGTTATCCCAGCCTGCTGGCGCATAACCAATCGCGAAGTGATCGATCACTTGCTGGCTGAGACCGCGTGTGGCGAGATAATTTTGTGCAGATGTCGCTTGCGGGTTACGCAGACTTTGCTGATAGAAACCGTCGAGGCCTTCCAGCAGCTGATACAGACTTTGACGCTGATGACGTTCCATCGGGCTGGGGCCGTTGCCCGCTTCATACGGCACTTCTAAGCCGTGTTGCGTGGCCAGCTCCTCAACGCTTTCAACGAAATCCAGACGATCGTGATTCATCAGGAAGTCGATGGCGTTACCCTTGGCGCCACAGCCGAAGCAGTAATAAAACTGCTTCTCACCGCTTACGGTGAAAGAGGGGGTTTTCTCGTTATGAAAAGGACAGCACGCGTGATAGTTCTTACCCTGCTTTTTCAGCTTAACGCGGGCATCGATAAGATCCACGATATCCGTGCGGGCAAGTAAGTCATTGATAAATACGCGTGGAATTCGTCCAGCCATAAGCCCCGGTTTTTCAGCTCATAAACGGCAACAAGCCGCGCTTCCTTTCGGAAAGCACGGCCTCTTACTTGACTCTGTCTGCGTTTAACACGCGGCGGAAGCGAACTTCCGAAAGAAATTAGTACAGACGAGTGCGGCGTGCGTTTTCGCGAGCCAGTTTCTTGGCGTGACGCTTAACAGCAGACGCTTTAGCGCGCTTACGCTCAGTCGTTGGTTTTTCATAAAACTCACGACGACGAACTTCCGCCAGAACACCTGCTTTCTCGCAAGAACGCTTGAAGCGACGCAGTGCTACGTCGAAAGGCTCGTTTTCACGTACTTTAATTACCGGCATGTAACTCTTACCTCGATAAATTCGGTTTTGCTGCTGACTGCGGCGCCAGCACTTTTAAAATGGTGCAGCATTTTACTCCAGCCGTAGCCGAGTTGTAAAGCACCATGAACAATTTAGAACCAACAGAGACATATGCCATCGCGGCTGCCGGTTTTTTCAGGCCGTGGAGTATAGCGCACTCTTTGTGCGACAGAAAAACACTTTTTCCTGGCAAAGTCGTCCAGCGTGTGATTCGCCTGTGCTACACTGCGCGCCGCAAGAAGAGGGTGATAAAAGCTATGCGAGTTCTGGGTATTGAAACGTCCTGCGATGAAACCGGCATCGCGATTTATGACGATGCGTCCGGTCTGTTGGCGAATCAATTATATAGCCAGGTCAAACTGCACGCTGATTACGGTGGTGTGGTGCCCGAACTGGCCTCACGTGACCACGTGCGTAAAACCGTTCCGCTGATTCAGGCTGCGCTGAAAGAAGCCGGATTAGCCGCAAAAGACATTGATGCCGTGGCCTATACCGCCGGTCCAGGTTTGGTTGGTGCGCTATTAGTCGGGGCGACTGTCGGCCGTGCACTGGCGTTTGCGTGGAATGTGCCTGCGGTGCCTGTGCATCATATGGAAGGCCATCTGCTGGCGCCGATGCTGGAAGACAATCCACCGGAATTCCCGTTTGTGGCATTGCTGGTTTCGGGTGGTCACACGCAGTTGATCAGCGTCACGGGTATTGGTGAATACACTTTGCTGGGTGAATCGATTGACGATGCGGCTGGCGAAGCTTTCGATAAAACCGCCAAACTGCTCGGTCTGGATTATCCGGGCGGGCCGATGCTGTCACGCATGGCGCAGCAGGGCACGCCGGGTCGCTTCAAATTCCCGCGCCCGATGACCGATCGCCCAGGGCTGGATTTCAGCTTCTCGGGTCTGAAAACCTTCGCCGCCAACACCATTCGTGAACATAACGGAGATGAGCAGGCGCGTGCCGATATCGCTCGTGCGTTTGAGGATGCAGTGGTGGATACGCTGATGATCAAATGCAAACGCGCGCTGGAGCAGACCGGCTTTAAACGCCTGGTGATTGCCGGTGGTGTCAGCGCCAACCGTACGCTGCGTGAGCGTATGGCCGAGATGATGCAAAAGCGCGGTGGCGAGGTGTTTTATGCACGCCCGGAGTTCTGTACTGATAACGGCGCGATGATTGCCTACGCTGGCATGGTGCGGCTGAAAGGCGGCACACGCGGTGGATTGGGCGTCAGTGTCCGGCCACGTTGGCCACTGGCCGAATTGCCCGCCATCTAAAACGAAAAAACCGGCATCGCGCCGGTTTTTTTATTTCTTCTTTTTCCGCTTCCAGATCTTATTTTCCTGCCCGCGCCACAGGCGCTGGATGTTGTCGTGATGACGCAACAGAATCAAACAGGAGAGCATCGAAACCGGGAAGGTAAACTGCGGTTTGAACCACCACACGTAGAACGGGGCAATCAGCGCACTGACAATCGCACCCAGCGAGGAGTAGCCGCTCAGCAGCACCGTCAGCAGCCAGGTGCCGGTCATCAATCCCGTCAAATCCCAGCCAATGGGCGCGATCGCACCGAATGCGGTTGCCACGCCTTTACCACCACGAAAACGGAAAAACACCGGATAGATATGGCCGAGACAGGCGGCAATCGCGGTTAAGCCGAGATACATCGGCGTGACGTGCAGCAGATAGGCGATCCACACCGGAATCATCCCTTTTGCCACGTCGAAGATCAGTACCGCAGCCGCAGCGGCTTTACCACCAATGCGCAACACGTTGGTCGCACCAGGGTTGCCGGAGCCGGCGGTACGCGGATCGGGTAAACGCGCGAGTTTACAAACCAGGATCGCACTGGAAATCGAGCCGCAAAGATACGCGAAAATAATCATACCAAGCGCGATAGCACTCATAGCCTCGTACCGTTCCTTTTGGGTCGTTTTGTTCTCGATAAGCGTGGATAATACGCATAATCCGCCGGAAGTGGTATCCGGCTTAGCCAAAAACAGAGACTGACATCATGGATATCGTATTTATAGAACAACTCACCGTGTTCACCACCATTGGCGTTTACGACTGGGAACAGGGCATGCAGCAGAAGCTGGTGCTCGATGTCGAAATGGCGTGGGACAACCGTCGTGCTGCGGTGAGTGACGATGTGAACGACTGTCTGAGCTACGCCGATGTCACCGAGGTTATCCTCAATCATCTGCAGGGCCAGCGCTTTGCCCTGGTCGAACGCGTGGCGGAAGAAATTGCCGATCTGTTGATGAATCGTTTCAAAACGCCCGGTGTGCGCATCAAGGTCGGGAAACCTGGCGCGGTGGCCCAGGCAGCGACCGTTGGCGTGCGTATCGAGCGCGGGACTATTCCTAAATAAATCATCCGTGATTGCCATCACAATGAAACCAAACCAAATTATGGTGTGTCTCACTTGAGGCCGTTGCGCTAACGGACGCGAAGTTGCCGATTTTCTTAAGGTTTCCTTCAGCGTGGCGCAGGCATAATTTTAGGCGGTAGCACCTTGCGGCCGCCTTTTTACTGTTTAAAACGGATAGAGGAAAAATTTTGATGGCAGATATTCACCAGCTTTGGGTTGCTGCAATCCTGGGGGTTGTGGAAGGCCTCACGGAATTCCTGCCGGTCTCTTCTACGGGCCATATGATCATCGTTGGCCATCTGTTGGGCTTCGAGGGCGATAAAGCTGAAACCTTTGAAGTCGTCATTCAGCTGGGTTCAATTTTAGCGGTAGTGGTGATGTTCTGGCGTCGCCTGTTCGGACTGATTGGTATTCACTTCGGTAAAGAGCCGCATGAAGGCACTGGAACCGGGAAACTGACCCTGATTCACATTTTGTTAGGTATGGTTCCGGCGGTGGTGATTGGCTTGCTGCTGCACGATCAAATCAAAAGCCTGTTTAATCCGATTAACGTGATGTACGCACTGGTCGTCGGCGGCGTGTTGCTGTTGGTGGCTGAGTACTTCAAACCTAAACAGCCTAAAGCGGTAGGTATCGATGATATCACTTACCGCCAGGCGTTTATGATTGGTTGCTTCCAGTGTCTGGCGCTGTGGCCGGGCTTCTCGCGCTCGGGTGCCACCATTTCTGGCGGTATGCTGATGGGCGTGAGCCGTTATGCTGCATCAGAGTTCTCATTCATCCTTGCGGTGCCGATGATGATTGGTGCCACCGGATTGGATCTCTACAAGAGCATGGGCTTCCTGACCATGCAGGATTTCCCAATGTTCGCCGTCGGCTTCGTGACCGCCTTTATCGTTGCTCTGCTGGCGATCAAAGTGTTCCTGGAACTGATTAAGCGTATCTCGTTTGTTTCGTTCGCTATCTATCGCTTTATCGTGGCGGCGGCGGTTTACGCCATCTTCATGTAAGCGCGGCGTGCGGCCGGTTATGCTGGCCGCACGTTGATCAACCCATCCTGCACTGCCATCACCCGACGACGCGTCAACTCTTCCCGCACGGCTGGTCCTTTGAAACCTGCTGCAACCACATCCTTCGTTGGTACCGCCTGAGCCAGCGCAAACGCCTGACGCAGATAATCGCCTTGTGGATAGGCCATGCTTTCCATTCCGGTGCGACCACGCGCATCGGCTTCGCTGGTCAGTGCCATCTTCTCTACGCGATCGGGCTTGCGCCATGCATCAATGCGATCGAACAGGGCAACCAGTGATTCCGCTGACTGGCGTTCAATGGTGTGGACGATATCGTGGAATTCCGTGACCACCAGTGCCAGATCGCGCACCTGATTGGGCACGCGCAGCCGCTGGCACAGCGCTTCGACAATCGGCACACCGGCTAAACCGTGGCCATGATGGCTCGGCCATTTTTCCGGCAGCGTCAGCGCCTTACCGACATCGTGGAACAGCGTGGCGAAGCGCACGTCCAATTCCTCTGACACCGCGGCAGACATCGTCAGCGTCATTAACGCGTGCACGCCGGTATCAATTTCGGGATGCCATTTGATCGGCGCCGGAATGCCGTACAGGTTATCCAGCTCCGGGAACAGCACCTGCAATGCGCCGCAGTCACGCAATACCTGAAAATAGACCTGCGGATTGCGGGTCAGCAGCGCCTTCTCGGTCTCTTTCCACACGCGTTCGGCCGTGAGGTCAGCTAATTCGCCGCTCTCCGCCATCTCACGCATTAAGGCCTGCGTTTCATCCGCAACACGGAAATTGAGGTGGGCAAAACGGGCAGCGAAACGCGCCACGCGCAGCACGCGCAGTGGATCTTCGTTAAAAGCGGATGAGACATGGCGCAGGGTGCGTTTCGCCAAATCCTGCTGTCCGCGATAAGGGTCGATTAAGCTGCCATCGTCAGCCTGCGCAATGGCATTAATGGTGAGATCGCGGCGCTGCAAATCCTGCTCCAGCGTCACGTCTGGCGCAAATTGCGTGACGAAACCGGTGTAGCCTTTGCCATTTTTGCGTTCGGTACGCGCCAGTGCATACTCTTCACGACTGCGTGGGTGCAAAAAAACCGGAAAATCCCGGCCCACCTGCTGATAACCTTGTGCCAGCATCGCTTCAGGTGTGGCACCGACCACCACCCAATCTCTATCTTTTACCGGCAAACGCAGTAAAGCATCACGCACCGCGCCACCGACCAGAAACGTCTTCACTCAACCACTCCAGAGGCAATGTATTCTGCGCGCCGTGCACGCATGTTGCGTTATTGTTGCATACTTTGGCTAAATATCGGGCACGCCAAAAGGGGCATCTTACGATCCCCTTGAAGAAAAGAACAAATCGGCGTGGCGGTTTTAGTTCATCCAGCGATCGTTTTTCTTGCGGCGCGGCACCATGTGCGGCAGCACCAAACCAAGCAGTAAGCCAACACCTAACACGCCGCCGCCATACATAAACCACTGCATGATGATGGTGCGCTGTTTGTCATCCAACTGGACGTTCGCGGCGCTGACTTTTTTCTGCGCGACAATCAGCTCATTTTTCAGCTTTTGATTTTCCGCTTTCAGGCCGTCAATGGTGCCGTCGCTGTTCGCCACTTTACTCTGCATTTCAGAAGTACGCTGATTCCAGCTGTTGTCGATATTCGCCAGCTTAGCGGTGAGATCTTTGACCTGTTGCTCCAGCTGCGGCACGCGAGTGCGCAGGCTCGGTTCGGCACTCAACTGGGACAGTGGGATCCAGTTGGTTTTCCCTTCGGCATCACGAATCTGGCCATATTGGGAATCGTTGTTGACCTGCAACAGGGTGACTTCCTCTCCGGCATTCAGCTTGCCAATCAGGCGATATTGATCGCCCGGGCCGCTGCGTACCCAAGTGGATAATTCATCGGAGATATAACGCTTTTCGTCAGCAGCATGAACGGGGGCGATGGCGCTAAATGCCAGCAAAGAAAGGGCAGCAAGTGTGATTTTTTTCATTCGATGTCGTTTTTTCTTAATGGCGTAAAATTACCGGCACAGTCTGGAGACGCTTCTCAAAAATCTGAATGAGAACTATCCTGGTCTCAATCTGGTGCGAAAAGGGTCGTAAAAGCACAAGAAAGCGGAGACAGCGGGCTTCCGGTGCATTACTCTTCGCCAGATTAAACTCGTAAGTGCCAGCAGCGTATTGAATAAAAAATTATGACCATCGAAATCGAATTAAAGTTCATTGCCACACCACAAGCCGCCGAAAAACTCGGTGAAACCCTTGCCGCGTGGCCACATCAGCACTTCGCCGCACGCGAGCTGACCAACATCTATTTTGAGACCGATGACAATCAGCTACGTCGTTGGGATATGGGCCTGCGCATCCGCGGTGTCGATCAGCGTTATGAGATGACGCTGAAGGCCGCCGGCAAAACCGTGGGCGGTCTGCATCAGCGCCCGGAATATAACGTCGACCTCACCGAGCCAACGCTGGATATCGCCCAGCTGCCGGCTGAAATCTGGCCAGAAGGCACCGATGTGGCGGCATTACAGCAGCGCCTGCAACCGCTGTTCAGCACCCATTTCCAGCGTGAAGCCTGGCTGGTGCAGTTTGGTGAGAGCGAAATTGAAGTGGCGTTTGATCGCGGAGACGTTGCCGCAGGTGAATTGAGCGAGCCGCTGTACGAAGTGGAGCTGGAGCTGAAAAGCGGCCAGCGCGCCGACATGCTGAAGTTCGCTGAAGCCTTGATCACCGCAGGCGGCCTGCGCCTGGGCAGCTTGAGCAAAGCCGCGCGCGGTTATCAGCTGGCTCAGGGCAATCCTGCCCGTCCGCTGCGTGCATTAGCGCTACAAAAAATCGGCGCTAAAGCCACGGTAGAGCAGGGCATGATCAACGCGATGACCGCCGGTCTTAACCAGTGGCAGTACCATGAAGAAGTGTGGCTGCGTGGAAATGCCGATGCCAAAGAAGCGGTGATGGATGCGCTGGAAACCCTGCGACAGGCGTTCTCGCTATTTGGTGCGCTGGTGCCGCGCAAGGCGAGCAGCGATCTGCGTCAGAAGCTGACGCGTCTCGATGAGCTGTTAGCAGATGCAGAAATTGATGCGGAAACCGCCTGTTTTTCTACGGTCTCTGTTGATGCCCAGTTAGCACTTACTCACTGGCTGGTGGAATCACAATGGCAGAACTGGCTGGATGATAAGAGCAAAAGCAAGCTGCAAGGTTCGTTCAAACGCTTCAGCGACATCATGCTCAGCCGTATTGCTGCCGATCTGCGTGAGACCTTTGTCGACGTGCAGCTGTTTAACGAATTTCAGGACAAATCCACGCGCCTGAATCGCCAGCTGTTAGCGGTGCATCTGCTGGCAGGGGCTTATCCAGCGGAAGAGGTGAATGTCTGGCTGGCAGGCTGGCAGGAGCTGCAGCATGCGATTCGCATCCAGCAGGAGCGCGGGTTGATTCAACTGGTTAATCTGGCCATTCGGCCATCGCCGTTCTGGCTGAATAGCGGAGTGAAACGCTAAGTCGGACGCACAATCGAATCAGGGAGGGAAGATGTTGTTACCGTTACCGGCGCTGATGCAGGCGCAGTTAGCTATCGTGGCCGAGCGCCTGAATATGCCGCCTTCCGCCTTTACGGCAGAGCAGGCGGGCGCGCTGACCTTTAGTGACTTTATCGTTGATAACCTGCAGCAGCATCCGGAGTGGTGGCAACAGCTCCAGCAGCAACCGCCTCTACCAGATGAGTGGCAACACTACAGTGCCTGGCTAAATCAGGCGCTGGCGGGCGTGGAAAATGAAACTTCCCTGATGCGCGAACTGCGCCTGTTCCGCCGCCATATGTTGGTGCGTATAGCGTGGATGCAGGCGCTGCAACACGCCAGCACTGAACAGAGCCTGACGCAACTCAGCACGCTGGCGGAGATCCTCATCGCTGCCGCTCGTGATTGGGTGTGGCAGGATTGCAGCCGCGATTTCGGCACGCCGTGCAATGAAGCCGGTGAAGCGCAGCCCATGCTGATCCTTGGCATGGGCAAACTGGGCGGCGGCGAACTCAACTTCTCTTCCGATATCGACCTGATTTTTGCCTGGCCGGAAAACGGTGTGACGCAAGGCGGCCGTCGTGAACTCGATAACGCTCAATTCTTTACCCGCATGGGTCAGCGCCTGATCAAAGTGCTGGATCAGCCTACCGTGGATGGTTTCGTCTATCGCGTGGATATGCGTCTGCGCCCGTTTGGTGACAGTGGCCCGCTGGTGCTGAGCTTTGCTGCGCTGGAAGACTATTATCAGGAGCAGGGTCGCGACTGGGAGCGTTACGCGATGGTCAAAGCGCGCCTGATGGGCGACGACCAGGGCCACTGGAGCCAGGAACTGCAGCAGATGCTGCGTCCGTTCGTCTATCGCCGCTACATCGATTTCAGTGTGATTCAGTCGCTGCGTAACATGAAAGGCATGATTGCCCGTGAAGTACGGCGTCGTGGCCTGAAAGACAACATCAAACTCGGGGCGGGCGGCATTCGCGAAACCGAATTTATCGTGCAGGTGTTCCAGCTCATTCGTGGTGGACGTGAGCGCTCACTTCAGCTCCGTTCCCTGCTGCCAACGCTGCAGGCCATCGGTGAACTGGCTTTGCTGAATTCGGCGCAGGTGGAACATTTGCGCGGGGCCTATCTGTTCCTGCGTCGTCTGGAAAACCTGCTGCAAAGCATCAACGATGAGCAGACGCAAACGCTGCCGGAAAACCCACTCGATCGTCAGCGTTTAGCCTGGGCGATGGGCGCGGCGGACTGGGATGCGCTGATGTTGCAACTTGAACAGCAGATGGCAGGCGTGCGCAGTATCTTTGATGAACTGATTGGTGATGATGCGCCAGACGTTGACGATCAACCGCAGCTGGCTGAATTCGCAGGCCTGTGGCAGGACACGCTGGAGGAGAGCGATCTCATTCCTGCTGTGCCGCAGCTGAACGAAGCGCAACGTCATGCGCTGTACGAATCGCTCAACAGTTTCCGCCAGGATGTCAGCCGTCGCACCATCGGGCCGCGTGGGCGTTTAGCGCTTGATCAACTGATGCCGCGCCTGTTGAGTGAAGTCTGTCCACGCGAAGATGCCGATGTGGTACTGGGTCGCCTGACGCCGCTACTGCTCGGTGTATTAACCCGCAGCACTTATCTGGAGCTGCTGACGGAATACCACGGCGCACTTCGTCATCTGATCCGCCTGTGTGCCGCCTCGCCGATGGTCGCCAGCCAGCTGGCACGTTATCCGCTGTTGCTGGATGAACTGCTCGATCCCGCCACGCTGTACCAGGCGACAGCCACCGATGCGTATCGCGATGAATTGCGCCAGTATCTGCTGCGCATTCCTACCGATGATGAAGAACAGCAGCTGGAAGCGCTGCGACAGTTCAAGCAGGCGCAGCATCTGCGCATTGCCGCTGCCGATATCGCTGAAACGCTGCCGGTGATGAAAGTGAGTGATCACTTAACCTGGCTGGCGGAAGCCATTATCGAATCGGTGGTGCAGCAAGCGTGGCAAATGATGGTGCAGCGCTATGGTCGTCCTTCGCACCTCACCAGCGACAGCGAGCGCGGTTTTGCTGTGGTTGGCTATGGCAAATTGGGTGGCTGGGAGCTGGGTTACAGCTCGGATCTGGATTTGGTGTTCCTGCACGACTGCCCGGACGATGCGGAAACCGATGGCGAGCGCGTGATTGATGGCCGCCAATTCTACCTGCGGCTGGCGCAGCGCGTGATGCATCTGTTCAGCACGCGCACCTCCTCCGGCATTTTGTATGAAGTCGATGCGCGGCTGCGTCCTTCTGGCGCGGCGGGCATGCTGGTGAGTACCTTTGCCGCCTTCGATGATTATCAGCGTAATGAAGCCTGGACCTGGGAACATCAGGCGCTGGTGCGTGCGCGTATTGTTTTTGGCGAGACGTCGCTCTGCGATCGCTTCAATGACATCCGTCGCGGCATTCTTTGCCTGCCGCGTGAGCGTCCTGCACTGCAAAAAGAAGTGCGTGAAATGCGCGAGAAAATGCGTGCCCACCTCAGCAACAAACACAAAGGACGCTGGGAGATCAAAACTGATGAAGGCGGCATCACCGATATTGAATTCATCGCGCAATATCTTGTCTTAGGCTACGCGGCAGAGCAGCCTGCGTTGACGCGCTGGTCAGACAATGTGCGTATTTTTGAGCTGATGGCGCGTCAGGAGATCATGGATGCAGAAGAAGCGCAGGCGCTGACTCACGCGTATGTCACGCTGCGTGATGCATTGCACCATCTCGCATTGCAGGAGCTGCCGGGGCACGTCGCACCGGAATCTTTTGCTACTGAGCGGGCTGCCGTGCATCGCAGTTGGCAACGCTGGCTGGCTGCCACCGAATCTGATAGCGCGGAAGCGTAAAATAACGCTTCGCCCTTAGTGACCCGGCCTACAGGAAGGCGCGCAGCCCACGCACCTGTGGCTCGAAGTCTCATCGGGGTATGTTATTATCCGCGCATAATTTTGACCGTAGTCTGGAGTCTTTGGAATGAAAGTAACACTGCCCGCTTTTGGCAAAGCCGCTGTGCTGGTTGTTGGCGATGTCATGTTAGATCGCTACTGGTATGGCCCAACCAGCCGTATCTCGCCTGAAGCCCCGGTACCGGTGGTGAAAGTCGATACCATCGAAGAGCGTCCAGGCGGCGCGGCCAACGTGGCAATGAACATTGCTGCACTGGGTGCTGGCTCGCGTTTGATTGGCCTGACCGGTGAAGATGATGCGGCACGTGTGCTGAGTGAGACGCTGGAAAAGGTCAAAGTCGATTGTGATTTTGTCGCGGTGAAAAGCCATCCGACCATTACCAAACTGCGCGTGCTTTCGCGTAATCAGCAGCTGATTCGCCTCGATTTTGAAGAAGGTTTCGAGCAGGTTGATCCGCAGCCTATTCACGATCGTATGCGCCAATCGCTGGCGCAAGCGGGTGCGTTAGTGCTGTCAGATTATGCCAAAGGCGCGTTGAGCAGCGTGCAAACCATGATTCAGCTGGCGCGTGAAGCCAACGTGCCGGTGTTGATCGATCCGAAAGGCACCGATTTCGAGCGCTATCGTGGCGCGACTCTGCTGACGCCCAACCTGTCTGAATTCGAAGCCGTAGTGGGTAAATGCAAAACCGTAGAAGAGATTGTCAGCCGCGGCATGCAGCTGATCGCTGATTATGATCTCTCTGCGCTGCTGGTCACCCGTTCTGAGAACGGCATGACGCTGCTGCAACCAGGCAAAGCGCCAGTGCATTTACCAACGCAAGCGCAGGAAGTGTATGACGTCACCGGCGCAGGCGATACGGTGATTGGCGTGCTGGCCGCCGTGCTGGCAGCAGGCGATAGCCTGGAAGAAGCCTGTTTCCTCGCCAATGCGGCAGCCGGCGTGGTGGTCGGTAAACTCGGTACGTCCACCGTGAGCACCGTTGAGCTGGAAAATGCGATTCACGCCCGTCCGGATAGCGGATTTGGTGTGATGACCGAAGCTGAACTAAAAGCGGCTGTGGCGCTGGCGCGTCAGCGCGGTGAAAAAGTGGTGATGACTAACGGCGTGTTCGACATCCTGCATGCGGGCCACGTTTCTTATCTGGCCAACGCTCGTAAGCTGGGCGATCGCCTGATTGTGGCGGTGAACAGCGATGCTTCTACCAAACGTCTGAAAGGTGAAACCCGTCCGGTTAACCCGCAGGAAAACCGCATGATCGTGCTCGGTGCGCTGGAAGCAGTGGATTGGGTGGTGCTGTTTGAAGAAGATACGCCACAGCGTTTGATCGCGGGTGTGTTACCGGATCTGCTGGTGAAGGGCGGCGATTATAAGCCGGAAGATATCGCGGGCAGTAAAGAGGTTTGGGCCAACGGCGGTGACGTGCGCGTGCTGAACTTTGAAGACGGTATCTCCACCACTAACATCATCAAGACGATTCGCAGCCACTCATGATGAGCATTGAGATCCCAGAAGATTCGCTGTCATCAAAAGCGAGCACTGGGGTTTTCAATTATTCGCAGCCACTCACGCGAGCACTAAGATTCCAGATGATTCGCTATCATTAACGGCGAGCGAAGAAGCAAGCGTATTCTGACTAAACAGGCGGCCTAATGGCCGCCTGTTGTTGTCTGCGAGCAATGTAAGCTCAGCGAGTGTTTTCGAGCAATATACGCCGCCGAGTCAGCGAATTACTGCGGAGTGTCGATCTTACCCGCCGGGTCCGGTGTCACCACCGCAGGTGCCGGTGCAGCAGGGCTCTCACTTTCCAGTTTCGCCAGGCGCTGTTCCAGTGCCGCCAGCTTCTCACGCGTGCGCAGCAGTACCTGCGTCTGCACATCAAACTCTTCACGATTCACCAAATCCATGCGGGTTAACTGCGCCTGCAGCACCTGACGAATTTTCTTTTCGACATCGTCGCCAAAGTCGCGAATCCCTTTTGGCATGGCTTCATGGACCTGGCGAGCCAGTTGTTCAATTTTTTTCGTGTCGATCATGATGATTTCCTGGTTGCGGTGGCTGATAACAGCACGTGTTCCGACTCAACAAAGGTTAAGTGTAATGCCTGAAACGAAAAGGTTAAACCTGAATTCCGCATCGCAGTAAATGCAAAAGCATTTGCGCTTTTGTCGATTGCCCGTCCAGATGATTGGCGTTATAGTGACCTCGCTTATTCTCAGGGCGGGGCGAAATTCCCCACCGGCGGTAAATCAGCTTCGGCTGAAAGCCCGCGAGCGCTTTCACTGCAAAGTGAAAGGTCAGCAGATCCGGTGTAATTCCGGGGCCGACGGTTAGAGTCCGGATGGGAGAGGGTAACGACATCAGCCGGGCTTAGGCCCGCGTCACGTTTTTGCCATGTGTATTATTTGCGCACTCCTAAGCACGCCCTGGTTCTGGTAACTCATATATTTTTTATAAGGTTTTTTACCATGAATCAGACGCTTCTTTCTGAATTTGGCACGCCGGAACAGCGTGTAGAACGCGCCATCGATGCGCTGCGCAACGGTCGCGGTGTGATGGTGCTCGACGATGAAAATCGTGAAAACGAAGGTGACATGATCTTTGCCGCCGAAACCATGACCGTAGAGCAAATGGCATTAACCATTCGCCACGGCAGCGGCATTGTCTGCTTGTGCATTACTGAAGAACGCCGCCAGCAGTTGGATCTGCCGATGATGGTAGAAACCAACACCAGCTCTTATGGCACCGGCTTTACCGTCACCATTGAAGCAGCGGAAGGTGTCACCACCGGTGTTTCTGCCGCTGACCGCGTCACCACCATTCGTGCCGCTGTGGCAGATGGCGCGAAGCCGAGCGATCTCAACCGTCCAGGCCATGTTTTCCCGCTGCGCGCGCGCGAAGGCGGTGTGCTGACGCGTGGTGGTCACACTGAAGCCACCATCGATTTGGTGACATTAGCAGGCTTCAAACCCGCCGGTGTGCTGTGTGAATTGACCAATGACGACGGCAGCATGGCGCATGCGCCAGAAGCGATTGTGTTTGCCAAACAACACGATATGCCGGTCGTAACGATTGAAGATCTGGTGGCTTATCGCCGCGAGCGTGAAACGCGCCAGGCAAGTTAAGCCTCAGTTATCGTCATCAAAAGATCCGCGGTTTTTACAGGCTGCGGATTTTTTTTCGCGCGAAAGTGCACCTTTAATCCTCATCTTCACCGCCCAACCACTACGCAAATTCTTATTCAAATTCTCTGATAGAGATCATCACAGTTATCAGCGTTAATCCCGGCACGAAAGCGCGTAACGTAGCGGCTAATAAAGCGACACTTTCGTCAGAGGAACCATCATGAGCCACAACCGTATGCCCGCCCTGTTTTTAGGTCACGGCAGCCCGATGAACGTACTGGAAGACAATACCTATACCCGCGCATGGCAGCATCTGGGTGCAACATTGCCACGTCCGCGCGCCATTCTCGCGGTGTCGGCACACTGGTACACACGCGGTACGGCGGTAACGGCCATGCATAATCCTCGCACCATCCATGATTTTGGTGGCTTCCCGCAGGCGCTGTTTGATGTGCGTTATCCGGCTCCGGGCTCGCCAGAGCTGGCACAGCAAGTGATCGAACTGCTGGCACCGATTGACGTCCATGCCGACCAGGAATGGGGATTTGATCACGGCTCATGGGGCGTGCTGGCAAAAATGTATCCGCAAGCCGATATCCCGGTGGTGCAGTTAAGTATCGATGGGACGCAATCGGCGCAATGGCACTTCGAATTAGGTCGCAAACTGGCGTCGCTGCGTGACGAAGGCGTGATGATCGTCGCCAGCGGTAACGTGGTGCATAACCTGCGGATGCTGCGCTGGCAGGGTGCCGCCACAAGCTATCCGTGGGCTGAAAGCTTCAATGAATTTGTGCGTGAGAATTTGAGCTTTGCCGGTGAAGCAGCAGATCATCCGTTGGTGAATTATTTGCAGCACGAAGGTGCAGAGATGTCCAACCCAACGCCAGAACACTATCTGCCGTTGCTGTATATCCTCGGCGCGCGTGCAGCTGAGGAGTCGATCAGCATTCCGGTGGAAGGGATGGAGATGGGCGCTATCAGTATGCTTTCGGTGCAGGTCAGCTAATGCACTGGCCGCCCGTGTCTGACGGGCGGCACAGCATTTATTCGATAAAAGTATGCGGGTAGAAGCGTGACAGATCCTGAGTGATCAGCGCGCGATCTTCACGAATGCCGATACCAGCAGGTTGATCGTCAATCAGCCAGCTACCGATCAAGGTGTAGCTGTCGCCGAACTTCGGCAACGGATGGAATTGCTGGATGATCATTCCCTCTTCGCCGTACGGACCTTCAGCACGGGCGATCTCCTGGCCGTTTTCAATGATGCGAATATTGGCGCCTTCACGTGAAAACAGCGGTTTCACCACGTACTTGTCCATCTGCGGGGCATTTATGTCGTCGGCAAAGTAGGCGGGCAGCAGATTGGGATGGTCAGGAAACATTTCCCACAGCAGCGGCAGCAGCGCTTTATTCGAGATAATGCTTTTCCACGCCGGTTCTAACCAACGCACACCGGCATCTGCCAGCTTGGTGGAGAACACTTCACGCAGCATAAATTCCCACGGATAAAGCTTAAACAGGTTGCTGATCACCTGATCATGCTGATCGGTAAACTGGCCTCTTTCACCCAACCCAATTTCATCGATATACAGGAATTCATTCGGCAGGCCGGCTTCGGTGGCGCAATCCTGCATGTACTGTACTGTGGCACGATCTTCTTCGGTGTCACGGCAGCAGGCAAAGTGCAGCCAGTTAAAACCGTGCTCCTGATGCAACGCGGCAAAGCGCTCAATCAACTTTTCCTGCAGGCTATTAAACTGGTCACTGCCTTGTGGCAGGTTGCCCGCATTGACTTGATCTTCCAGCCAGATCCACTGGAAAAAGGCGGCTTCATACAGAGAGGTCGGCGTGTCGGCGTTATTCTCCAGCAGCTTGGCATCGCCTTTACCGTCCCAGGCTAAATCCAGGCGGGAATAGAGCGACGGCTGACGCAGCTTCCACGAGTCTCGTACGAAGTCCCAGGTGTGTTTGGGAATGCAGAAGCGGGTGAGCAGTTCATCACTGTTCACCACTTTTTCCACCGCCTGCAGGCACATCTGATGCAGTTCGGCGGTGGTATCTTCTAATTGCTCAACCTGTGCCAGGGTGAACTGGTAGTAAGCGTCTTCACACCAGTAAGGTTCGCCATACATGGTATGAAACTGGAAGCCGTATTCGTTGGCTTTTTCGCGCCAGTCCGGGCGTTCGCTGATAGCAATACGTTGCATACTACGGCTTAGCCTCCCATCGAGCGGCTGCTGCCAGTGCTGCTGCGATTGGTGCTGGTGGCATTGCTGCGCTGCAGGGTGTTTTGTTTCGCAACGCTCTCACCGAAGCCACCACGCGTGATGGTGGAGGTGGTCGCTGGCTTAGGTGCCATGGCGGTTTTCGGCACGTTCATGCTGCGGCCTGAGGTCGCTGCACCATAGTTTTTGCCGGAAGCATCGACAAACTGACCGTTAGCCGGGCTGTTCGGGGTTTTCGGTGAGAACAAGGGTTGCTGCGCAAAGCCCGCGCCGCCGCCCATCATGCGACCCATCATGTAACCGGCCATCAGCGGCATCCAGAAGCTACCGCTCTGCTGCGCTTCGGCATTGTTGGTGCTACCGACACCGGCCTGGGCAGGAGTTTGCTGGCACTGATTCTCACCGAACTCTGCGACGCAATCTTCGCGCGTGGCGTATTTCGGTGCGGTGCGTTCGGCTTCTTTCTTCGCATTGTTATACGCAGTGGTACATTGCGCGCTCTGGCTAGGGTTAGCTTTCGCACAATCATCCGCGTTTTGGTACAGCGATACTGTCTCATCGCTCTGTTCGCAGCCAGCCAGCATAAACACTGCGGTCACCGCGAGTGCCACTGGCGTTAAATGGCGTGCCTGCCAGCTTTTACGAAAAGCGGCATGACGAATATGTTTAGTCCGTTTCATTATTTTCATCCTGTGCCCAAAGGTGGGGCTTAGGATAGGTGATGAGTGGTGGAAAATGAAGCGAGAAGCCGGATGGCTGGGGGATCTTTACGTTGTTATACGTTTGAATGCGAAAGGGGCCGCAAGCGACCCCTTAAGGGATTAATTACCGAAAGGATTTCCGCTGCTGTGCGCGGCAGCCGGGCGCGCTTTCGCGGCGGCTGAAGGTGCCGAAGTTTTCGGACCATTATCGACACGTGAAGCCTGCTGGCTGTTTTCCGGTGCCACCACTTCAGGTGCGGTGGTGATTTCCTTGCCCAGCGTGCTGTTCAGCTGCTGCAGGTCCTGCTCATTCAACGTACCCAGCGCATATTTGATGTTCAGCTGGTTAATCAGGTAGCTGTAACGCGCATCAGAAAGTTGCTGTTTAGAGTTGAACAGGGTTGTGGTCGCATCCAGCACATCAACGATGGTACGGGTACCCACCTGATAACCGGCTTCCATTGCATCCAATGAGCTTTGAGCAGAGACAACGGCCTGCTTGTAAGCATCAATGCTGCTGATCGACGCATTAACGTTGTTGAACGAAGAACGCACGGTCTGGATCGCACTACGATGTGCGCCTTCCAGCTGTTCGCTGGCGGCAACAAAGTTGTACTGCGCCTGTTTCACCTGCGAGGTCACTGAACCACCGCTATACAGCGGCAGGGAGAAGCTCAGGCCAACCTGGTTGGAACCCGTGATGGAATCGGTGGTGCCTGAACTCTGGTTCGCACGGCTGCCGCCATATTTGCTGTTAGACATACCGGTTGAGGCAGTCAGATCCAGCGTTGGCATATGGCCTGTTTCCGCAGAGCGAATCTGCTCGCGCGCTAAATCCTGGCTCAGACGTGCAGATAACAGGTTGAGGTTACGGCTTTCCGCTTGTTTCAGCAGGGTCGCAACGGCATCAGGACGTGCGGTTTTGAAACGATCGATATTCAGTGAAGCCAGTGCCAGATAATCCATACCGGTGATCTGACGCAGCGATTCCACCGCGTTATCAAGGTTGTTACGCGCGGTCACTTCGTTGGCCAGCACGCTGTCGTACTGGGCACGGGCGTTCTGCACGTCAGTGATCGCTACCAGGCCAACGTTGAAGCGCTGGGTGGTTTGATCCAATTCGCGGTAAATCGATTGTTTCTGCGCTTCCGTGTAAGAAAGGGTATCAATCGCCTTCAACACGTTGAAATACGCCGTTGCGGTATTCAGAATCAGATCCTGTTGTGCAACCTGATAAGTCACATCCTGAATCCCGGCGGTTTTTTCCTGCAGTGACAGCGCACGCCATTTCGACATATCGAAAATGGTTTGTGTTAATTGCAGAGAAGCGCTGGTCGTGTTGGAATGAAGGCCGCTGCTGTCACGGTAACCGTTGTTATAGGTATAATCTGCACCCAGGCCTAACTGTGGAAGTAAAGGGCTACGCGCTTCGTTAATTTTCTCAAAGGCTGCATCACGGTCAGCGGCAGAAGCACGCAGATCCGGGTTGCTAAGGCGCGCCTGCTGGTAAACCTGCAACAGGTTCTCTGCCTGGCTGGCAAGGCTAAATCCGCCCAGGCTCAACCCAATAAAAAGTGGGAGCAGTTTTTTCATTTGCATTCCTTTTGTTGCAGCAAATTGCACTGGTAGTGCTGCAGGTAAGCCAAAAAATAATCGCCGATTCTACAGAGGCGGCGTCAGAGATAAGTTGGCTGAACGTGCCTTCTTCCCCTAATTTACGTAAATAATTCAGAAAGAACCACTCGGACGGAGCACAAGGGTTGGCTTTTCTTCGCTCCATCCCAATCTGCATAAGGAACCAGATGATGGCGGGTGAAAAAAAATCCCCTGTGACTTTCACAAAAAACGATGTAGAAATTATTGCACGCGATACACGCTACGATGGTTTTTTTTCCATTATTAGCTACCGTTTCCGCCATCGCCGCTTTAATGGCGAGATGAGCGGTGAGGTAGTACGCGAAGTTTTTGAGCGCGGACACGCCGCCGTGCTGCTACCCTATGATCCCTCACGCGACGAAGTGGTGCTAATCGAACAGATTCGCATCCCGGCTTATGATTCCAGCCCAACGCCCTGGCTGCTGGAAATGGTGGCCGGTATCATTGAACCCGGTGAAACGCCGGAAGATGTGGCGCGTCGCGAAGCCGTAGAAGAAGCAGGCCTCAAGGTCGGGCGTGTGAAACCGATAGTGAATTACTTAGCCAGCCCAGGCGGAACGTCTGAACGTTTGTCGGTGCTGGTGGGCGAAGTGGATGCCAGCCTGGCAGAGGGAAATCACGGGCTGGAGGAAGAGAATGAGGATATTCTTGTCCATGTGGTGAGCCGCGAACAGGCTTATCGCTGGGTGGAAGAGGGGATTATTGATAACGCGGCATCTGTCATCGCCCTGCAATGGCTGGCGTTGCACCATGAAAAACTACGACAAGAGTGGAAGCTAAAATGAAACAGCGCTATACCCCTGACTTTCCCGAAATGATGCGATTGTGCGAAACCAATTTCGCCCAACTGCGTCGCCTGCTGCCGCGTGATGACGAGGCAGGCGCGTCGGTGATCTATCAGGTGAGCGGCGCCCGTTATCAGCTGACTATTCAAGAGTCGACGCGTTATACCACGCTGGTGGAGATTCGCCAGGTGGCCCCGGCAGTAAGTTACTGGAGCCTGCCATCCATGTCCGTTCGGCTGTACCATGATGCGATGGTCGCTGAAGTGTGTTCCACTCAGCAGATCTATCGCTTCAAAGCGCGCTATGATTATCCTAATAAAAAACTGCATCAGCGCGATGAAAAACATCAGATTAACCAGTTTCTTGCAGATTGGTTGCGCTATTGTCTGGCGCACGGTGCTGTAGCAGTGCCGGTCTGCTGATAGCATACAACTATGGCGTGGAGAGAAAGGAAACGCTTTGGATAGCCTGCTTACTCTTCCTGCGGCAAATGGGGCCGATATCAGGATTTTACAAATCACGGACACCCATCTTTTTGCAGGAAAACATCAATCGCTGCTTGGGGTAAATACCTGGTCGAGTTTTGATGCGGTGCTGGACGCCATCATGGCACAACAGCGCGATTATGATTTGATTATCGCCACCGGCGATCTCGCCCAGGATCACACCGTCGAAGCTTATCAACACTTTGTAGCGGGCATTTCACGCCTGCCAAAGCCGTGTGTCTGGCTGCCGGGGAATCACGATTTTCAGCCCGCGATGGTCAATACACTTGCCGATGCCGGAATCGCTTCCGATAAACATGTGCTGTTGGGTGAGCACTGGCAGTTGGTGCTGCTGGATAGTCAGGTCTTTGGTGTGCCGCATGGCATGTTAAGCGAGTACCAACTCGAGTGGCTCGACAAGGCGCTGCGCCTGCATCCTGAGCGCCATACGCTGGTGCTGCTGCACCATCATCCGCTCGCTTCCGGCTGTACCTGGCTGGATCAGCATAGCTTGCGCAATCCCCATCAATTAGAAGCGGTGCTGCAACACTTCCCGCGTGCGCGTAATCTGGTGTGTGGCCACATTCATCAGGAATTAGATCTCGACTGGCATGGTCGTCGCGTGCTGGCTTCTCCTTCGACCTGCGTGCAGTTCAAACCGCATTGCACCAACTTCACCATCGATAACGTCGCGCCAGGTTGGCGCTGGTTAACCCTGAAGGCAGATGGCGTACTGGAAACCGAAGTGAATCGTCTGCAAAGCGATCTGTTCCGTCCCGATCTCGATTCCGAGGGCTACTAAGCGATGGCGGTGCTGATCTATCTGCACGGATTCAACAGCTCTCCGCAATCGGCCAAAGCCACACAACTGCAGCAGTGGGTAGCGCAACATCATCCGCACATTAATGTTCTGGTGCCGCAGCTGCCCACGTTCCCCGCCGAAGCCGCCAGCATGCTGGAAGAGCTGGTGATGCAGTACGCCGGTGAGCCACTTGGCCTGGTGGGATCGTCGCTCGGGGGCTACTTCGCGACCTGGCTCTCGCAATGCTTTATGCTGCCGGCGGTGGTGGTCAATCCAGCGGTGCGCCCGTTTGAGCTGCTGGTGGATTATCTCGGCGAGAACCGTAATCCCTACACCGGCCAGCAATATGTGTTAGAGTCACGCCACATTTACGATCTGAAAGTCATGCAGATTGACCCTCTCGAAGCGCCCGATTTACTCTGGCTGCTGCAACAGACCGGCGATGAAGTACTCGATTACCGCCAGGCGCTGGAATACTACAGCGCGTGCCGCCAAACGGTCGAAGAGGGTGGCAATCATGCTTATATCGGATTCGAACGCCATTTTGCGCAGATCATTGATTTTCTGGGATTAAATGCTCCCTGATTGCTGCGAGATGGACCCCTATTCCTATTGCTAATCAGACAGTTACGATGAGCCAATCAAGTTATAATGCCGATGCCATTGAGGTCTTAACCGGTCTTGAACCGGTGCGTCGTCGTCCGGGGATGTACACCGATACCACGCGCCCAAACCATCTGGGCCAGGAAGTGATCGATAACAGTGTCGATGAGGCGCTGGCGGGTCACGCCAAACGCGTGGAAGTGATCCTGCATGCGGATCAGTCGCTGGAAGTGATCGATGACGGTCGCGGCATGCCGGTAGATATCCATCCGGAAGAGGGTGTGCCAGCGGTTGAGCTGATTCTTTGCCGTCTGCATGCGGGCGGTAAATTCTCCAACAAAAACTACCAGTTCTCCGGCGGCTTGCACGGCGTGGGGATTTCGGTGGTCAACGCCCTGTCAAAACGCGTAGAAGTCACCGTGCGCCGCAATGGCGAGATCTACGATATTGCCTTCGAAAATGGCGATAAAGTGCAGGATCTGACGGTGACCGGCACGGTCGGCAAACGTAACACTGGCACGCGCGTGCATTTCTGGCCGGATGAGAGTTTCTTCGACAGTCCACGCTTCTCGGTGTCGCGCCTGACGCATGTGTTGAAAGCCAAAGCGGTGCTCTGTCCGGGCGTGGAGATCGTGTTTAAAGACAAGGTCAATGATACCGAGCAGACATGGCTCTATCATGGCGGCCTCTCTGATTACTTATCAGAAGCAGTCAACGGCCTCCCTACCTTGCCGGAAAAACCCTTTGTCGGCAGCTTCGCGGGTGATGTGGAAGCGGTGGATTGGGCGTTACTATGGCTGCCAGAAGGCGGCGAACTGCTGACCGAAAGCTACGTCAACCTGATTCCCACTATGCAAGGCGGGACGCACGTCAACGGTCTGCGTCAGGGCTTGCTGGATGCGATGCGTGAGTTCTGCGAGTTCCGCAATATCCTGCCACGCGGCGTAAAACTGTCTGCGGAAGATATTTGGGATCGCTGCGCCTACGTGCTGTCGGTGAAAATGCAGGATCCGCAGTTCGCCGGTCAAACCAAAGAGCGTCTCTCTTCGCGTCAGTGCGCGGCATTTGTCTCGGCTATCGTGAAAGATGCTTTCAGCTTGTGGTTGAACCAGAACGTGCAAGCCGCCGAAATGCTGGCCGAACTGGCGATCTCCAGTGCTCAGCGTCGTATGCGCGCGGCCAAGAAAGTGGTGCGTAAAAAGCTCACCAGCGGACCCGCACTGCCGGGCAAACTGGCAGACTGTAGTGCACAGGATCTGAATCGCACCGAACTCTTCCTGGTGGAAGGGGACTCCGCAGGTGGATCGGCCAAGCAGGCGCGCGATCGTGATTATCAGGCGATCATGCCGCTTAAAGGTAAGATCCTGAACACCTGGGAAGTCTCATCGGACGAAGTGCTGGCCTCGCAGGAAGTGCACGACATCTCGGTGGCGATCGGTATCGATCCCGACAGTGAAGATCTGAGCCAGCTGCGTTACGGCAAGATCTGTATCCTTGCGGATGCGGACTCCGATGGCTTACACATCGCCACCTTGTTGTGTGCGCTGTTTGTGAAGCACTTCCGCTCGCTGGTACAACACGGCCATGTTTATGTCGCCATGCCACCGCTGTATCGCATCGATCTCGGCAAAGAAGTCTTTTACGCGTTGGATGAAGACGAGAAAGAGGGCGTGCTGGAGCAGCTGAAGCGCAAGAAGGGCAAACCGAACGTACAGCGCTTCAAAGGTCTGGGTGAGATGAACCCGCTGCAGCTGCGTGAAACCACGCTCGACCCGAACACCCGTCGTCTGGTGCAGCTGACAGTCAGCGATGATGATGTCGAGCAGACGCTGCGCGTGATGGACATGCTGCTGGCGAAGAAACGTTCTGAAGATCGCCGTAACTGGCTACAGGAAAAAGGCGACCTCGCCGACCTGGAAGCTTGATGTCCCGGACTTTTATCATGGGCTCGGATTATCGAGCCCCTAATTTCCCTGCCTCAGTCCTTCGCAAAAAAAGTTTCCCCTCGTAAGGAATAAAGTGTTCTGCTGATGCTCTTATGCATCAAAACACTCACCATTAGACAAAAGTTGCTTTATGTCCAGGAACGACATTGACCATCAAATAAAGGAACTGATCCCCCGGCTGCGCCGCTTTGCTTATTGGCTGACGCGTGACGTTCACGAGGCCGATGATCTGGTGCAATCAGCGCTGGTGCGTGCGTTGACGAAGTGGTCGATGCGACGCGAAGAGGCATCGCTGAAAAGCTGGTTATTCACCATCCTTTACCGACAATTTTTGGCGGATAAACGGCGTAAGGCACGTTATTGGGGATTACTGAGCAAGTTTAAGCATGAAGAAGCTGAGTACTGGCCATCAGCGGAAGATGAAGTGGCAACACAAGGAATGCTGGCTGCTTTTAACCACCTCTCTCAAGAGCAACGAGGCTTGCTACTTCTCATCGTCATTGAGGGGTTTAGCTATCAGGAGGCGGCAGTCATGCTAGATGTGCCTATTGGCACGGTGATGTCCCGTCTATCACGGGCACGAAAAGCCATGCACCATCTTTGTGAGGGTAACGTCCCACGAACGACGTTGAGAGTAATGAAATGAGAATTCCGCCGAACGAACACGACTTGCATGCATATGTGGACAATCAGCTTAACGATCATGAGCGTGCCATCGTTGAACGTTATATTGCCCAGCAACCGCAAATTGCCAGGCAAGTTCAGACCTGGCAGTGGGAGGCGCGACACCTGCGAACTGCACTCTCTGAATTTCAGTTGCCCCTTTTGCCTGAGAGGCTTGATCCAGCATTTATTCGGGCACGTCACGTCCAGCGATCGCGCTTACGCCTTAAACTGGCCGCCTGCTTTGTGCTCTGCGTTGGGCTAAGTTCAGCGGGGGGATGGCAAATGCATGACTGGCGAAATCAAAATGTTGCGCCAATGGGTGATGCGATAGAAGCCTATAAACTGATGGTTGTCGATGGAAGTATTGGCCCTGATGTGGTTCAGCATCAGCCAGATACACTAAATAACTGGTTGAATCAGCACGTGGGCTCAGACGCACGCTTACCTGATTTACAATCGGCCGGCTTTAGTCCGGTGAGCGGACGTTTATTCACAACTGAGCAAGGTGCAGCAGCCATGGTGCTATACCAGGATACATCAGGACACACCATCAGCTTCTATCTTCGCCAACCGGATTCACGTCATCCGTTGCTAAAAAGTGGTCAGCGCACTGATCACGGACTTCAGGCGCGATATGGATCTTGTCACGGTTTGAATTATGCAATGGTCGGCACGGTGAAAAATCTAAGTAATCCGAAGTTGGAACTAATAATTAATACGCTGACCTGAATTTTTTAAATTTAAATGAAGCATCAGGGAATAATGCATTATGTGAAGCATCTTATCATCAACGTCATCCATGAAGGTTGATGATTTACAGGAGTGAAATGAGATGCGAATTCTTCGCTATTCAACGACGGCAGTGATATTGGCTGGGGTGATATCTTTTTATTTTCCGAGCACACTTTATGCTAAGAATGACAATAAGCATGAAGTGCACAGGGTAACTTTTGATGGAGCGATAAAAAATAATACCCTCGCCATGAATCCGAATGAAAAAATGGCAGTGGTTGCCAGCAGTGAGAATTCTGAAGTTGTCATTTATGATTTAGTCAATGGCAAGGTTCAGGGCGTGTTAAAAAATTACGTGACGCCACGCAATATCATCTTTGCACCGGATGGGAAAAGTTTTTATATCTCAGACAGCAGCAAAGGTGTTGTGGATCGTATTGATAGTGAATCTTTCCAGACCATTAACCAATACGCTATTGGGCCCGGAGCGTTTGGTACGGCGCTGAACTCTGACGGTAAAGCTTTGTACGTGAACAATCAATCCAGCGACTCGGTGACAGTGATGAACACTGAAACGGGTGTTGCGCAGGCTGTGATTAAAGGTTTTGCCCAACCGAGACAAGGTGTGCAACTGAGCCCTGATGGACATCGTTTGTATGTGACGAATTTCCTCGGGGATAAGATCGCTATAGTGGATACCGCAGGAAATAAAATTATTGGAGAGATTAGCGGATTCAATAAAATCCGCGCCATTTCGGTCACGGGTGATGGTAAAACACTTTTCGCTGCTAATAGCGGAAGTAATACGGTGGCCGTAGTCGATATTGCAAGTCAAAAGATCATGCTTTCTATTCCCGTGGGGGAGCAACCCTATGGCGCTGCACTCTCTCCCGATGGGGGTTTTATTTACAGTGGCAATCTCATTGATAATAGCGTCTCAGTCATTGATGTTAATAAACTGAGTGTTATTACCACTATTACAGGCTTTGACCACCCTCGTCAGGCTCTGGTGTTCACTCGCGATAATAAATATGCCTATGTATTGAACCAGGATCTGAGTCTTTCAAAGATAGAACGTGCTACACAAAAAATTATTGATACCCTCAAGCTGTAAAAGATAAATAATAAAACCAAGGAGCTATATATGTTGAAACTTAAACCATTATTGATTTCCACTGTATTATTCACTTTGTCAGCAGGACAAAGTTTTGCCGCTGATGCAGATAATGCGCGAGCGCATTTTCAGGCGATTGCTGCGGGTGATATGGCTGAGATAATGGCGCATTATGCCGCTAACGCGCATCTGGAATGGGTTGGAGGACCGCTGGATGGGGCCTATAACTCCAGCGATGCCATTCAGCAGGTATGGAGCAAATTCAGCACTGCCCAAGGAAATTTGCAATACACCGTGAATAACCTCACTGAAGCGAGCAATCCTAAAGGCAGCACGGTTTCAGCACAGGTGCACTTTAACGGTAAAAATGCGTTGAACGTGAGCTACATCTTGACCTACCGCGCGGGTAAAATTGTTTCTGAAATTTGGCAGGTCACGCCTAATCCCGCAAAATAATCACCATAAGTGCTGTCCTGCCGTGAGTGGCGGGGCAGCAATGGCAATTGTGTTATCCTGCCGCCTAAAACCGTACCATTGTGCCAGACGGCGCAATGCGAAAGGATAGAATGCGTGAAAATCACACTGGAAGAGCTACGCGCCTGGGTGGCGGTGGTGGATACCGGCTCAATCACAGCGGCGGCCGAGCAGCTCGATCAAACCAGTTCTGGTATCAGCCGGGCGTTGAGTCGGCTGGAAAGCAAATTACAAACCACGCTAATGCACCGCACCACGCGGCGTCTCGCGCTTACCGAGGAAGGCTTGATCTTCCTCGATCATGCGCGCCAGATCCTTTCGTCGGTAGAACTGGCAGAAGAGCAGATCGCCCAGCGCCGAGACATTCCTTCAGGCAGATTGCGCATCAATGCCAACGCCCCCTTTATGCTGCACGTGATCGTGCCGCTGGTGGCGGAATTTCGACAGCGTTACCCGCTGATTCAGCTGGAGTTGAATACCGACGACATCATGATCGATTTGCTGGAGCAGCAGACCGATATCGCGATTCGCGTCGGGGAGTTGCGTGATTCTACGCTGCGTGCCCGCGTGCTGGGCAGCAGCGCCACGCGTTTAGTGGCGAGCCCGGCTTACCTGCAGCAGTATGGCAGCCCGGAATCAGTTGAGGCGTTAGCAGCTCATCAGCTGCTCGGCTTCAGTCAGTTGGATGCACACAATGTCTGGCCTGTTTGGCAAAGTGAGGGTGAGTTTTTGCAGATTAAGCCCACGCTGTCGGCTTCCAGTGGCGAGACGTTGCGTCAGCTGGCGTTAGCAGGACAGGGCATTGCGCGCCTGTCTGATTTTGTCAGCCGTAAAGATCGCGAGCGGGGCGATTTAGTGCAGGTGCTGGAGCAGGAAACGCGCGAATGGCGCCTGCCGATTCACGCCGTGTATTACCGTAATCAATCTCTGACCTCGCGCATTACCTGTTTTCTCGATTTTCTGCGCGAGAAGATAGAACAAGATCGCCTGCTATAAAAAAGCCCCTGCATAGGCAGAGGCTTAGACGATTAACGAACCGGCTCTAATACCAGGATCTTCACATCCACCACATCGTCTTTAATCGTGGCGCGATGCGCATCCATGTGCGGCATTTGCTGATGCTGCTCAAGATGGCGCAGCGATTCCCACTGCTCTAGCATGAAAATGGAATCTGGGGAATTCTGCTTCCACGGCACCTGCGCCTGATGGTCAACCAGCGCGTCATACTGATGGCAACCCTCTTCTTCCAGCACGGTGGGGATCAATTTATTGATGGCATTCAGCACCACATGACGGCGGCCTGGCTTGACGCAAATTTCTGCAACGACGGTTAACATAGCGCTTCCTCTTTTCCCGGTGTGCTTACAGTTAAGCAAAGATCTGGCTGAGATGAGTCCGATAACGTTCGATATCGCGCGGCACGTCCGGCATCTTGATCACATCGTTACAGATAAAGGTCGGTAAACCTTCCATGCCAAGGAACTGGTTGGCTTTGTGGAAGTGCAGATAGAGACCATCCACGCCCACGCCTTCGAAGAACTGCTCAGGATCATTAAACGCTTCCAGCGGTGCGTTCCACGTCAGCGATAGCATGTATTTTTTGCCCTGAATCAGACCGCCTGAACCGTACTTTTTGCCCGCATCGCTGCGCGTACGACCATCACTGGCATACAGTGAACCGTGGCCTTCGGTGAACACGTCATCAATGTATTTTTTCACCGTCCACGGCTCGCCCATCCACCAGCCAGGCATCTGATAAATCACCACATCGCTGTCGAGATATTTCTGCACTTCTTCTGCCACGTTGTAATCGCTGTCGGCAACGGTGACCACCACGTTATGGCCCAGATCGCGCAACTGGCTGGCTGCCACGTCAGTGAGGGTGTGATTCAGTTCGCCTTTCGAGTGGGCAAAAGTTTTACCGCCGTCGATGATTAAAATATTGCTCATGGATGATTCGCTCCGTTTCCCGTTGATGGCGCACACTGTACGCGCGCAGGCGAAGCGAAAAAATGCGTGATTGATCACAAGACTTTTGCTAATAAAGCAACAATGCGCAGGGCTATGCAACAATCCGCGCGCAAACCAACATCAACATAAAAAAGAAGAAACCATGAAAACCGCGATACTGAGTGCATTACTTCTGGTGAGTGGCGCTGCGTCGGCGCAATCCCACCTCGACGAGATTCGTAGCAGTAAAACCCTAAAAGTCTGTACCACGGGCGACTACAAGCCTTACAGCTATCTGCGCAGCGATGGGCAATATGAAGGCCTGGATATCAGCATGGCGCAGTCACTGGCGGCAAGTCTGGGTGCCAAAGTGCAGTGGGTGCCAACCACCTGGAAAACCATGAGTGACGATTTCGTGGCGAAGCAGTGTGATATCGCGCTGGGTGGCGTGTCCGTTACCTTAAAACGCCAGCAGATTGCCTGGTTTGCCGAGCCGCTGGGTGTGGATGGCAAAATCCCGCTGGTGCGCTGTGATGATAAAGACAAATACCAAACCGTCGCGCAGATCAACAAGCCGAGCGTGCGGGTGATTGAACCCGCTGGCGGCACCAATGAAGCCTTTGTGCACAGCCACTTACCGCAGTCGACGCTGCAACTGGCCGATAACGTCGGTATTTTCCAGCAGCTGGTGGATAAGAAAGCCGATGTGATGATTACGGATGCGTCCGAAGCATTGTTCCAGATGAAGCACTACCCGACGCTGTGCGCCATCAATCCGGATAAGCCGATGCAGTATGGTGAAAAAGCCTACATGATTCCGCGTGATGATATGAGCTGGAAACTGTATGTCGATCAGTGGCTGCATCTTAGCACCGCCACCGGCGAATATGCGCAGATCGCCTCGCAGTGGCTGGGTGTGATTAAGTAAACTCATGCCTGATGCATCGCGCCGCTACTGGAGCGGCGCGATTATTGCGTGGCTCAAAAGGGGCAACGTGGCCCCATTCGAGCACTCAGCGATACAAACTTGCTTTACCCAATCCACCAAACAGATTCATCTTGTAGCGAATCACTGCTTTGGCGGCGGTAATCGCTTCCGGATAAATCACATTGGGATCCCACCAGGTTTCACGCGCCAGAATTTCGCGCAGTTTAGCGAAGTAGGCGTACTTCATATCGCTGGAAATATTGATTTTGCCCACGCCGAGGGTCACCGCCTCAGCAATCTCCGCATCTGGGTTAGCAGACCCCCCGTGCAGCACCAGCGGAATATCGGTGCGTTGGGCAATATCCTTCAGAATATGCATCTGCAGTTCCGGCTTCATATCTTTTGGATAGATACCGTGCGCGGTGCCAATTGCCACTGCCAGAGTATCGACGCCGGTGCGCTGGATAAAATCTTCTGCCTGCGCCGGTTCGGTATAGATCACTTTGCTAACGCCACCTTCCACGGTGGTGCCGGTATCGCCAATGGTGCCGAGTTCACCTTCTACCGACACGCCCACCGAATGCGCCAGCTTCACCACCTCTTTGGTCAGCGCCACGTTCTCTTCGTACGGCAGCAGTGATCCATCAATCATCACTGACGTAAATCCACATTGGATGGCGCGCAGCACCTGCGCAATCGATGCACCGTGGTCGAGGTGAATGGTGAAGGGCACTTTGCTCTTCAGCGTGCGTTCCCGCACATAGCCAAAGAATTCATCGGTCACAAACTCCAGCTCACTCGGGTGAATCGAGATGATCGCCGGGGTGTTAGTGGCTTCGGCTTCCTCCACCACGGCACGGATAAAGCAGCTGTCTGCTACGTTAAATGCGCCGATGGCGTAGCGGTGTTCACGAGTCGGTGCCAACATCTCTTTCATTGAAATCAACATGTTAATATTTCCTCAACGTGAGTTTTACCAGAGCCGACGCGTGCGCCGACCCGATGATGGATAAAAAGGGAAATGCTTCTGCATCCTGTTGCTGCACGACTTATCGCGCGGTATCTTGCCGCTGCTTTAAATCACGATGACCGAAGCGGCTTTTCAGGTGCGTATAAATGCGTCAAATCACGTGCGTTCGTTTCAGCGCTATGCATTTAGGGTGAGCGCGCCCGAGCACTACGCTTTGCCAGCCGATCCCGTCCAGCTCAGATACTCAATCACCACTTCACGGCAGGCGGATTCCATCAGCCCAAGCAGATCGGCCAGTTCCGCGTGCGGATGCTGTTTCAGCGCCTGCTCAACCGCGTTTTTACCGGCATCAAACACGGCGGCACCGACGTTAATCTTCGCCACGCCATGCTGACTAACGCGGCGAATATCCTCGGCGGGTGTGCCCGAACCACCATGCAGTGCCAATGGGCGTGTTGAGACCGCATGCAGCTCCTGCAAGCGCTGGAAATCAATCTGCGGCTTCACGCCCGCTGGATAAAGGCCGTGCGCGGTGCCCACTGAAATCGCCAGCAAATCGATATCGGTTTGCTCGATAAACGGCAGCACGTCGGCAACCTGAGTCATCTTCACCGACGCATCCGCCAGTTCATAAGTGGGTGCATCGGCGATATGCCCCAGCTCGCCTTCGACGCAAACGCCAGCGGTGTGCGCCATCTTCACTACCGCTGCGGTCTGGCGAATATTTTCGGCCAGCGGATCGGCAGAGGCATCGATCATCAGGCCGGTAAAGCCGGCGCGAAACGCCTGACCAATCAGCGGAAAGGCCTTGCCGTGGTCCAGCGCCAGCGCAATCGGTACCGTGGCGTCTTTCGCCAGCGCCTGCACCAGCGGCACCGCCACGGCGGGTGGGAAGTGTGTGCTGTGACCCTGATAGACATTCAATATTAGCGGTGCACGCTGCTGTTCGGCGGCCTGAATCGCCGCCCGCGCGGTTTCAAGGTTGAAGCAGTTTATCGCCAGCACGGCATACTGCTGCTTAGCGGCGGCCTGAATCAGGTCATTCATCATGGCAAACATGGTGGCTCCTTATTCCAGTGTGAATTTGATCTCTTCGTCGCGGACGCCAGGGGCTTCCACGTCATCGAACTCTTCATCTGCCTGCGTCACTGGCTTCTTCATCAGCGACAGCATCACGCCACACACCACGGTGCCGATGCCCAGCGCCAGACAGAACATCAGCGGTTTGGTGAACAGCGGCACCACAAACATGCCGCCGTGCGGCACCGGTGCTTCCACGCCCCACACCATAATCAGCCCACCGGCGATGGCAGAGGCCACCACGCAGCTGCCGACCACACGCAGCAGGTCACGCGCCGCAATCGGAATCACCCCTTCGGTGATCATGCAGATACCCATCGGGAAGGCGGCTTTCAGCGCCTCTTTCTCCGCTTTGGTGTACTTATGGCGCGTCAGCAGATACGACAGCGTGATGCCAAACGGCGGAATCATTGAGCCGACAAACTTCACTGCTTCCGGGCCATAAATCCCGTCGACCAGCATGCCGTCGGCGAACAGCGACATGGTTTTGTTGATGGGGCCGCCGAAGTCAAAAGTCGCCATCGCACCCAGCACCGCACCCAGCACAAACTTCGATCCGCCCTGCATCGATTCCAGCAGATGAATCAGCGCCTTCTGCAGCCAGACAATCGGCTGGCCAATAAAGGTCATCATCAACAGACCGGCGATGATGGTGCTCAACACCGGCAGCACCATAATCGGCATCAACCCCTGCATTGACTGCGGCAGCTTAATGGTGCGGCGCAACAGCAATATCGTGTAACCCACCAGGAAGCCGCCGAGCATACCGCCGATAAAACCGGTGCCGATCTGCCCGCAGATAAAACCGACGATCAAACCGGGCGCAAAGCCGGGACGATCGGCGATGGAGTAGGCGATGGCCGCGCTGATCAGCGGCACGATCAAGCCCATGCCCCAGCCGCCGATCTGATTCAACATCCAGGCGATAGTGCCGGTTTGCTTGCCGACATCCGGCCCGCCAATCACCTGGCCGAGCGCGATACAGATCCCGGCGGCGACGATCAGCGGGATCATCCAGGATATCCCGGTGAGCAGATGGCCTTTGATCTCTTGTCCGTACTGACGTTTGTTGTCGTTCATGATGGATCTCCTCAGGCACGCGCCAGTGAATCCGCCACTTTTTCGAGGAATTTCACCGGTGACTTGATCACCACTTCGGTTTTCACTCGTACGATGGGTTTGCCCTGAAAGCGTTCTTCACCGTTGATCTTCACATCAATGGCGAGGATCACCACGTCAGCGGCGGCGATGTCTTCACGCGTCAACGCGGTTTCAGTGCCGATGGTGCCCTGGGTTTCAACGTGGATGGTGTGGCCCAGTGCATGAGCGCCTTTGATCAGTTTTTCACGCGCAATATAGGTATGCGCGATGCCTGCCGTGCAGGCCGCTACACAGACGATATTCATGTGTCACCTCAAAGAGTTAGGGAATTAACAGAGGTCGGTTTCGGCGTACTGGCTAAACAGCCGGATGATATTGCTGGGGTCGTTTTCCACCAGCAGTTGGGCTATCACCTCATCATCGGCCAGCGCGCTGGCCACCTGCGACAACAGGCGAATATGGGTGGTGTTCTGATCTTCCAGTCGCACCGCGAACAGGATGATGCAGCGCACCTGGCTGCCATCGAGCGTTTCCCAGGGGATATCCTGTTGGGTACGACCAATGGCTAATGTGGTGTGTTGGACGGCGGAAGACTTGCCGTGCGGAATGGCAACGTGGTTTTCGAACCCGGTTGAGCCCTCAGCTTCACGCAGCCAGACATCTTCAATAAAGGCTGCACGATCGGTGATGGCGCCGTCCTGATACAGCAGATCGGTTAGTTCGTTAATCACTTCTTCTTTGGTGGTGGCGGTGAGCGCCAGGTTAACGCGGCGTGGCGTCAGAATGCGGGAAATGTCCATGGGTTTTACCTCATTCAATTAATGTTCAGCCAACGCGCAGTGCGCGCCGTCCGGCAGCTGGCTGCCAATCATGGCGTCAGTGACCCGCCGGATATCGTCATCGTTAAAAAATGCACTCACATACACTGCTGGGATTGGCCCGGCGTTGAGATGGATAGTGGTGATCACTAAATCCACTGTCTGGTTCTGACAAAACGCGGCGTGATTGCTGGCAGAGACCACACCCGCAATTTCCCAGTCAGGGAACGCCCGCAGGATGCGGCTCTTCAGCAGATGCGACGTCCCCACGCCGCTGGAACACACCACCAGAATGCGTTTATGGGCAATTTGCCGCTCCAGCGCGGCCTGGAAATGCACGCAGAGATAACCGATTTCGTCGTCAGCCACTGGCGAAAGCCCGTAAGTGCGAGCGGTTAATTGCATCGCCTGGTGCGTTAACGAAAATATGCCTTTCATTTCCTGCTGAATATCCTCCAGCAGCGGATTGCGAATATGAATATGATATTTGAGTCGATTTAAGAGTGGCTTTATATGCACCAGTAAGCCGTCAAATAATAATCGGTCCTGCGCTAAATCTTGCTGAATAAAGGCTGCAAAACGATCAATTAATTCACAGGTTATTTTTACGGACTCTGCGGTGCAGAATTGATTATGCATCGGCGCATTATCGCCGCGCTCTTCCACCACAATGCCGGATGACACGATATATTGATAAATAAAACCCACTTCATCGGCGGGCAGGGCACAGCACATCCGCTGTTCAATCTGCGTCACCATTTGCTGGGCAATCAGTAAAATGCGCTGATCGAGATCCTGCATTGTGGCCAGAGTGGCCAGTGCCAGCGCATTCCCCTGCGCCATCCGATGCATCATGATCAGAATATGGGTGCAGAGGTTCAGATACCAGGCATCGCCTAGCGGGTAACTGAGTTGCTGCTCCATCTGTTGCAGCAGCGTCTGCACAAAAGCCACATCCTCATTGCCAAAATAATGCACCAGTGCCTGCTGGCTGCCGGGATCGAGACGCGGCAACAGCGGCGTACCGGCAACGTTTTGCTGCATCACATCATTGATCAGGGAGACCATTGCCTGACGCAGCGCCTGTTCGTTACCTTCGATATGGGTGCCACCTGGCCCACGTTGCAGCGTCAAACCCAACGGCTGTAGCCACTCTTCAATCACTTTCAGGTCATTCACAATCGAGGCGTGGCTGATAAAATAGCGTTCCGACAGCTTACTGATAGAGGTCGCACGCGGGGCGTCACTCAGCAACTGCGAGGCAATTTTTACTCGGCGGCTGTTTTGCCCCAGCGCATCGGCACTGCTTTCATCGCCGTTGAGTTGCTGCTCCAGTTGCAGGCGCTGCTGGATATCATCAACCCGCAAACGCACGCCGCGGCCTGGGGTTTTCTCCAGCGTCAGTGACCAGCTACCAAGCCAGCTTTCCAGCCACTGCAAGTCGCGCTGAATCGTCTTTTCTGACACGCCCAACTGTAGGGCTAATTCTCTGATCGGCTGAGGTGCAGCATGTTGCAACAGCAGTTTGACTAAACGGTGTTGTCGCGAAGTCAGTATTTGCATTCGGTCACCCTTTATTTTGGCAAAGCGTTTTTAAGATTATTTCCTCGTTATCTATTTCTTCATGCCAGAAATCAGGAGCGCAATATTGATGTCTTATGGAGTATAAATTTAGGAAAGGACGGTGTAAGCAACAATACTAAATGTTGTCCATGATTACGGACAGCTTTAATACACCTGAAATTGTTAATAATTAATTGCGATCCTGCTCACATATTAATGGGAATATTGATTGTGATATTGATCTCATTCCTTTTTCATTTTCCAACCGATATCACGTTATTTAATGCCATACGATTCTGCCTGCGGTCATTGGCTTCCCTGTGACTAACTCGCACGAATAAGGTACTATCCTCGCCAAATGAGCGCCGGATGCCCCGCCGTTGCGGGCCACGAAGTGAGGATGCGAGCTTAATGAGCGAATTGACGCAGGATGGTGCAGAGCGTCTTGCCCTGCACAAATTTACGGAAAACGCGTACCTGAACTACTCCATGTACGTGATCATGGACCGCGCACTGCCGTATATCGGCGATGGCCTCAAGCCGGTGCAGCGCCGAATTGTATACGCGATGTCGGAACTGGGCCTCAATGCCAGCGCCAAATTTAAAAAATCTGCCCGTACCGTCGGTGACGTATTAGGTAAATACCATCCGCATGGCGACAGCGCCTGTTATGAAGCGATGGTGTTGATGGCACAGCCGTTCTCCTATCGCTACCCGCTGGTGGATGGTCAGGGCAACTGGGGTGCGCCGGACGATCCCAAATCCTTCGCCGCGATGCGTTACACCGAGTCACGCCTCTCCAAATATGCCGAGATTTTGCTGGGCGAGTTGGGACAAGGTACGGTCGATTACATCCCGAACTTTGACGGCACCATGCAGGAGCCGAAGATGTTGCCGGCACGTCTGCCGAATATCCTGCTGAACGGCACCACCGGTATCGCCGTGGGCATGGCCACCGATATCCCACCGCACAACCTGCGTGAAGTGGCGGAAGCGGCGGTGAAGCTGATCGACAAACCCAACACTACGCTGGATGAGTTGCTGGATATTGTGCAGGGTCCGGATTATCCGACCGAAGGCGAGATCATCACGCCGCGCAGCGAGATCCGTAAAATCTACCAAAGCGGGCGCGGTTCGATCCGTCAGCGCGCGGTGTGGAAGAAAGAAGATGGCGATGTGGTGATCACTGCACTGCCGCACCAGGTTTCCGGTGCGCGCGTGCTGGAGCAGATCGCTAACCAGATGCGCAATAAAAAGCTGCCGATGGTGGAAGATCTGCGTGATGAATCCAACCACGAGAACCCAACGCGTCTGGTGATTGTGCCACGCTCGAATCGTGTGGATGTGGAGCAGGTGATGAATCATCTGTTTGCCACCACCGATCTGGAAAAGAGCTATCGCGTTAACCTGAATATGATTGGGCTGGATAACCGTCCGGCGGTGAAAAACCTGCTGGAGATCCTGTCTGAATGGCTGGTGTACCGTCGCGATACCGTGACGCGCCGCCTGAACTATCGTTTAGAGCGCGTGCTGCGCCGCCTGCATATCCTCGAAGGTTTGCTGGTGGCGTTCCTCAACATTGATCAAGTGATTCACATCATCCGTACCGAGGACGAGCCTAAGCAAGTGCTGATGTCGCGCTTTGAACTCAGCGATACGCAAGCCGAATCCATTCTGGAACTGAAACTGCGCCATCTCGCCAAACTGGAAGAGATGAAGATTCGTGGTGAGCAGGCGGAGCTGGAGAAAGAGCGCGATCAACTGCAGGCGATTCTGGCGTCCGAACGCAAGATGAGCAATCTGCTGAAGAAAGAATTGCTGGCAGATAGCCAGACCTACGGTGACGATCGCCGTTCACCGCTGCATGAGCGTGAAGAAGCTAAAGCGCTGAGCGAAACCGAGCTGGTGAGTGCCGAGCCGGTGACGATTGTGCTGTCGCAGATGGGCTGGGTGCGCAGCGCCAAAGGCCACGATATCGATCCAACCGGTCTCAGTTACAAAGCAGGTGACAGTTACCTCGCCGCCGCACGCGGTAAGAGTAACCAGCCAGTGGCCTTTATCGACTCCACCGGCCGTAGTTATACGCTGGATCCAACCTCGTTGCCGTCGGCGCGCGGGCAGGGCGAGCCGCTAACCGGCAAACTGACGCCACCGCCAGGTGCCGCGTTTGAACAGGTGCTAATGGAAGCGGACGACCAAAAACTGTTGATGGCCTCCGATGCGGGTTACGGCTTTATCTGTACCTTTGCCGATTTGATTTCGCGCAACCGCGCCGGTAAAGCGCTGCTAACGTTGCCAGACAATGCCAAAGTGATGACGCCAATGGCGGTGCATTCGGGCGATGATATGCTGCTGGCGATTACCCAGGCCGGACGTATGTTGATGTTCCCGGTGGGCGATCTGCCACAGATGTCGAAAGGCAAAGGTAATAAAATCATCTCTATTTCATCAGCGGATGCCGCTGCGGGCGTGGATAAGCTGCAGTGGTTGCTGATTCTGCCGCCGGGCAGTTCGATTACCCTGTATGTCGGCAAACGTAAGCTGATTATGCGCGATGAAGATCTGCAAAAAGTGCGTGCCGATCGCGGTCGTCGTGGCAGCGTGTCGCGTGGCCTGCAGCGCATTGATAGCGTGGAAGTGAACGCGCCAGCGCGCCCGAAAAGTGACGCCAGTAGCGAAGAATAAGACTGACCAGGCAATGGATTGCCCAACTTGAGGAAGCTATGTTACTAATTTTACGCACGATTATTGTTGTCGTTTATTCGATTTTGGTGTGCATCTTCGGCAGTATCTGGTGTTTGTTCTCACCGCGTAATCCTCGCCATGTGGCGACGTTCGGCCATATGTTTGGTCGCCTGTCGACGGTGTTTGGCGTCAAAGTCGAGCTGCGCAAACCCGCCGACGCGGAGAGCTATGGCAATGCGATTTACATTGCCAACCATCAGAACAATTACGACATGATCACGGCGGCGAAGATCGTGCAGCCGACCACGGTCACCGTCGGCAAAAAGAGCCTGCTGTGGATCCCCTTCTTTGGTCAACTCTACTGGCTGACCGGTAATTTGCTGATTGACCGTGATAACCGCGCAAAAGCGCATGGCACCATCGGTGAACTGGTCGAGCAGTTTAATAAAAAGAAGATTTCATTCTGGATGTTCCCGGAAGGTACCCGCAGCCGTGGCCGTGGTTTACTGCCGTTTAAAACCGGTGCGTTTCATGCTGCAGTGGCAGCAGGTGTGCCGATCATCCCTGTGGTGGTGTCGAATACCCACGGCAAAGTGAAACTTAATCGCTGGAACAACGGCCTGGTGATTGTTGAAATGCTGCCGCCAGTGGATACCAAACAGTTTGAAACCACCTCGGTGCGCAAATTAGCCACCCACTGCCGCGAATTAATGTCTGCTAAGCTGGAAGAATTGAACGCCGAAGTCGCCGAACGCGAAAAAAACGGTAAACTCTAGCCATCCACGGGGTAGAAACGCTGCCCCGTGCTCATCACAGCAAAAACTCACTAACAAGAACAACATGGACACGGCGTCTTCACGCCCCGCTCAAAAGGTCTGAAGTTTTATGTCTTGCAGCAGACGTCAGTTTATTCAGCTTTCCGCCGGTGTTGCGCTGGCGACCAGTAGCATGCCTTATGCCGCCTACGCTGCGGCTCCGATGGGCGATGTGCCGCTTCCTGTTCCGCCACTGCTTGAGTCTCGCCGTGGCCAACCGCTCTTTTTGACGCTGCAACGCAGCCATTGGTCATTTAGCGGTAATAACAATAAAGTGCCGGTCTGGGGTATTAATGGCATGTACCTCGGTCCCACGGTGCGCGTCTACAGCGGCGATGACGTGAAGTTGATTTACAGCAACCGTCTCAACGAACCGGTGGCGATGACGGTAAGTGGATTGCAGGTGCCGGGTGCCTTAATGGGCGGTGCACCGCGCATGATGTCAGCCGGCGTTGACTGGGCGCCGGTATTGCCGGTACGTCAGGGCGCATCGACCTTGTGGTATCACGCCAATACGCCAAATCGTATGGCGCCACACGTCTACAACGGTCTGGCGGGCATGTGGCTGATTGAAGATGACGTCAGCAAAGCGCTGCCGCTGCCCAAACACTATGGCGTTGATGACTTCCCGCTGATTATCCAGGACAAGCGTCTCGATAACTTTGCCACGCCGGTTTATAACCCACCATCAGACGGCGGTTTCCTCGGGGATACGTTGCTGGTCAACGGCGTGCAGAATCCGTATGTCGAGGTGTCGCGTGGTTGGGTGCGTCTGCGCCTGTTGAATGCTTCGAACGCGCGTCGCTTTGATTTGAGCTTCTCGGATAATCGTCCGTTTACCGTGATTGCCAGCGATCAAGGCTTCCTGCCTGCGCCCGTTGCGGTGCAAACGCTGTCGCTGGCACCCGGTGAACGCCGTGAAGTGCTGGTGGATATGTCGCAGGGCGATGAAGTCTCGATTACGGCAGGGACTGCGGCGGGCCTGATGGATCGCCTGCGTGGTCTGTTTGAACCTTCCTCCATCCTCGCCAACACGCTGGTTCTGAGCCTGCGGCCAACCGGCTTACTGCCGCTGGTTACCGACAATCTGCCGATGCGTTTATTAGCGGATCAGATTCTGGATGGCGTGGCGGTGCGCACGCGCGAATTCCGCATTGGCGACAGTGTGCCGGGCATCAATGGCGCACTGTGGGACATGAGCCGCATCGACACCACGGTGCAACAGGGCACCTTTGAACGCTGGATTATCCATGCCGATCGCCCGCAATCGCTGCATATTCAGGGCGTGATGTTCCTGATCAAAAGCGTCAATGGCGCACAGCCGATGGGCGAAGATCGCGGCTGGAAAGATACGGTGTGGGTGGATGGTGATGTGGAGTTGCTGGTGAGCTTCCCGCAGAGTTCTTCGGATCACTTCCCGTTTGTCTACTACAGCCAGACGCTGGAATTAGCCGACCGCGGCACGGCGGGGCAGTTGCAGGTCAATCCGGTGCCATAAGAAAAAAGGTGCGCAGTGATGCGCACCTTACAACAGTTCGTCAAATCGACAGGGTCACGATTCATAGCAACCCGCACATGACCGCATGGCTGTTGTGAAGCCAATACAGGCGAGCACGCATTGACCGTATTCGCCTGGCGGTTAAACGGTGCCGACTTAGCCGTTAAAGCTCTCCGGATCCGGCCCCAAACGATTCCCTTTATCCAGCTTAGTGATCTCGCTGATCTCGGGTTTTTCCAGTCTGAAGTCGAACACCTGGAAGTTTTCACGAATACGTTCCGGCGTCACCGATTTTGGAATCACCACTAATCCGCTATCCAGATGCCAGCGAATGACAATCTGCGCTGGCGTCTTACCGTATTTCTTCGCCAGTTCGCGGATGATCTCCTGATCGAATACTCCTTTACCGCCTTGCGCCAGCGGGCTCCAGGATTCGGTTTGGATCTGATGCAGTGCGTTCCAGGCATGCAGGGTGCGCTGTTGCAGCATCGGGTGCAGCTCAATCTGGTTCACCACCGGCGAGACGCCTGTTTCATCGATCAGGCGTTTGAGATGGGCTTCATGGAAGTTACAGACGCCAATGCTTTTGGTTAAGCCCTGCTGTTGCAGCTCAATCATCTTTTTCCAGGCTTCAACGTAGTGATCTTTTTCCGGGCACGGCCAGTGCATCAGATAGAGATCGACGCTCTCCAGTTGCAGCTTCTTCAGGCTGGTCTCAATCGCCTGCTGACCGTTCTGCTGGTCGTCATTCCACAGTTTGGTGGTAATGAAAATGTCTTCGCGTGCGACATCGGTGTCCTGCAGTGCCTGACCGACGGCTTCCTCATTTTTGTAGATGGCGGCGGTGTCAATCGAGCGATAGCCTACTTTTAGGGCCTCGACAATCGCCGCCCGGGCATCCTCGATACTCGCTTGCCAGACACCGAGTCCGAGTTGCGGCATCATATTGCCGTCGTGCAGTTTGATAATGGGTTGCTCTGCCATAGTTGCTCCTTATCTGTTGCAGTGACTTACCGTAAAAGCGCTGTGGTTAAGTCTAGTCAACAAACTCAACCGCAGGATCATTGTGGCAATCACCTCGCCCTTTTACCCTGGTCATTTCTGCCAGAATCTTGCCTGATTCTGCTGAAGGGTGGAGCTTTGAGCAGCATTGCGGCACACTGATTTTTTTGCTGCCTGAGAGTGATCCATGCCGAACGATGCCCTTTGCCGCCAGCTGGCGCAGCGCGTAACCGCGCTAATGAATGATGCGCGTAAGCCGCTGTGCGCTGTGGAAAACGTCAAGCTCATCTACGCCTGCGAAACGCTTCCGCGTACGCCGATGATGTATCAACCCGGCATTGTGATTCTTTTTCAGGGACGTAAAACCGGTTATCTCGGCAGCACGGTGTTTCATTACGACGCCACGAAGTATTTGATGCTGACCGTACCGCTGCCGGTGGAGTGCGAAACCGAAGCCACTCCGGAAGAGCCGTTGGCCGGCATGTGCCTGAGCGTGGATATCGCCAGCTTGCAGGATCTGTTGATGGATATTGGCGACGACGAACAATTTCAGCCGCAGTTGCAGACTTCCGGTATCCATTCGGCGTTTATGAGTGAAGAGATGCTGTGCGCTGCCGAGCGTTTGCTGGATGCGATGAGCCATCCGCGTGATGCGCGCGTGCTGGGCCCACAGCTGGTGCGGGAAATTATCTACTATGTGCTCACCGGCCCGATTGGCGGTGCGCTGCTGTCGCTGGTGAATCGTCAGACCCAGTTCAGCCAGATTGCGCGCGCCTTGCGACGCATCGAAAGCCATTTCGCCGAAAGCCTCAGCGTCGATATGCTGGCAGCCGAAGTGAACATGAGCGTTTCGGCATTTCATCACAACTTTAAAGCCGTCACCCAAACCTCGCCGCTGCAATATCTGAAGCGCTATCGTCTGCATCAGGCACGATTAATGATGTTGCAGGATGGGATGAAAGCCAGTGCGGCAGCGGTACGTGTAGGCTATGAAAGCCCTTCGCAATTCTCGCGGGAGTTTAAGCGCTATTTCGGCGTGACGCCGGGAGAGGAAGCCAGCCGCGTGCGCCAAACGTTGCCGTTTGACGCCGCCTGAAAAAATGCAGATAAATGTGCATTTAACGAAATGGCCCTGAGCGAATGGTTGCTGTCAGACGCCATCTGAATGGCCAAATGTGCATGAATGCGCGCGCGACGAAACTGCACTGAACCATTGAAGGGTTACCATTTATGGCAACCCGTATCGGATTAGCTCGTTTTCTGGCGGCGTTTTTTCCAGATCACCACGATGCTGCCGGTCAGACCGACAAACAGCAACACCATCGGCAGCACCATCAGCACCGCCATCACCTGATCTTCGTGACGCTTGATAAACGGCACCTGACTGATGCCATAGCCCATGGCGACCACAATCCCGACCCACAGCGCGCCGCTCAGCCAGTTAAACAGCTGGAAGCGCCCATTCTGTAAACCGGAAATGCCCGCCATGGTCGGCAGCAAGGTACGAACAAACGCCAGGAAACGCCCGACCAGCAGCGCCATCAAACCGTGGCGGTTAAACAGATTCCAGGCGCGCTGATGATATTGCGCCGGCAAATGCATCAACCAGCCTTTGACCATCCGCGTATTGCCCAGCCATCGTCCCTGTAAATAACTCAACCAGCAACCCAGGCTGGCGGCAGTGGTCAGAATCACCATGGTGGGCACGAAATCCATCACGCCTTTGGCAATCATGGCGCCTGCGAGCAGCAACAGGCTGTCACCCGGCAGAAAAGAGGCAGGCAACAAACCGTTTTCCAGAAACAGCGTTAAAAACATCACGCCGTAGACAATCCACACGACATCCGGATTGGCCAGCGCGGCAAAATCCTGATGCCAGAGCGCGTGGACAATCTCATGTAAAACACCCATCTGCTATCCCATCGAGTCACAAGGATTCTATTTTAACCATCTGTGGCATCGCAGACGTTGATCTCACCGATGCGGCACGAAATGGTTTAGGTTTTGTTTAGATATCTACTGTTTTAAGCGCGCGAAGCCCGCTTTCAGGTCGTTCAGCAGGTCATCAACGTGCTCAAGACCAATATGCAAACGCACCAGCGTACCGTCGAAATCGACGCCGCCTGCCGGGCGAATCTCCGCCAGCTCTTCCGGTTGGTTGGCCAGAATCAGGGATTCATAGCCACCCCAGGAATAAGCCATGCTGAAATGGTGGAAGTGATCGAGGTAATTCGCCAGCTGCTCACGGCTCAATTTTTCATGCAGGATGAAGGAAAACAGTCCGCTGCTGCCGTTGAAATCGCGCTGCCAGAATTCATGACCTTTACTCTGCGCCAGCGCCGGATGGTTAACGCGCGCCACTTCCGGTTGAGCGGCCAGCCATTCGGCAACCTGCAAACCGCTCTCTTCATGCTGGCGCAAACGCGTACCGAGCGTGCGCAAGCCGCGACTGGCCATGTATGCCGTATCGGCATCCACCATCTGGCCCATCAGGTACGAATTTTCACGCAGCTGAGGCCAGCAACGTTCATTGGCGACGGCAGTACCAATCATCGCATCGCTGTGACCAATAATGTATTTGGTGCCCGCCTGAATCGAAATATCGATGCCATGCTCCAGCGCGTTAAACAACACGCCCGCCGCCCAGGTATTATCAATCATGATGATCGCGTCGGGCGCTTTCGCACGCACGGCGGCGACGATGGCGGGAATGTCCTGCACTTCCATGGTGATGGAGGCGGGAGATTCGAGGAATACCACGCGCGTGTTCGGCTGAATCAGTTCACTGATTTCGCTGCCAATGCAGTGATCAAAGAACGTGGTGGTGACATTCAGCTTACTGAGAATTTTGGTGCAGAAATCTTGCGTCGGTTCATACACGGCGCCGCTCACCAGAATGTGATCGCCCGCTTCGACAAAAGAGATAATCGCATTGGATACTGCCGCTGCACCGCACGGATACAGCGCGCAACCCGCGCCGCCTTCCAGTTCGGTCATGGCGTCTTGCAGCGAGAAGTGGGTGAGGGTGCCACGGCGACCATAAAAAAGCTCGCCCGATGCACGGCCTGCCGTCGCCCGTTTTTTGTCAGCAACCGTGTCAAAAACCAGTGAAGATGCGCGCTGAATGACGCTGTTAACTGAGCCCTGAGTGTAACGTTTGCTTCGTCCCGCGCTAACCAGCGTGGTATCAATTTTATTCGTTGCCATCACTGCCTTTCCTGACACTTACCACAAAACATCCACGTTACCACGAAACACCGCAGTGGGTTGACCCTGATTGCGGATTATCGGAGTCAGTCGATGAATTGGCCGGGCAAAAGCGCGTCCCTGCGATTTCGCGTTACATCACACCCATGACATGCGGCAGCCACAGCGATAGCGCGGGCACGTAAGTGATCAGCATCAGGATGAAAAACAGCGTGACGTAGAAGGGCAGCATGGCCGTCACCACTTGCTCAATTTTCTGTTTACTGACGGCGCTGGCAACGAACAACACGGTACCGACCGGCGGGGTGATCAGACCGATACCCAGGTTGGTCATCATAATCATGCCAAAATGCACAGGATCGATGCCCAGACTGGTGGCAACGGGCAGCAAGACAGGGGTTAAAATCAGAATAATAGGGGCCATGTCCATTAAGGTGCCGATCACCAGCAGTAACACGTTGATGCACATCAGAATCACGTATTTATTATCAGAGATGCTGGTGAAGGCATCGGTGATCATGGTCGGCAGTTGCATAAAAGTCATCACTGCGCCAAAGCCCGCCGCAAAGGCAATCAATACCATCACAATGGTGACGGTTTTGATGGTACGAAACACCAGAATATGCAGCTGATTCCATTTGAAATCGCGATAAATAAACATCGTGACAAAAAACGCCCACAGGCAGGCGATCGCAGCGGATTCCGAAGCGGTAAAAATGCCGGAAAGAATACCGCCCAAAATAATGACGATGGTAAAGAGTCCCCAGAACGCATCGAAGAAGATTTTTACCGCCTGACGCAACGGAATGGCTTCGCCTTTGGGATAACCGCGCTTGCGTGCGAACGCCAGGCACATCACCATCAAACAGAATCCCAGCATCAGCCCCGGGATAATACCCGCAACAAACAACGAGGATATGGTAACGACGCCACCGGTGGCCAGCGAGTAGATCACGGAGTTATGGCTGGGCGGCGTTAATACTGCCTGCACTGAACCGCTGGCGGTCACGGCGGCGGCAAAATCTCGCGGATAACCTTTCTGCTCCATTTGCGGGATCATCACCGACCCGATCGAGGCGGTATCGGCCACTGACGATCCTGAAATGGCGCCAAAAAATGTCGATGCCACGATATTCACCAACGACAAGCCCCCGCGGATAAAACCGACGAAGATATAGGCAAAGTTCACCAGGCGGCGGGCAATCCCTCCCTCGGCCATGATCGCCCCGGCCAAAATGAAGAACGGAATGGTGAGGAGTGAAAATTTGTTGACCCCGTTGGTGATCTGAATCACCACGGCTTCCAGTGGCAAATCAATCCACCAGGCGCCAATAAAAGCGGCAAACCCCACGGCAAACGCCACCGGAAAGCCGACCAACAGCAGCAACACCAAACTACCAACCAGAATGAAAGCATCCATTTTAGTGCTCCGAATTTAGTGTGTGCCGCCCAGCGTCACCAGCGGACGCTGACTTTGATCGCCATTCAGTATTCGCTCGATCACAAACAGCAGCGTAAACAGCGCGCCGATTGGAATGGGCAGATACATTTCGCCATACGTCACAGCAGGCATTGCCGCCAGCGGTTGAATCCACATGGCCTCGCACAAGCTGTAGCTGGCCTGCAGCAGGATGAGACAGACCACGATCAGCAGCAGGTTGCACAGCCGTTGTGCCCATTTTTGCCCAGCCTCAGAGAGGCGATCGGTCACCATCGACACACAAATGTGTGTGCCTGCCCGCAATCCGACGGGCGCACCAATAAAGGTAAAGATGATCATGCAGACGATAGCGACCGGCTCCGGCCATGAGAGGGCACCATTTAGCACATAGCGCGCGAAAATACCGATGGGTATCACCGTGACCATGATCAACAGGGCTACCGCCGCGATGCCCATGCACAACAGATAGAGCCCATCCATCAAACGGGAATATGCATTCATGCTTCGTTACCTGAGCAAGGCGCCACGCGGTCGCGCGGCGCTGAGAGGGTTATTTCACATCCGCAATCTGTTTCATCAGATCCTGATAATTGCCGCCAAACTGGTCGCGCACCGGTTGCGTGGCTTTCATAAAGTAATCGCGGTTGGTGTCCTGGAATGTCACGCCGCCGGCTTTCATTTTCTCCACTGACTGGGCGGTGTAAGTGGCCCACAGCTGGCGCTCTTCATCCTGCGCTTCCTTGCCGAGTTTCTTCAGCAGCGCCTGATCTTCTGCGGAAAGCCGTCCCCACGAGGCTTTAGAGAACAGGATCATCTCCGGCTGAATAAAGTGGCCGCTCAGGGTGTAGTACTTCGCCACGGGAAGATAGTTGTGGGCGACAAACGTCGGTGGATTGTTCTCTGTGCCATCGACCACGCCGGTTTGCATGGCGCTAAACACTTCGCTGACGCCCATTGCCACAGGATTGGCACCCATCGCTTTCAGCGTGGCCAGTGAAATGGCACTGTTCTGCACGCGAATTTTCATCCCCTGTAAATCTTCGGGTTTGGTGATGGGTTTTTTGGTGATCATGTTGCGTGTGCCCGCGTCGGTCCAGCCGAGGAACACCATGCGCGTGCGGGGATCGTTATCGAATTTTTCGACAATCTGTTTGCCGACATCGCCATCCAGCACCTTGTGCATGTGGTCTTCATCGCGGAACACATAGGGCAGGGTTAGCACACTGGTTTCAGGGGCGATAGTGGTGACAGGAGCCAGCGAGACGCGAATCATGTCAATCGCGCCGAGCTGAACCTGCTGCAGCGTTTGATCCTCATCGCCCAGCACGCCGCCAGCGTAAACCTTCAACTCTAATCGTCCTTGCGTCGCTTCTTTTAACTTATCGCCCATATGCTGCAGCGCGACCACGGTGGGATAACCGGCGGGCTGTACTTCCGCGACTTTTAACACTTTGGCGTGAGCACCACTCGCCAGCAGCATAACCAGAGAAGAGATTGCAATCGTGAGTCGTTTTTTAGATGTCATTATTATTGCTCCAGCTTAGTGATCATTAGCGGTGTCAGGCACACCACAATCGGGAAGGGCTGGCTCAGAATAGTGAAATTGCGCTGGCGAAAAAGTGGTCAAATGTTGATTGGATGAAATACATCACATTTTGAAACGATGTTTTAATAAATTTTCAATTTAGGTCACATTTGTAAAACATCAGCCAGCGCATCCATAAAAACCACATAGATTGTTAGAAATTGAAGCATTAATCGTTTGTAAATAGTAATGAGAACTACTATCACTTCGGTCAATTTTTTTGCTATGATCCGCGCTTCAATCGTGAACTGTGCAACAGAAGTTGGAGACGCAGCGTGGTAGCCAGTGATTTGATGCAAACGGACCTCTCCGTTTGGGGCATGTATCAGCATGCCGATATCGTGGTAAAAGTGGTGATGATTGGCCTGTTACTGGCCTCGGTTGTCACCTGGGCGATTTTCTTCGGCAAGTTTGCTGAGCTGAGCGGGGCGAAACGTCGCCTGAAACGCGAACAGCAGGCGCTGGGCGAAGCGCGTTCGCTTAATGATGCTTACCGCGCCGCTGAAAGCTTCAAAAGTAACAGCCATAGTGCGGTGTTGCTGAACGATGCGCAGAATGAGCTGGAACTCTCTGCAGGTACCGAAGACCTTGATGGCATTAAGGAACGTACCAGCTTCCGCCTTGATCGTCGCGTTGCGGCATTCAGCCGTCATGCCGGTCGCGGTAACGGCTTCCTCGCTACCATCGGTTCTGTTGCACCCTTCATCGGTCTGTTTGGTACCGTTTGGGGCATCATGAACAGCTTTATCGGTATCGCTAAAACCCAGACCACCAACCTCGCTGTTGTGGCGCCGGGCATCGCAGAAGCGTTGCTGGCGACCGCGATTGGTCTGGTTGCTGCTATTCCTGCTGTTGTTATCTACAACGTCTTCGCGCGCATGATTGCCAGCTACAAAGCCTCATTGGGTGATGTTGCGGCGCAGGTGATGCTGCTGCAGAGCCGCGATCTGGATCTCGGCAATGTGGACACCGCGAAAGAAGCGACCCGTCCGACGGCGGCACAGAAACTGCGCGTAGGATAAGTATTATGGCGATGCGTTTAAACGATGACTCGGTAGGCGATGGCGAAATGCATGAAATCAACGTGACGCCGTTTATCGACGTTATGCTGGTTCTGCTGATCATCTTTATGGTCGCCGCGCCATTAGCCACGGTGGATGTGCGTGTTAACCTGCCTGCCTCCACCAGCGCACCGCAACCGCGTCCGGAAAAACCGGTTTATCTATCTATTAAGGAAGATAAGCAGATCTATATCGGCAACGATGCGGTCACCAAAGAGACGCTGGTGAATGCGCTGACGGCGCAGACCGAAGGCAAGAAAGACACCACCATCTTCTTCCAGGCGGATAAGTCAGTGGATTATGAAACCCTGATGAGCGTGATGGATCAATTGCGTGAAGCGGGTTATCTGAAGATTGGTTTGATGGGCATGGAGACGGTGAAGAAATAAATCCCCCCTCTTATCGCTCATAAGGGCCGCCATCGAAAGCGGCCCTTTCTATTTTCTCCCGCCGTCAATGTTAATTTCTTGTTACTTTTGGTATCACTTTTGTAAACTGCAATGGTGAGGCTGATCACATCTATTCCTGGCGCAACCCGCTACAACGGTAGAAAAACCCAGGAAGGACAACATGAGCGTGAGTCAATCTTTACAAAAGCCATCGCAAGGCGGGGCCAAAACCATCTTTAGCGTTACCAGCGGTAACTTTCTTGAGATGTACGATTTTATGGTGTTTGGCTATTACGCTACGGCGATCGCCAAAACCTTTTTCCCCGGAGATGATCCCTTTGCTTCATTGATGCTTACGCTGATGACCTTTGGTGCGGGCTTCCTGATGCGTCCACTTGGCGCGATTATTCTCGGTGCCTACATCGACCATCACGGACGCCGTAAAGGACTGTTGCTGACATTGGGCTTGATGGCGTTGGGCACACTCACCATCGCCCTGGTGCCGGGCTATGCCACGCTGGGTGCCGCCGCACCGATTCTGATTCTGCTGGGTCGTTTGCTGCAGGGCTTCTCTGCGGGTGTGGAATTGGGCGGTGTGTCAGTTTATCTGTCTGAAGTAGCACCAAAAGGACGCAAAGGTTTTTATGTTAGCTGGCAGTCTGGAAGCCAGCAGGTTGCGGTGATCTTCGCGGCGCTGCTCGGCCTCGGCCTGAACCATCTGCTGGCGAAGGATGCGGTCACCGAATGGGGCTGGCGTATTCCGTTCGTGGTCGGTTGTATGATTGTGCCGTTCCTGTTCTGGATCCGCCGCATGCTGGAAGAAACCGAAGCGTTCAGCAAGCGCAAGCAGCATCCTTCCATGGGACAGATTATGCGCTCGGTCGGTGAGAACTGGGCATTGGTACTGGCGGGGATGCTGATGGTGGTGACCACCACGGTGATGTTCTACATGATCACCGCCTTCACCCCGACTTTTGGCAAAACCGTGTTGATGATGAGCGACGAGCAGAGCTTTATGGTGACGCTGTTTGTCGGCATCTCTAACCTGATCTGGCTGCCGGTGATGGGTTCGCTGTCAGACCGCATAGGACGCCGCCCGCTGCTGATCACTTTTACTATCCTGATGATTCTTACCACCTGGCCAGTGCTGCACTGGCTGGTGGGATCGCCCACCTTTGCGCATCTGGTGGAAGCGGAATTGTGGTTATCGTTCCTGTATGCCAGCTATAACGGTGCGATGGTGGTCTATCTGGCGGAAATTATGCCGGCTGAAGTGCGCGCCACCGGCTTCTCACTGGCTTATAGCCTGGCGACCGCGCTGTTTGGTGGCTTCACGCCAGCAGTTTCAAGCTACCTGATCCATGCCACGGGTGATAAAGCGATGCCCGGCGTGTGGTTGTCATTCGCGGCGGTGTGCGGATTGATCGGGACGCTGCTGATTGGCCGCATGGTGAAACAGTATCAGGCGCGCCATGGCGGCACGCCGGTGGGAGCTTCGCTGTAACGCCCTGGCTGACAACGGGCCTCATATCAGCCCGTTAAGAAGCGATTCGAATAAATCAGCCCCTTGTTCAAGGGGCTGCTTTTTTGTTTATGCAGATATGTGGGTATGGCGCAGTGAAACGCAATCATCGGGCCTCTTAACAAGCGACATCGTCGCTCATGCCCTGCCTAAAACGACAGATCCACCACCACGCTATCCGTATAACTCCCCGCCGCTGGCGTATTCTGCGTCGTCAGAATCTGCGCTGTATAGGTGAAGTTGCGCGTCACCAGATCCGCGTTCAGAGAGGTGGCGCTGGCACTGCTCCAGCGGTCAGTGCCGGTCGGTCCCCAGCGTGTCGTGGTGGTGGTGCCTTTATAAATGTCATAAGCCAGCCGGTTAGTCCCGCTCGCCATCTGGCGCGTGGTGCCGCTGTAGTAGCTGCCATTGCTCAACCCCACAGTGAAAGTGCTGCCTTTAGAACACACCACGTTGATGGTCTGCTGCACCGTGGAGAAACTTCCCACCAAGGGTGCGCTGCCAAAACTCACATTGGGCGCGGTGATGGTGGTGCAATCATTGGTCACAACCAGGTTAACGGTAATCGGCATCGCGGTGCCGGTACTGGTTTGCACCGTACCCACGCATAAACCTGCTACGTTCAACCCGGCACATACCGTATAGCTCACAGTGAGCGTAATCGTCGTCGTATAACTGCCTGCGGCAATCACCTGTCCAGGCACTGTGCGGAAATAGAGCGGAATATTGAAATTGAGCGTGCTGCCCAGTGTTAACAACGCCGATGAACTGTAAACGTGGTTAGACCCCTGCGTGAGTTCGCTGGCACAGGCGCTGTCGATACACATCTGAATCGGAATACTGTCCGTGCCGGTGCTGGCGGTTTTCAACACCGCGCGCGCGCCGCTAAGATAGGTCGCGGTGGTGAAGGCGTAAGTGACGTTATCGGTGCCCAGCAACGACAGCGTACCTGACCCACAGTTGACGTTGGTGGTGCTGGAGGTGTTCTGCACTGTGGAGCCCACCGCGAAGGTGGTCACGGAGCCAAAGGTCGCCGTTGGGGCCGATAAACTGCAAAGCGCATAGCTGGTGCCCGGCAAGATAAACAGTGCCAGCAGCAGAAGAAACTTTCTCATGGCGAAATTCCTGACTGTGAATTATTGGCCGTGCTGACCGCCGAACCCGGCGACGACGGCGGCAGGTCGCACGTCAGCGGACCGTAGGTCTCCAGCGCTTTTGGCTGGCCGTCCGCAATGGTCAGCGTGGTATCACAACTGCGCCCATCAGGCGTCACCACATGAATTGGGTTTTCAGCGCTCAGATTCTCCATCCAGACAATGCCATCCCATCCGATATATTCCGTACCCTGATTCGGGCGCAGCACCTGGCTGGAGATCGGCAACGGTTGCCCCTGTTTATCGTGCAGCACCATGCTGGCGGCACGCAGGCGCTCCACCGGGAAGTTCAGCAGGTAACCGCTTTTCCGTTTCACCGCAAAACGCTGTTCCACCTTGGGTGCGGTGCGATCGGCGGGTAAATCCAGGGTATCGATATCGTATTTTGCGCCGTAGTAACTGCTGATCGATGGCACCAGCAAATAGCCCTGATTATCAGTGCGTCCCATTGCCTGGTTTTCATAGCGCACCGTGACATCCGGGTAATCGGTTTTCACCACCACAAACGCATCATTGATGTCGTTGGCGGCAAACACGCGGTTATCCATCAGCACCAGCGAACCGGTGAAATCGGCCCACTGCGTGGTGTTATCGTTATCACCGTAGAATCCGGCTGAGGTGTCGATTTTGTTATTGCGATAGCGCAGGCTTGCCTGGCGGTAATCACCGCTGTCGCCACCCTGATTGGCCCAGGCCGCATCATACGCAAAGCCACCATCGGTCGGCATAGCGCGTGACACGTAGAGGCGCTGATTGTTGTTGCCCTGCTGATCGCGCTCATAGCTCACCGAAGCACTGCTCTGCTCGCCGAATGGGATCACCAAAGAGATGGCACCGCTCCAGTCGCCCTGTTCCTGATCGCGGCTGGCGGAGATATACAGGCTGCTGTTACCCCACAGATTTTTACTCCACGACAGGTTCCATAAACGGGTGCGATCGCCCGATCCGCCGGCAATATCAAAGTAGGCCAGGCCCAGACTGCCGTATTGATTGAGTGACACGCTGGCGGTGTACTGCGCACTGCGTCGCGCCAGTGAGTAGCTGGTGTTGGCGCTGTCGCCCCGGCTGCCGACCAGCGCCAGATTGCCGTAATCGGCGGTGCGTAATACATGCTGGGTGCCGAGGCTAAACCAGCTGTTGTTGTATTGATAACCCCAACTGTATTGCGTGCCGGGTTTACCTTCCATCTGACTTTGTGCCAGCGCACCATTGACCACGCCCCAGCTGCCGAGCTTCACCAATCCCCCAGCGCCGCCGGTGGCCACGCTGTCGCTGCCTTCCGCATGGCTCTCCAGCGTCAGCCAGTCGGTTAACCCATAACGATAAGAGCCGCTGGCTGCTGCTGCGCCATAGTCAAAGTTCTCCAGTCCGTAGTTTTCACGAATAGCACCGGCCGAGAAGGAGTAATCCGACAAACCCTGTCGCAGCAGGCTGCTGGAGACATAAAACGGCAGCGTGGTAGTGACCTGGCGCCCCACGGCATCGGTGGTGGTGATCACCGCATCGCCCGCGCCATTAACGAACGGCACATTGGTCAGCGACCACGGACCCGGCTGCACATTGGCTTGCGTGCTGCGATAACCGTTAATAAACAGATCGACGGAAGAGGGCACTGCGGCCTGGCCGGAAAACGCCGGTAGCGGGTAAGTGACCAAATCCGGTCGCACGCTGAAATCACGCGCAATCTGCACGCCACCCAGACGCACGCTGTTACTCCAGCTCAGCGCATCGGTGACCAGATCCCCGGCGCGCCAGCTAATTGCATCGTTCTCATCTTCATTGCTGAACCAGGTATCGTAGCGAATGTATCCCTCTTGCTGACCGCTGACACCGCCTTCCAGTTGTTGGGTGTAGACGCCATTGGTGGAGAATTGCCCGCTGGGGCCAAACACGCGCAGCTCATTCCAGCTCGACAGGCGGGAACCGGCATTATCGGTACGCGTGGCGTAAAAGTCGTAATTGAGCAGCGCACCGTTACTGGCTCGCCCCGGGTAGCGAGGGCCGCGCTGATCTTTACCGATCACCTGGCCGGGCAGCCAGGCGGGCGGAACGGTGAGCAACAGGCGTTGACGGCGCTCGTCATATTCTGCTTTCACCTCCGCAAGTTGATTCACATCGATTTGCTCGCCCTGGAGTTTCTCTGCAGGGATACCGGCACGCTGTAAATCGCCACTGCGCAGCCAAAAGTCGCCGTTTTTGCGCTCCACCGGCACGATATCGCCGCGCGCGTTCTGATTCACCACCAGCTCCAGCATGTACTGCTGACCGCTGGCGTTGTTCTCCAGCGCAGGGGGCGGTGGTAGCTCGGAAAAGGTCTCCGCGCTACTGATTTGAGGTAACAGGCATAGCACGCTAGCCACTGCCAACGTGCAGGGATGCAGCGAAAACGTCATCAACGCGCGGCCGCGCTGCTCCAGTGCCCTTTATTCACTTCTGCGGACAGCTCACCGCTCACGCTGCTGGTTAATGGCCAGCGGTTACTGCTGTTTGCCAGTACGTAGCCAAACAGGCCATTGCCCAGGCGGCGACCACCGATGGTGACGTTACTCAGCCGCGCATGGCCATTGCCACGGTTGGTGAGTTCCAGCCAGCGTTTGCCACCACTGTCCACCTGTTGCCAGCTGAGATGCGGCTTCGCACTGTCGCTGGTGACGCCGTTACCATAAACAAACAGCGGAACCGAATAGCGCATCTGGAAGGTTAATCCCGCCTGATTTTCGCCGGGCGTGCGTGGCGTAGGGATTTCATCCAGCACCACGCGGTAGGACATTTCGCGTCCCGCTTCCGGCGCGCCCTGCTTAATGAGTCGCACCAGTTGTTTCTGACCCGGTTCGAGGCGCACCATCGGCGGGCTGGCAACCACTTGCTGCTGAGTTTGATACTGTTCCTGACCGCCCACTTGCAGCCAGCTAAAGATGCGCACCTGCATCATGGTGGTGGCATTCCCACGGTTTTCCAGCCAAAGCTCACTGGCTTTATCATCGGGATTGATGGTGGGATCGATGGGCCAAATCATCAGCGAATTGGCAGCGTGGGCAGCAGGCATTAGTGCCATGATAAACAACAGTAACAGGGCGCGCAGGTTCATGATTATTCATCCTTCTTTATCACTGCCGTCACCAGCTAAGCGTAACGGTTAAGGTGTCGGTATAAGTGCCGGCGCGTGTGGGGCCGGGCAGCGTTAACAGGCCATAAATCGGCAAAGTAATGTTATTGGCGTTGCTGTAACTCAACGCCACGGCGCTATTCACTGGGATAGCCGTGGAGTGTGCCGCGTTGGTGTAAAGGGAATAGGGCACGGTATTGGTGTTACCCGAGACCTTGAGATTGCGGGTAGTAGAGTAATTGGCGCCGCCATTAATGCTCATGCTAACGGCGGTGCCTGGCGTGCAGGCGAGAATGATGGTGGTGCTTTGCACATAGCTGGCGCTCACGCTGCTGGACGATACGCCAGATTGCGTACCGAAATTAAGCGTGCCAAAGACCCCGGTATTGGTACCGGAGACAACACAGCCTGCCACTACTGATGCAGAGACCTGAAAGGTTGCGGTTGGCAACCCCCAGGCAGAGACGCTCCCTATCAGCAGGGCGAGGCCGCCTGCAATGTGCACCCAACGCTGCACCACGGCCACCCTGATTACCCCACAACTGACCTCAGTAGTTCACCGCAACGTTAATGGTGTCGGTATAAGTCCCTGCCGGAATCAGTGGGTTAAATCCGCCGCCCACCACACGACCATAAATGGCGTAGTTAGTGCCTAAGGTCGGGTCCGTGGTGCCGCTGGCGGCAATGTTGGTGTTATTGGCGATGGCGGTGGTGAATGCCGCATCGCTATACAGGGTATAGGCAATGCCTTGGGTGTTATTGGAACCGAGGATCAGATAGCGCGGCTGGCCGCTGACGGTGCCATAAATGGTCGCTGGCGCGGCGTTACTGCTGGTGACCTGCACGTTGAAAGTCTGGCCGGTAGTGCAGCGAACATAGATACCGTTGCCTGATGCGCCGACCAACGTGGCATTCAGGGTATCGAAGGTTGCGGCGCTGCTACCAAAGTTCAGGGTACCGAAGTTGACGCCTGTGGTGGCAGACTGACCATTCACCAGGCAGCCGGTGGTCAGGGTCAGGGTCGCATTAATGGTTCCCGTTGTGGTGGCGGCAAAAGCCGCATGAGGGGCGAGCACTACGCTCAGGCTGGACGCCAAAAGAAAAAGCTTGAGTTTCATAATCATTCCTTACTGATTATCCGTAGTCAGTGCTTTTTCACCTGGTGATTCATTTATGTAACGAATCCGAAGTCAAACAAGAGCCACGATCGACTTTACTGCGTAAGTGCCCGGCATCTAGGAATATTCTTAGATGGAGGGTTTATGATTTATATCAGTTTTCTTTACTATAGATCAGCAAATCAACACTGGGAGCGTTGCGGTTAGATTTTTCATTAATCAATTCACAATTTTCGCCGATAATGCAGTAATCGCAAGGAGTGACAACCGGTTAAAAAAACTAAACAGCGAGTGATTTCACCCTCTACCGCGATTAATCGTTCAATGTTATGTTCGTGCATTAATCAGATATTATTAATTTTTCTGACTGCGACGGATGATGAAAAACAAAAAACATAGCGTGGTGTTTCCAGAATTATCTGGATCGGCTCCCCCCTCTGCCTCACTGCGTGCGGTCATTACTCACCCTTAATCAATGTTTCGAACTCTTTGAACTTTTTTGACGATACAGCACCTGCTCCGCAGCGGGCTGAGTTTAGGAGCGCACATGCTGCTGGTTACCTGGGATAGCGTTCTGGTCACGGTTTCATTAATCGTGGCCTTCATTGCTGCGTTTACCGCACTGGATACGGCAGGACGCGTCGCGATATCACGCGGCTACCTGGCGAAAATGTGGCTGATTGGCGGTGGCACCGCGATGGGCATTGGCATCTGGGCGATGCACTTCATTGGCATGCTGGCGATGATGATGCCGATGACCATGCGTTATGACATTACCCTCACCACGGTTTCCCTGCTGGTGGCGATCCTCTCTGCCATCTTCGCCTTCGCCCAGGGTGTTCAGGGCAGCCATCTGACCCCACGTCGGCTGTTAAGTGGCACCCTGATACTCGGCAGCGGCGTGGTGGCAATGCATTACATTGGCATGAATGCCCTGATGATTGAACCGGCGATTCGCTGGGACATGCCGTTGGTCGCACTCTCCGTGGTGATTGCCTATGCCGCCTCGGGGGCAGCACTGTGGCTGGCGTTTCATCTGCGTCAGGGCGAGAGCGTGTGGATCATGCGCGTCTGCGCGGCACTGGTGATGGGTATTGCCATCGCCGGAATGCACTACACCGGCATGGCGGCAGCGGAGTACAGCGTGCCAAGCACCATGCAGCAACATCATGGCATCAGTGAGGATGGACTGGCGGTATGGGTGACCATTATCACGCTGTCCATTCTCGGCGTCACGCTGCTGGTTTCGATGCTGGACGCTCAGCTACGCGCGGCGCGTCTGGCGGCCAAGCTCAAGCGTGCCAACAGTGAACTGCGCCAGCTGGCGTTGCATGACAATCTCACCTCGCTTCCCAACCGCGTGCTGCTGGAGCAGCAATTGACGGCGCAGATCAAGCAAGCCACGTTGCAGGATGAGACTTTTGCGCTGATGTTTATGGATCTCGATGGCTTCAAAGCCGTCAACGATACCTGGGGCCATCACGTGGGCGATCGCCTGCTTATCGCGGTCGCCGAACGTCTGCGCGTGCAGCTGGGCGAGGGCGTGCTGCTGGCGCGACTGGGGGGCGATGAGTTTGTGCTGCTGTGTCCACAATACAATGATTTACAAGCCTCGGCGCTGGCGCAGCAGCTGGTGAATGCGATTGATGCGCCGTTTGAACTGGATCGTTATTCACTGCGGGTGTCGTTGAGTATCGGCATCGTGGTGTTCCCGCAGCACGGTCGTAGCCAGCAGGAGATGATGTTCAACGCCGACTCCGCCATGTATCACACCAAACACAGCGGCCGAAACGGCTGGTGTCTGTTTGAACCGATGATGAGCGCCGTGGCACAGCATCAGCTGGCGCTGGCGAATGACCTGTGGAATGCGCTGGAATACCAGGAAATGTGCCTGTTTTATCAGCCAAAATTCCGCGCAGGCGGCACGGTGCTCATGGGCTTCGAAGCGCTGCTGCGCTGGCAACATCCGCGTCGCGGATTACTGATGCCGGATATGTTCCTGCCGCGTGCGGAGAAAACCGGGCAAATCGTGGCGCTGGGCAATTGGGTGATCAACGAAGCGTGCCGTCAGTTAAAACAGTGGCACGATGAAGGCAACCGCGACTGGAGCGTGTCAGTTAACCTTTCGGCGTTGCAATTCCATCAGCGCGATCTCATCGACAGCTTGCGTCATGCACTGCTGCGCTATCAGCTGCCGGAGGGGGCGCTGATGCTGGAGATTACCGAGAATATCGCGATGCGCGACCCGCAGTTCAGCCAGCAGCGCATTGCAGAATTGCATCAGCTCGGCGTGAAAGTGGCGATCGATAACTTCGGTATCGGCTATGCCAATTTACTGCATCTGAAACATCTGGAAGCCACCGAACTGAAAATCGACCGAGCCTTTATTAACAGCCTGCGTGCCGACAGCGAGGACGCCACCGTCGTGAGCGCGATGCTGACACTGGCACAAAGTCTCAATCTGCGCATGGTGGCCGAAGGGGTAGAAACCGAGGAACAGCAGCGTCTGCTGACCGGGCTCGGTTTTGACACGCTGCAGGGCTATCTGCTGGGCAAGCCAACACCGGCGGAGCGTATCGGTGAATTTACCGCTGTGTTTAATGCACCGCCGCTGTTTGCTGAGCACCCGCTGCCCTTAACCAGCGCCTGATAAACAGTTTTTATTTTCTTCCACATCGGAAGGTTTCATCGTTCAAAGACTCAAATCGGCAGTGATCCTGCCGATAAAACACACCATAAAACCTATAGCCTTGACTTTTTTTCATAACACCACAGCTGATTGATAACGGCTTTAACTTGGGAAATCACTATGTTAGTGACTTCGTACGATTCGTTTACTGTCATCGTTTCCATTCTGGTGGCGATGCTGGCCTCGTTTACCGCGCTGGATATGGCGGGACGCGTGGCTTCTTCAACTGGCAAGGTGGCGCTGATTTGGTTATTAGGCGGTGGATTCGCCATGGGCGTGGGCGTCTGGGCGATGCATTTCATCGGCATGCTGTCGATGAGCCTGGATATGGTGATGAGCTACGATCCGCTGCTGACGGCGACGTCGATGGCAGTGGCAATCCTGGCATCAATTTTTGCCTTGTGGCTGGTGTGCTCATCGCATGATTTATCCTGGCGGCGCTTAACGGGCGGGGCTTTGGTGCTCGGTTCCGGCGTGGTCGCCATGCACTACATGGGCATGGCCGCGCTGATGTTTGCGCCGGGCATCGTCTGGAATTGGGGCTGGGTCGCCGCTTCAGTGGTGATTGCGCTGGTGGCATCGGGGGCGGCCCTGTGGCTGGCCTTTAACCTGCGCGAAGGACATGGTCGCGTGAACATTCTGCGTCTCGGTGCTTCGGTGGTAATGGGCTGCGCCATTGCTGGCATGCACTACACCGGTATGGCCGCGGCCAGCTTCCCGATGATGAGTCATGCCACGCACATGGGCGTTAACAGCAACTGGCTGGCGATTGTGGTCACCGTGGTGACGCTGGCGATCCTCGGCATTACGTTGCTGGTTTCGATGCTGGATGCACGCCTGCAAGCGCGCACCTCCATCCTTGCGCACTCACTGGCGGAAGCCAACCGCGAGCTGGCGCAACTGGCCCTGCACGATAACCTGACACGCCTGCCAAACCGTATTTTGCTGGAAGATCGTCTGGAGCAATCGATCAACAAAGCCAATCGCGAGAAGTCGCAGTTTGCGCTGATGTTTATGGATCTGGATGGCTTCAAAGCGGTCAATGACGCCTTTGGTCACCATGTGGGTGACAACCTGCTGATTGCCGTGGCCGAGCGCATGATCAGTCAGATGAAAGGGCACTACACCCTGGCACGTATGGGTGGCGACGAGTTCGTGCTGCTGATCGAAATCGATGAGCCCAATGACGCCGCAGCGGTAGCGGATGCATTGGTGAAAGCGGTCGATCGCCCGTTTGATATTTCACGCTATGAGCTGGTGGTGTCACTGAGTATCGGCATCGCGGTCTATCCCGGCGACGGTCAAGATGATCGCGAGCTGATGTTTAACGCCGATGCGGCGATGTATCACACCAAAAACAATGGTCGTAACGGCTACAACTTCTTCCAGCCGTCGATGAATACCCTCGCGCAGTCGCAGCTACAGCTGAATAACGATCTGTGGCAAGCGCTGGATAACGAAGAGTTACGTCTATTCTATCAGCCAAAATACTGTGCGCCGAGCGGCCCGATTCTCGGCTTTGAAGCCCTGTTACGTTGGGAGCATCCGACACGCGGTTTGCTGGCACCGGACAAATTCCTGCCGATTGCCGAGAAGACCGGCATGATCATCAACATCGGTAACTGGGTGATTAACGAAGCCTGCCGTCAATTGCACTGCTGGCATCTGCAGGGCCATTCACATTGGTCGGTCGCGGTGAATCTCTCCGCGCTGCAGTTTGAGCAGAGCAACCTGGTGGAAACCGTGACGCAGGCGCTGGCGAAGCATCAGATCCCGGCCGAATTGCTGACGCTGGAAGTGACGGAAACCACGGCGATGCGTGATCCGGAAGAGAGTGTGCGTATCATGACGCAACTGACGGATATGGGCGTGAAAGCCTCGATCGATGATTTCGGCACCGGTTACTCCAGCCTGCTTTATCTCAAACGTTTGCCCGCCAGTGAGTTGAAGATCGACCGCGCGTTCGTCAATGAACTGCAGGCAAAATCGGAAGATGCCACCATCGTTTCCGCCATTGTGGCACTGGCGCAGTCACTGGATCTCAAAGTGGTGGCGGAAGGGGTGGAAACGCAGGATCAACAAGCGTTCCTCACCGGCCTGGGTTGCGATACCTTGCAGGGGTATTTGCTGGGCAAACCGGTGCCGCCGGAACGCATCCACGAACTGCCGAACTTTGTCGAAAATGAGCAGCAGCTGGTGCAGCTGCCGTAAAGCAATGGTCAGGAGATGAGCTGCATCCCAATCTTCTCCCGCAAGTAGGCGAAGGTGCGTTTCCCGGTGCGGCAAAGCTTGAGTACCTGAGTAATATTCCCTGGCCAACCATCCCCTCTCGCGCTTGCGGGAAGGGGCCAGGGTGAGGGAAAATAGCCGCACTCATTTCCCATATCGGAGCCAGGGTGGCGAAATATCAGCAGTTGGTCGATCAACTTCGTAAGCAGATCGAAGCGCGCATCTGGCCGCCGGGCGAAAAGCTGCCGTCATTACGTCAGCAGGCGGAGCAGAGCGGCCTTAGCCTGATGACGGTGATGCACGCCTATGAAGTGCTGGAAAGCCAGGGCTGGATCCTGTCAAAACCGCAATCCGGATACTACGTTGCGCCTCGTGCTGCCGAAAGCCGCCCACGTTTGCCGACACAGGCGATTGCCAAAACCGAGCAGGCGGACACCAACAGCTTCGTGTTTGATGTGCTGCAAGCCACGCGTGACCCTGGCATCATGCCGTTTGGCTCTGCCTTTCCCGATCCCGAACTCTTTCCGCAGCGTCAGTTGATGCGCTCGCTGGTCAAAGTCTCGCACAATCTGAAACCCAGTGATGCCTTGAATAACCTGCCGCCCGGCAACGAAGCGCTGCGGAAAATTCTGGCGCAACGTTATGCCCAGCAGGGCATCACCTTGTCGCCGGACGATATCGTCATCACCAACGGCGCGATGGAAGCGCTCAACCTCAGCCTGCAAGCGGTGACCGAACCCGGTGATTGGGTGGTGATTGAAAATCCTTCTTTCTACGGTGCCTTGCAGGTGATTGAACGCCTGAAACTGAATGCGATTGCCATCGCCAGCGATGTTGAGCAGGGCATCGATCTCGACGAGCTGGAGCAGGCATTGCAACGCTGGCCGGTCAAAGCCTGCTGGCTGATGACTAACCGACAAAACCCGCTGGGCTTTACCCTGAGCGCTGAACGAAAACAACAGTTGGTCACTCTGCTGTCGCGCTACCAGGTCGCGATGATTGAGGATGACGTTTACAGCGATCTCTACAGCGGCCACGACAAGCCTTTGCCCGCCAAAGCTTTTGATCGCGAGGGGAATGTGCTGCATTGCGGCAGCTTTTCGAAGAACCTGGTAGCGGGATTTCGCGTCGGTTGGGTGGCGGCCGGGCGCTATGCACAGCGCGTACAGCGTATTCAGCTCATGAGTACGCTCTCCACCAGCGCGCCGATGCAGCTGGCATTGGTCGACTTCCTCAGCACCCGCAGTTACGACACGCATTTAAAGAAGCTGCGCCAGACGCTGGCAAAGCGTAAGCAACTGGCCCAGCAAGCATTGCGCCGTGTGCTGCCTGCTGATGCGCAGATCGGTGATACGCCGGGCGGCTATTTCCTGTGGATTACGCTGCCGGAACAGATCAATACGACGCAGCTTTATCATCTGGCGTTGAAAGAGGGCATCAGCATCGCGCCCGGTCAGCTGTTCTCGGGCAGTGAAGGATTCAGCCACTGTTTTCGCTTCAACACCGCCTGGCCGTGGGATGCGCGCGCCGAGGCGGCGGTGGAGACGTTAGGGAAATTGATTGCTCAGTTGGCGTCGGCTTAAGGGCTCTGCCGCAAAATGTTGGCCCCTGACACGACTGACCACAAAGGATGACCAATGTGGTCAGTCTGAATTGTCATCAATGTGCCGGTTGTACCTGCAGGGCAACCTGACAACATCGCGTCAGATTTTTGTAGCCTGTGCTGTCTCGCATCTCGTGCAAGACGATATTCATCAGATAGTTGCTGCCTGCTTATTGCCCCATGTCAGGTAATAAACATCATAAAAATCCACCTCACCTTTCTGCTTCATCAGGCGATCGATGCCGCTGCGCACGCGGTCGGGCGTGCCGGGATTTTCCACGATTTTATCCAGCGCTTGCTGTGAAACTGGCTGCACATAATACCACTCACCGTTGTAGCAAACGCGCAAATCCAGCGTGTCGATATCCTCAAAGTGGTATTTGGGGTTGATATCCATCAGCATCAGGAAGCTCATCACCAATACAAAGGCGGTGGCGAACCAAAACGCTGGCCAGCCAAGCATGTCGGTGGAGAAGATCAGCGCCACGCACAGCGCGTAACACAGATACATGATCGCCCACAGCCCCGGATGGGTTTTAAGGAATGATAAGCTAAAGCGTGGCAGATTATCGCGCTGGCCTTCACGGTTAAGCGTGGCGATTTCATCGAGCAGAATTTGTTTGATCGCTTCCATAGTTCACCTCTGAATGTTACTGCCTGCCAGTTAATCACATAACAGTGAAGCGAATCAGATACAGAATTGAGGTGTTTTTTTATAACAGTTTATTGGCGGCTTTTCCGGTCCCACAAAATGTTAAATATGTTGCCAGGTAATTTGGCTTTAGTAAGGTAAATCATTCTTTTATGTGAATTTTGTCGGCGGGCGCACATTGTAATGCCGTCGGGGTTTGCCACAATTAAGCAACGTGGCTTCCCGGAGAAAGAGTATGACTGCCAACACTTCCAGCCTGCTGTTACTGATGTCTTTCGCCGCCGGTACCTTTTCTGCAGGTTCATCAAATAATCCGCAGCATTTGATGCTGTCGCAGCCCTCAGGCGGTGTGCCTAACAATCTGCTGCCGCTGATCATCTGGCCCGGCATTGCGCCTGACTATGATGAGGAGCTGCAAAGCAACAGCGCCGAATGGTTTGAAAAAACCTTCACGGCTAACGGCTGGCCGGCCGCGTGGCGCGCGCCAATCTTCCCTTACACCCATTACCATCCCAACACCCATGAAATTCTGGGCGTCGCGTCGGGCTGGGCGGAAGTGCTGTTTGGCGGCGATAGCGGCCGTATGGTGACGCTACGTGAGGGTGATGCGGTGCTGATCCCCGCCGGTGTCGGCCATAAACAGGTGTTCGCCTCAGACGATTTTTTCGCCGTTGGCGCCTATCCTGAAGGGATGTCCCCGGAAACCGTGCGTGATGAACCTTCTCGTTTACGCGCGGCGAAAGATCAGATCGCGCGCGTACCTTTGCCGCAGCGCGATCCTTTCACGGGGGGCGATGGAGCGATGACGGATATCTGGCTGCCAATTGCGCAGCAGCTAATGCACCAGTAAGGTGCAATCTGAGTGTTATTCGGCGCTGCTCCACTATCGGGGTGCGTGTGCCGTTTGGGGCGTGAGCCTCTGGCACACTTTGTGCAGGAGAGGATCCAGGTCCTCTGACAAGCGCCGGGTAAATCATGAAAGAAAGCTACCAGATAGCGTCACACTTCTATGATGAGATGTTATTGAGCAACGGCGAACACCGTGCGCACTATCAGCATTACTGGGAGTGGTTACAACAGGCGGACAAAGAGGCTGTGGCGCGGAAACGCGAAGAAGCGGAACTGCTGTTTCATCGCGTGGGCATCACCTTCAACGTCTATGGTGAAGACGGCGGCGCGGAGCGGCTCATCCCGTTCGATAGCGTGCCGCGTATTATTCCGGCCAGTGAGTGGGCGATGCTCGATCGCGGCATCCGCCAGCGCGTGCAAGCCCTGAATGCCTTCCTGCATGATATCTACCATCAACAACACATCCTCAAGGCGGGGATCGTGCCTGCCGAGCAGGTGCTGGTAAACGATCAATATCAGCCCTGCATGCAAGGTGTCGATCTGCACCGCAACATCTATGCGCACATCACCGGTGTCGATATGGTGCGCAACAACGACGGCGAGTACTACGTACTGGAGGACAATCTGCGCACGCCTTCTGGTGTCTCCTACATGCTGGAGAACCGCAAGATGATGATGCGCCTCTACCCGGAACTGTTCGTCGAGCAGCATATTGCCCCGGTAGAACGCTATCCTTCACACCTGCTGCAAACCCTGCGCGAAAGCTCACCGGTCAACGATCCGGTGGTCGTGGTGCTGACGCCGGGCCGCTTCAACAGCGCCTACTTCGAACACAGTTTCCTTGCGCAGCAGATGGGCGTTGAGCTGGTGGAAAGTGCCGATCTGTTTGTCAAAGACGGTGCAGTGATGATGCGCACCACCGCCGGGCCGTGCAAAGTTGATGTGATCTATCGCCGTGTTGATGATGCGTTCCTCGATCCGCTGGCGTTCCGTCCCGATTCGATGCTCGGCGTGCCGGGCCTACTGTCGGTGTATCGCTCCGGTAACGTGGTGTTGGCCAATGCCATTGGCACTGGCGTGGCCGATGACAAATCGATCTACCCTTATGTGCCGGATATGATCCGCTTCTATCTGGATGAAGATCCGATCCTCAACAACGTGCCGACCTGGCAGTGCCGCAAGCCGCAGGATCTGACTTACGTCCTCGCCAATCTCAGCAAAATGGTGGTGAAAGAGGTACACGGCGCTGGCGGTTACGGCATGTTGATTGGTCCGGTGGCCAGCCAGCAGGAGCTGAGTGATTTTCGCGATCGTTTAAAAGCACGCCCGGAAAACTATATCGCGCAGGACACGCTCTCGCTCTCCACCTGCCCGACGTTTATCGACAACGGCCTGGCGCCGCGTCATATCGATTTGCGTCCCTTTGCCTTATGCGGTGCGGATATTCGTTTAGTGCCGGGTGGCTTAACCCGCGTGGCGCTGACCGAAGGTTCGCTGGTGGTGAACTCATCGCAGGGCGGTGGCACCAAGGACACCTGGGTTCTGGAGGATGACGCATCATGCTAAGCCGCACGGCCAGTGGCCTCTATTGGATGGCGCGCTATCTGGAGCGCGCAGAACAACTTGCCCGGGTGCTGGATGTCACCAACCGGCTTTCGCTGATGCCGGTGCGTAACAGCCAAACCGATGAGCTGTTGTTGCCGCTCAATCTCACCGGCACGCGCCAGCTGTTTGAAACCCTCAACGGGCGTTTCACCATGCCGCAGCTGTTTAACTTTTTTGCCCTCGACGATCGCAACCCTAGCAGTATTTTTAGCTGCTGGCAGGAGGCGTGGAACAATGCGCACGCGGTGCGCGGCAGTTTGTCATCCGAGGTGTGGGAGAGCATCAACTCAACGTGGATTGAGATGCGTAACATGCGGCGACGCGGCATCACCAGCGCCAACGCCGACAGCTTTTTCGACTGGGTTAAAGAGCGCTCCCACCTGTTTCGTGGCGCGATGTTCGGCACCTTGCTGCGCGGCGATGCGATGTGCTTTATCCGCATCGGCACGCTGATGGAGCGCAGCGACGGCACCGCGCGTTTGTTGAGCGTCAACCAGCAACTGCTGGAGCAAAACCCCGATTCGGTGCGGGAATACTACTGCCTCGATACCTTGCTGCGTGCGGTGTCGGCGCGTGAAGCCTATAACGCGATCTTTAAGCAGCAGCTGATGCCGGATCTGGTGAACGAGATGCTGATCCTGCGTAACGAAAGCCCGCGTTCGCTGCACTCCTGCATTGAGGAGATCGCCAACCAGCTGGAACAGATCGGCAGCAGCGGTGAGGATCGTCCACGCTATCTGGTGACGGTGCTGTTAGCCGAAATGCGCTTCAGCACCTGGGAGAGTTTGACGCGTGACGGGTTGTACAGCTGGCTTAATCACTTTCTCACGCAGACCAATGCGCTGGCAGAAAGCATCAATCAGACCTACCTGGAGGCGAAATGAGACTGAACATCGAGCACAAAACCTGGTATGCCTATGAGCATCAGGTCAAACTCAGCACCCAGTATCTGCGCCTGACGCCGCAAAACTCGGTGCACCAGCAGATTCTGTCATGGGATCTCGATTTACCGTGCGAAGCCACGCGCACCCTGGATGCTTACGGCAACGTGTTGCATGTGCTGACGCTGGATACGCCACATCAGCAACTGGAGATTGCCGCGCGCGGGGTGGTGGAAATTCTGGATGAAGGGGAGTATTCCCCCGACCCTGAATCGATCCTTTCGCCATTGGTGTTTCTGCGCGCCACGCCATTAACCTTGCCCGATGCGGCGATACGCGATTTCGCACAGCGCTACTGGCACGCGGAAAAACCGCTCGCCAGCCTGGAAAAACTGATGGATGAGCTGCTGTTAAAAATGCCGTACCAGCCAGGCAGCACCCAGGTGAGTGATACCGCAGCGAAAGTATTTGCGGCGGGCAGCGGCGTTTGCCAGGATCACAGCCATGTGTTTCTGGCTTGTTGTCGCAGTCTCGGGATCCCGGCGCGCTATGTCAGCGGCTATCTTTATACGGACAATGTAGAACACGTTGCTACTCACGCCTGGGTTGAAGCCTGGCTGGATGGCAGTTGGCACAGCTTTGATATCACCAACAATACGCGCAGTACGCGCCAGCATTTACGTCTGGCGGTGGGTGTGGATTATCTCGATGCTTGTCCGGTGCGCGGTATGCGGCTGGGTGGCGGCGGTGAGGATATGCTGGCGATGGCCGCGGTGCAGCAGGTGCATGCGCAGCAGTGATATTTTTTTGCAGGCGTGACTATGACTTATTGTGTGGCAATGCGTTTATCGTCAGGGATGATTTTTGTATCGGATTCACGCACCAACGCGGGCGTAGATCATATTTCCACGTTCCGTAAATTACATGTGTTTCAGGTGGATGATGAACGCACGCTGGTGCTGCAAAGCGCCGGTAATCTGGCGACCACGCAAAGCGTGATGAGTTTGCTACGGCGTAATAACCACGACAGCGACCAGCCCAATCTGCTGAATGGGCGCTCGCTGTATGACATTGCGCTGCTGGTGGGGGAAACCCTGCGTGAAGTGATCAAACGTGATGGCGAAGAGTTTGGTGGCACGCTGCTATTAGGGGGGCAGATTCGTGGTGAAGAGCCGCGCCTGTTCCAGATCTATCCGCAGGGCAACTTCATTGAAGCCAGCGTGGATACGCCTTATTTCCAGATTGGTGAAAGCAAGTACGGCAAGCCGATTATTGATCGCGTATTGCGTTATGAGACCCCGCTCAGCCAGGCGATGCAGTGTGCGCTGATTTCCATGGACTCGACGCTGGCGAGTAATATTTCGGTGGGCCTGCCGCTGGATGTGATGGTGTATCACACCGACAGGTTCAAAGATAACGAACAGCATCATATTACCGAACAGCACCCTTACTTTTCGCAGATTCGTCAGTTGTGGAGCAAAGGCTTGTTGAGCGTGTTCTCACAATTGCCGCCGTTAAAACTTTAACCGCTCACGCACGATGAATCGGGCGGTGCCACACCATCGATAAGTGGTTGTCTTTTCAGGGGCGGCTTCTGCCGCTCGCTGGCTCGACAATCCTCTATACGGTTCGCTAGCGGTGCCATTACTGACTAACGCCCTGCGTTTCCCCCCGTTATTTCCGTTTCGCTTTCTCACTGGTCATAAATCTGAAAACAAGCCTGTTTAACTTCGGTGCCATAAACCTCTGCGCACAAAAGGTGAATGATGTTTTCTGTTGATCAGCTTCTCGATACTTACTGGCCAGGCCATCACCCCGCGAACTGGCAAAAAAGCCTGTTGAAATGGGCGGTTCGCGAACATGAATTCCAATCTTTTGCTGACCGTTATCGCCACCTGAAAGGGGTGGATATGGTCGAGCAAGTGCTGGAGCACCTGGATGTGCGCTGTGAATTAAGTGAACGCGATTTGGAGCAGATCCCGACCAGCGGTCCGGTGGTGATTGTCGCCAACCATCCGCTCGGTGCGCTGGACGGACTGGCGCTGCTGGCGGCCGTGTCTCAGGTGCGTCGTGATGTGAAAATCGTGGCAAACCGCATGCTGATGATGCTGGAGCCGATCAACAATCTGATGTTGCCGGTGGATAACATGGGCAACCGCACCAGTCGCGAACAGCTGACGCGCATGCAGCAGCATCTCGACAATCAGGGCGCACTGATTATCTTCCCGGCGGGTGAAGTGTCGCGCCTTTCGAGCCGTGGTGTGCGCGATAACCGCTGGCATCACAGCTTCCTGCGCCTGGCCGCCCGTGCTCGTGCGCCGATTGTTCCGGCACACGTCGTCGGACGTAATAGCCTTGCGTTCTATGCCGCCGCCAAAATCGCCTCACCGCTGGCGCTGCTGATGCTGGTGCGCGAGATGTTCCGCCAGCGTGGATCGCGCATCAAGCTGCACATTGGCGAGCAGATCCCGTTTGCCAACTGGCACGATGGCCACACGCCGGGCAAAGAGCTGGCGAAACGGCTGCGCAAGCACTTATATCGCATTGGTCAGGGCCGTCGTGGTCTGTTCCAGACTGAAGCGGCGATTGCGCGCCCGGAAGATCGTGCCGAACTGAAAAAAGCGCTGATGGAGAGTGAGCGTCTCGGCTCGCTGCCGGATGGCAAACAGATTTACCTGTGGCGTCGTAACGGCGCGACCTGGGTGCCGCTGCTGCGTGAACTCGGACGCCTGCGTGAAATCGCCTTCCGCGCGGTGGGCGAGGGCAGCGGTCGCCGCCGTGACCTCGATAAATACGATGACGATTACTATCACCTGATTCTGTGGGATGACGATGCGCTGGAGATTGTGGGCGCTTATCGCTTTATTCCGGGTGCCGAGCAGCTGGAGCGTCGTGGTCTGGAAGGCATCTACAGCGACAGCCTGTTCCACTACGACGAGCGCATGTTGCCGATCATCAATCAGGGCCTGGAGCTGGGTCGCAGCTTTATCCAGCCCGCCTACTGGGGCAAACGCGGCCTGGATTATCTGTGGATGGGCATTGGTGCCTATATCGCCAAATACCCGGAGACCCGTTACCTGTTCGGTCCGGTGTCGATCTCCGGCGGTATGCCGCTGGCGGCGCGCGATCTGCTGGTGGCGTTCTACCGCATGTACTTCCCGACTGAATTGCCGCTGGCAAAATCGCGCCGTCCTTATCCGGCCTCGCTGCCGGAGGTGCTGGCGCAGTTTACCGGTGATAACTATGCGGAAGACTTGCGTCGTCTGAAGCATCTGCTGGCAAATCTCGGCACCGCGATTCCCACGCTCTACAAGCAGTACTCGGAAGTGTGTGAACCGGGCGGAGTGCAGTTTATCGATTTCGGCAGCGATCCTGATTTCAACAACTGTATCGACGGGCTGGTGCTGGTGGACCTGTCACGCGTGAAGCCATCACGCTATGAGCGCTACATCGGCATGCATTTGCAGGTTGAAAGCGTCGAATAAGTAGCAGGGAGGCTTTAGGGCCTCCCGTTTTGTTTGAGCACGGAAACGTCAAATCGATGTCACGGGATCGTCATCTGATTGTCGTAGGGTCTTAGCCGGACTGTCAGATAAAGGCCAGAAACATGGCAACGATCATACTTCGCGGGTTAAGCAAAGCCTTTGCTGCCCAGCCGGTACTTCAGGATATCTCGCTGCAGATTGCGCAGGGAGAGTTCATCGCCGTTCTGGGTCCTTCGGGCTGCGGCAAAACCACCTTATTACGTCTGCTGGCGGGCTTTGAAACCGCTGATGCCGGTGAAATCCACGTCGGTGAGCGCTGCTTTGCTGCGCCGGGCGTGCACCTGCCGCCGGAAGATCGCCAGCTCGGCGTGGTGTTCCAGAGCTATGCGCTGTGGCCACATATGACGGTGGCGGAAAACGTCGCCTACAGCCTGAAAGTCAACGGCGTGGCGCGCCATGAGCGTGACAGCCGCACGCAGCAGGCGCTGGAACTGGTGGGATTAGAAAACTTTGCCTCGCGCCGTCCTTCCGATCTTTCCGGTGGACAGCGTCAGCGTGTGGCGTTAGCCCGCTGTCTGGTCGCTAAACCGACGCTGGTGCTGCTCGATGAGCCATTGGCCAACCTTGATGTGCACCTGCGCGCTACCATGGAAGAGGAGTTTCGACGCTTCCATCGCCACAGCCACGCCACCTTGCTCTACATCACCCACGATCAGCACGAAGCGATGGCGCTGGCCGACCGCATTGTCGTGATGGACAGCGGCCGCGTGATGCAGTTCGCCACGCCGCAAACCCTGTGGCGTGAACCGGCGAATGCAATGGTGGCGGGATTTATCGATGACGGCAAAGTGCTGCCGGTCAGCGATATCGAACCTACCGGCGAGGGCAAAGCGCTCGCCACGTTGTGCGGTCTGCGCGTCACCTTGCGCTGTGCACCGGATCAACGCCCGATGCCCCATGGCAAAGCCAGTTTTCATGCGGTGGATTTCCGTCTCGCTGAACCGGGTGAACCGCAGTTTGCGGCACGCGTGCAGCGGGTGATCTATCGCGGCAGCCATTACCAAATTGATGTTGCACCCATCGAGGCACCAGACCACAGCATCACGCTGCAGCTGGCCGATGCCGCTTTACCCGTTGTTGACGCGACCCTTGGTGTGGCGCTGCGCGACGGTTGGATTCTTCCTTCATAACGTTCAAACCTTAGGGAAATTGCTATGCGCACGTCTTTTAACGCTTTGATGTTAGCCAGTGGATTAGTGTTTGCCGCCACCAGCCACGCCGATGATGCCCCGTCCGGCAAGCTGGTGATTTACACCTCACAGGCACCGGAAATCGCGCAGCAAACCGTGGACGCGTTCAAAGCCGCGTACCCGAAAGTCGAAGTGGAGTGGACGCGTAACGGCACCACACAGCTGATGAACGTATTGCAGACCGAGATGATGAGCGGTGGCGCTAAGCCAGATGTGCTGCTGATTGCCGATGCCATCAACCTTGGCGCGTTGAAGAATCAGAACCAGCTCTACAGCTACAAAGATGCGCCACTGAGCCACATCAATCCGTCGTTCTACGACAAAGACAAAACCTTCTTTGGCACCAAAATCATCGCCACGGTGATTGCTTATAACACCCAGCACGCACAGCCGATTGACAGCTGGAACGCGCTGGCGGTAGAGGCCAATAAAGGTCAGATCGCCATGCCAAGCCCGCTCTACTCTGGTGCGGCGCTGTACAAGCTGCACACCGATATCAACACGCCAACCATCGGCTGGAACTTCTACAAGAAGCTGGCAGCGATTGGTGTGGCTCCGCAGGGCGGCAATGGCCCGGCGCTGAAAGCGGTGGCCAGCGGACTGGATAAGTACGGCATCATCACTGATGCTGACGTGATTCTGGCGAAGAAAAAAGGCTCGCCAGTCGATCTGGTGTACCCGAAAGAGGGCGTCTCTTACGTGACGGAGCCGGTAGCGATCATGAAGTCGGTGCACAACCTGCCCGCCGCTAAAGCCTTCGTAAACTTTATGCTGTCTGAGCAAGGCCAGAAGCTGGTGGTCGAGCAGGGTAACCGTCCGGTGGACGATCGTGTTTCTGCACCGGACGGCTTTACGCCCATTAATAAAATCAAACTGCTGACCCCTGACGTGGCGAAAGCCATCAAGGAAGATGCCACGGTGCGCGATCAGTTCACCGCAATGTTTGGCGGCTAAGCATGAGCGTGGTGAGCAACGAATGGCGTAACGCGACGCGTGGCGGCCAACGCTGGCGTCTCAACAGCGAAAAGCTGATCCTGGCGCTGATGGTGCTGCTGATTGGTTTGCTGTCTGTCGCGCCGCTGCTGCGACTGGTGTGGACGGCGATTGCTCCTCAGGGCGTGCCGGACATGGCTCGGTTAACGCGCTTGGTAGCCAGCGACCGCGTGCTGATTGCCAGTGGCAATACGTTGCTCATCGCCTTTAGCTCGACCCTGATTTCGGTGCTGCTCGGCGCCGCCGCCGCCTGGCTGGTGGCGCTGAGCGATTTGCGCGCCAAAACCGCCTGGGTGTTTGCCTTTATCCTGCCGCTGATGATTCCGCCGCAGGTCACGGCGCTGGCGTGGCTGCAGGCGTTGGCACCGTCCAGCCCGTTAGCACTGCTGTTTGGTTCGCTCGGCTTGCCGTGGTTTGCACCCGGCGAACAGCCGCTCTATTCGCTGAGCGGCATCGTGCTGCTGCTCGGTACACACAACGCGCCACTGGTGTTTCTCACCGTGCGCGCGGGTTTACGTCGCTTACCGGCCGATTTAGTCGAAGCGGCACAGATCAGCGGCGCGTCCAGGATGCGCGTGCTGTTCACCATCATTCTGCCGCTGGCGCGTCCGGCGATCTTTGCCGGGGCCGCGCTGACCTTTGTTGCCGCTGCCGGTAACTTCGGTATTCAGGCGATGCTGGGTATTCCTGCCCGCGTGCCGACACTGATCACGCTGGTCTATCAGCAGCTCAACGGCATTGGTCCGAGCGCCTTAACCAATACCGCCGTTTACGCGCTGCTGATTGCCGTGATCACGCTGGCGGGTATGGCGGCCAGCGCCTGGCTCGGTGGGCGTCATGATGTGCGCGTCAACGGTGCGCCGCGCCTGTGGCAGCAAACGCTAGGGCGCGGGCGCATGGCGATTGAAGGTACCGCCTGGCTGTGGATGGTGCTGACGCTGCTGCTGCCGGTCAGTGCGCTGCTGATCACTGCACTCACCAGCGGATATGGTCAGGCACTCACCTGGCACACGCTGACCCTGGAGAACTTCCGCAGCGCGCTATGGGGCTATCCGGCGGTGCGCCATGCCTTTATGACCAGCCTCGGGCTAACCACGCTGGCGGCGATGATTCTGACGTCCACCGCGCTGCCTCTGGCCTATTTCCTCAGCTGGCGACGGACCAAACTGGTGCGCGGCCTGTGGCTGGCCAGTGAACTCACCTATGCCTTGCCGGGCATTGTTACCGGTGTCGCCGCGATGCTGTTCTTCCTGCGGCCGCTGCCGATAATCAATGTGTCGCTGTATGGCACGGTGTGGATCATCCTCGCCGCGTATCTGGCGAACTTCCTTGCGCTGGTGCTGCGCCCGACCCTGGCAGGCTTCGCGCAACTGGAACCGGCGCTGGATGAGGCGGCACGCTTGTGCGGTGCCAGCTTTATGCGCCGCATGCGCGATATTTTACTGCCGCTGGCTGCGCCTTCTGCGCTGGCGGGCACGGTGCTGGTGTTCCTCACCGCACTGAATGAAATCCAGGTTTCGGTATTGCTGGTCACCTCGCAAACCCAAACCATCGGACCCACCATCGTGTTCCTCGACGAAGGGGGCTCCGCCTCGCTGGCGGCCGCGGTAGGCTGCCTAATGATTCTGGTCGTGTGTTTGCTGATGGGATTGGCAACGCGGCTGGCGCGGCGCCTGCCGCAAGGGGTTTTACCATGGCAAGCTTAACGGTTATCAGCGGTGTGGGCGGCAAGCTGCCCGCGGCCTTTTTGGTTGAGATGGAAGGCTATCGCCTGCTGTGGGATCTCGGCGCCGGTCCGCAACCCGGCGTGCGCCCGGATATCCGCGCCATTGGCCGGGTTGATGCGTTATGTTTGACCCACTCGCACATTGATCACGCCGCCTCGCTCGACTGCTGGGCGCAAATCGGCTCACCGCCGGTGTACGCCACCGAGCAAACCTGGTTGCAGTTGGCTAACGTCGCGGTGCCGATGTATGCGCGACGTTTGTTACCGCTACGCGGGCAAACGGCCATTGGCCCGTTAAATCTGTTTACCGGCCGCAGCGGCCATTCGCCGGGTTCGGTATGGTTCCATCTGCCGATTGCCGGTGGCATCACCTATATGGGCGACTGGAGCCGCGAAGCGCTGCTGTTGCCGTTTGACTGCCCGCCGCAGGCTAAGCTGTTGATCACTGATGCGTCCTACGGCGATCGCACGCAGCGTTTGTGCGATCAGATGGATGCACTGGGGATGGCCGCCACCCACGGCGCGGTGATTGCCGTGCCGGAACACGGACGCGGTCCGGAAGTGGCTTTACAGCTCACCGCACGGGGGCTGGCGGTTCAGCTCTGCCCGCAAATTCGCAGTGAGGTCGCGCAACTGCTGGCGATGGACAAACTGCCCGCCACCACGGCGCTGGGATTGGTGCGCTTGTTGAAACAGCCGCAGCCGGAACAATGGCGGCCTGCGGATGTCATTGTGGCGGCCGATGCGGTGGCCGACAGCGGCTTAGCCGCGCAGCTCAGTGCTCAGCCAGGCTTTAAGCTGATTTTCAGCAGTCACGTTGCGCCCGGCACACGCGCTGCGCGGCTGCTGGCCGAGCAGCAGGCACGCTGGCTGCCGTGGAACGTCCATCCGCCGCTTGACGATCAGCTATGGTTAATTGAGAAAACCGCTGCCCAGCGCGTGATCCCGGCCTTTATTGCGGCGGCAGAGTGCCCGATTTTAGCGACACGCGCGCCATTATGCTGGCAAGCGCATCTCCCCCTGCAATGCCATCTGGATAGTCCGCGTTTTCCCCAGGAGCAGCGTCAACGTAGCAGAATATATTGAGTATCCCTCTGAATGTTTTTTCGCCATTGCCGATAACCTGACTACCAACTTTTGTCTGTGGACGATTAACGCTTGTCAGCGCTGCGCTTTTGCGTTTAAGTCTCCACGGTAATTAAGATTTTTCTTAAGAAGCAATTAATACCAGGCCAGCAATAGGCGAACAACAATGAATAATAACTCTGACGTCATGTACCGGCTGCTGGTGCAGAGCGTGGTGGATTATGCCATTTACATGCTCAAACCCGATGGCACCGTCGCCAACTGGAATGCAGGAGCGCAACGCGCTAAAGGTTATACGCCGGACGAAATCGTCGGCAAAAATTTTGCGCTGTTTTACAGCGAAGAAGATCGTAAAAACGGTGCGCCGCAGCGCGGGCTTTCAATAGCGACAGCGGTGGGGCGCTTCGAAACCGAAGGCTGGCGTTATCGTAAAGATGGCAGCGCCTTCTGGGCACATGTGGTGATTGATGCGATTCGCGACGACTTCGGCGAACTGCTGGGCTTTGCCAAAATCACCCGCGACTGCACGGTTCAGCAAGAACAGCAGCGCAAACAGCAGGAACAGGAGCAACGTTTCCGTTTATTAGTTGAAGGCGTAACGGACTACGCCATCTACATGCTTGATCTCGACGGTAACGTCGAAAACTGGAATGCCGGCGCGCAGCGTGCCAAAGGTTACGTGGCCGAAGAGATTGTTGGTCAGAACTTCTCACGCTTCTACAGTGCGCAGGACCGCAAAAATCATATCCCTGAGAAAAACCTCAGCACCGCTTTCAAAACCGGGCGCTTTGAGGATGAAGGCTGGCGCTATCGCAAAGATGGCAGCGCGTTCTGGGCACATGTGATCATTGATGCGATTCGTGATGATGCGGGCAAGCTGATTGGCTACGCCAAAATCACCCGTGACTGCACCGAGCAGCGCGAGCTGCAACGCAAACAGCAGGAATACGAGAAAACCTTCCGACTGCTGGTGGAAGGTGTGACCGATTACGCTATCTACATGCTGGATCTGCAGGGCCGTGTAGTGAACTGGAACGCCGGGGCACAGCGTGCCAAAGGCTATCTTTCCGAGGAGATTGTCGGCCAGCATTTTTCAGTGTTTTACGGTTCTCAGGAGCGGCTGGCCAACACGCCGGAAGCCAACCTGGGTATTGCGCTGAAAACCGGCCGATTTGAAGATGAAGGCTGGCGCTATCGTAAAGATGGCTCGGCGTTCTGGGCGCATGTGGTGATCGATGCCATCCACAATGAAGATGGCAAGATGATCGGCTTTGCTAAGATCACCCGTGATGTCACCGAACGTCGTGAGAATGAACAGCAACTGCTGCGTGCGCGGGATCTGGCGCAGGCGCAGAGCGCTAAGATGTCTGAGCTGTCTGGTTTCCTCGATACCATCATCGCTAACATTCCGTCTTGCGTGATTGTGGAAGACGCCATCAGCCGCGAAATTTTGATGGTTAATGACAAAGCCGAGCAGCTGTTTGGCGTCAGTAAATCTTTGATTATGCACAAGCGTCCGCACGAGTGTATGTCGGCGGAGCTGAGCGACTATTTCAACAGCCTGGCGGATATCGCGCTGCGCAGCGAAGGCATCCATTCACGCGAGCAGCTGCTGCTGACCGCAGGCGGTGATCGTATTCTGCATACCCGCGCCACCACCATCAGTGGCAAAGATATGCGTCAGAACTACGTGATGCTGATTGTTGAGGACGTTACCGATCAGCGTGAAGCCGATGCGCGTATTCACCACATGGCGCACCACGATAACCTTACCAGCCTGCCAAACCGTATTCTGTTCCGGCAGAAGCTGAGTGAAGCGCTGCGTCAGGATAATCATCACCATGCGTTGAGCGCCACGCTGTGCCTCGATCTTGATAACTTCAAGAACGTTAACGATGCGCTGGGCCATCAGATTGGAGACGATCTGCTGCGCGTGGTGGCAAAACGCTTGCGCAGTGTGCTGCGCGATCACGACACGCTGGCACGTATTGGCGGCGATGAGTTTGCTATCGTGCTGCCGAATATCAATAACGCGCAGGAAGCGGCGGTGGTGGCTCAACGCCTTATCGAAGCGATCCGTCCGCCGATCAACGTTGAAGGGCACAATCTTTCCGTTGGGCTGAGCGTGGGCATTGCGTTGACGTCACAGGTCACCAACACGCCGGAGCACATGCTGCGCTGTGCGGATATGGCGTTGTACGAAGCCAAACGCAACGGACGTAACCGCTATGAACACTTCACCATGGAAATGGATGATGTGGCGCGCAGTCGCCGCGTGATTGAAAACGATCTGCGTGAGGCAATCACCGGGCGTCAGCTGAAACTCTACTATCAGCCAATCACCAATGAGGACGAAATCATTGGTTATGAGGCGCTGATGCGCTGGCACCATCCGGTTAAGGGCTTGATCATGCCGAATGATTTTATCCCGATTGCCGAAGAGACCGGACTGATCCACATGCTGGGCGCTTATGCGCTATATGAAGCCTGCCGCGAGGCGCAGAGTTGGGGCACCGAGCAGTCGGTGTCGGTGAACCTGTCGCCGCTGCAGTTTAAGAACAGCTCGCTGGTGTCGGTTGTGGAAGGCGCGTTGCGCGAATCCGGGCTGGCTCCGCACCGCCTCGAGGTGGAGATCACGGAATCGGTGCTGCTGGATGACACGCTGGGTAACATCCGCACCCTGCAAAGCCTGAAAGTGATTGGTGTGCAGATTGCACTGGATGATTTCGGTACCGGCTATTCATCGCTGAGCTATCTGCGATCCTTCCCGTTCGACAAGATCAAAATCGACAAGTCGTTTATCAACGATATGGGAGACAGCCGCGAAGCGCTGGCGATTATCCGGGCGATCACCGGCATGAGCCGCAGTCTGGATATTCAGATCACCGCCGAAGGGGTGGAGAGCAGCGAGCAATTCGCCAAGCTGCGTGAAGAGGGTTGTACCCTGTTCCAGGGCTATTTCTTTGGCCGCCCGCAGCCTTCAGAACTGCGTCTGAAAGAGCTGGAGTAAGCGGTCGCCATGTATGGCGATGCGACAACGCAGGGGGGCATTGATGCGCCCCTGGTTGAGTCTATGTTCCTGATCGTTTGTACGCTCGTCGCCATCTAAGCGTACGATTTCAGCATAAAAAAACGCCCGGCATTACCGGGCGTGGTGTTTTCAGCTGTGTGTCGTCTTTATTATGACTGGCCGTGGCCTTCGACGTTCATGCGCCCCAGGTCTTTGTCCACCAGGAACAGGCCTTCGCCTTTGTTGCCCACCAGCGCCAGTTTATCCAGTACGGTTTTGAACAGCTTCTCTTCTTCGTGCTGCTCAGCCACATACCACTGCAGGAAGTTGAAGGTTGAGTAGTCCTGAGACATCAACGCGGTGTGTACCAGGTCGTTGATGCGCTGCGTGATCAGCTGCTCATGCTTCAGCGCTTCTTCCAGCACGTCATTCAGTGAGTTCCAGCTAACGGCAGGGGCGGCAATGCTGCCCAGCACCGGCAGAGAACCGGCATCGCTAACGTAATCGAACAGGCGCTGCATGTGTTCCATCTCTTCGCGAGAATGCATCTTCAGGAAAGCGGCAGCACCTTCAAAACCTTTGTCGCTGCACCATGCGCTCATCTGCAGATACAGGTTGGCAGAGAAGAATTCGAGGTTCAGTTGATCGTTCAGGCGAGAGGTCATTTCAGCAGTTAACATGGCTGAGTCCTTTTTAATTTGTCAGGTGAAGTACGGTGAATTATGCATCAATCTATACTTTTTTGTGAAGGCTTTTTCAGCAAAAAGTTGAAATTATCTTATTGATTGTAAATGGAATTATTTCATTTATTGAATGCGAAGAGTTCTCAGGTTTGACTCATTTTCATTCACCCTGGATTGATTATAGCCGTACATCGGCGGATGCTGTGATGAGCCTTTACTTGTCAGGAGCTTAGCGGTGTCGAACGTATTAGATCATTACCATTACCTGCATGAAATCCCGGAACTGGGATTCGAAGAATTCAAAACTTCCGCCTATATCGCCGACCAACTTGAGCAGGCTGGCATCAGCGTGACGCGCGGCATTAATCACACCACCGGCATCGTGGCGGAAATTGACAGCGGCGTGCCGGGTCCGGTACTGGCGCTACGTGCAGATATGGATGCACTCGGCCACATCATTAACGGCGTCGCCTGTGCACGCCATACCTGCGGCCACGATGGGCACTCTTCGGTGGTGCTGACGGCGGCACAGGAGTTGCTGAAAGAGGGTGCGATCAAGCGCGGCAAGCTTAAGCTGCTGTTCCAGCCTGCGGAAGAACTCGGTGCGGGTGCGTTATCGATGATTGAGGGCGGTGCGCTGGAGGATGTTGAGATGATCCTCGGTTTCCATGTGCGTCCATTGGAAGAGTGCCATGTCGGACAAGCCACGCCAGCCGTGCTCTATTCGGCGTGCAGTACGCTGGAAGCGACAATTAAAGGTGTGCCTGCTCATGCCGCGCGCCCACATTTGGGTGTCAATGCGCTGGATGCCGCAGTACAAGCGGTACAGGCGGTGAACAGTATCCATCTGGCGCCGGGTCTGACATGGAGCGTGAAAGCCACCCGCTTCCTGTGTGATGCCGGTGTCACCAACTCCGTGCCGGATGAGGCGCGCGTGGTGTGGGATCTGCGTTCGCAGGAGAACGCACCGATGGAGGTGCTGAAACAGAAAGTGACGCAGGCGATTCAGCACAGCGTGGCTGCATTGGGTGCGAGCGCTGAAGTAGTGGTACTGAAAGAGATGCCCGCCGCAGAAATCCACGAGGAAGCCACGGCAGTGATCCGGGCAGCGATCGTCGATGTACTGGGGGAAGAAGGGCTGCTCGACACCAAATCCACGCCAGGCAGTGAAGACTTCTTCTACTACCCGGTGAGAAGACCGCAGGTGAAAGCCGGTTTCTGGGGGCTGGGTACCAATCTGGTGCCGGGCCTGCATCATCCTGATATGCGTTTTGAACTGAGTTCGCTGGAGATTGGGGTGAAGATCTTTAAGGCGGCAGTGGTGCGCGTATTGGGTTAGTCGTGTGTCGTTTCCCACACCCCAGCCTCTCCCGCAAATGGGCGAGGCTGTAACCCTGAATGAAAGCCTCGCTCGAGCAGTCTCTTCTTCTCGCCTGCAGGAAAGCGGCAGGGCGAGGGTGTACACAGGTTCCATCCCGCGATTTCCCCGCCTGCTGAAATATTGTATGCTATGCCGCCTTAATGCTGACTGGATAACCGGACTGCCGCCAATGTAGATCGCGCACATCTTGCTGTGAACTGACGCCACTGCGTCACCATTGGTTCCGTTATCCCCCGGCTTTGCCCGGAACGATTTATTCGCAGCGCGCCGCCCGCGCGTTGCCCTTGAAGAAGAATTCACACATGTCTAATGCTTCCTTTTTAGATGAAGTGGCGCGCCGCCGTACGTTTGCGATCATCTCGCACCCGGATGCCGGTAAAACCACCATTACCGAAAAAGTGCTGCTGTTCGGGCAGGCGATCCAAACCGCCGGTACCGTCAAAGGCCGCGGCTCCAGCCAGCATGCTAAATCTGACTGGATGGAGATGGAGAAACAACGTGGTATCTCCATCACCACCTCGGTGATGCAATTCCCGTATCGCGACAGTCTGGTGAACCTGCTGGATACCCCAGGGCACGAAGACTTCTCTGAAGATACCTACCGTACGCTGACGGCGGTTGACTGCTGTTTGATGGTGATCGATGCCGCGAAAGGTGTTGAAGATCGTACCCGTAAGCTGATGGAAGTGACCCGTCTGCGCGATACGCCGATCATCACCTTTATGAACAAACTTGACCGTGACATCCGCGATCCGATGGAACTGCTGGATGAAGTTGAGAGCGAGCTGAAGATTGCCTGCGCGCCAATCACCTGGCCGATTGGCTGCGGTAAGCTGTTCAAGGGCGTGTATCACCTCTACAAAGATGAAACTTACCTGTATCAAACCGGTAAGGGCCATACCATTCAGGATGTGCGCATCGTTAAAGGCCTGGCGAACCCGGATCTCGACGCGGCGGTGGGTGAAGACCTGGCACAGCAACTGCGTGATGAGCTGGAACTGGTGCAGGGCGCGTCCCACGAGTTCGATCAGGAGCTGTTCTTGAGCGGTGAAATTACCCCGGTGTTCTTCGGCACCGCACTGGGTAACTTCGGCGTCGATCATATGCTCGATGGCTTAGTGGCCTGGGCACCGACGCCGATGCCACGTAAAACCGATGCGCGTCTGGTGGAGTCCAGCGAGGAGAAATTCAGCGGCTTCGTGTTTAAGATCCAGGCGAATATGGATCCGAAACACCGTGACCGTGTTGCCTTCATGCGTGTGGTTTCTGGCAAGTACGAGAAAGGCATGAAGCTGCGCCAGGTGCGTACTGGCAAAGACGTGGTGATTTCGGATGCGTTGACCTTCATGGCCGGCGACCGTTCGCACGTAGAAGAAGCTTTCCCTGGCGATATCATCGGCTTGCACAACCACGGCACCATTCAGATCGGCGACACCTTTACCCAGGGTGAAAACATGAAGTTCACCGGTATTCCGAACTTCGCGCCGGAACTGTTCCGTCGTATCCGTCTGCGCGATCCGCTGAAGCAGAAACAGCTGCTGAAAGGTCTGGTTCAGCTGTCGGAAGAGGGCGCGGTGCAGGTGTTCCGTCCGGTCCACAACAACGATCTGATTGTGGGTGCGGTTGGTGTGCTGCAGTTCGAAGTGGTCGTGGCGCGTCTGAAAAGCGAATACAACGTCGAAGCGATATATGAAGCCATCAACGTCTCAACCGCCCGTTGGGTGGAGTGCAGCGATGCGAAGAAATTCGACGATTTCCAACGCAAAAACGAAGTGAACCTGGCGCTGGATGGCGGTGATAACCTCACTTACATCGCCCCAACTATGGTAAACCTCAACATCACGCAGGAACGCTATCCTGACGTGAAGTTCCGCAAAACGCGCGAGCATTAATCCCGCATCACCACAGGGCCAGTGATTTTACTGGCCCTATTTTTATCCTACAGACTCCTCCTAATTGCGCTGCGTTTATCGCTTTTTGGCGAGATATCAACCACAAAAGCCAGCAAAACCTGTAATCCCTACTATGATTATCCTGTCGGACGAGAAAAGAGACCTCTGGTTTCATTACGTCTATGAATGCAGCAACGCCGTTTGTTGCTGGCGCATTCGCAGTTGCGAGTGAGTTAACTGATAGAAGGATGATATCGATGAATAAGACTAAGATTGCTAAAACCCTGATTGCCGCTCTGGCTACCACTGCTCTGATGGGCGGCGCAGCCTACGCTGCGGACACCAGCAGCACGGGTTCTAAAATCGATAGTTCTATGAAAAAAGTCGATGGTTTTATGGATGACAGCGGCATCACTGCTAAAGCCAAAGCGGCGCTGGTGGATGATGAAGCGATTAAAAGTACGGATATCTCAGTAAAAACGCATCAGGGCGTGGTCACGCTGAGCGGCTTTGTCGCTTCGCAGGATCAGGCGGAAAAAGCCGTTGCGCTGGTGCAAAAAGTTGAGGGTGTGAAATCCGTCAGTGACAAACTGCACGTTAAAGACAGCAAAGAAACATCATTGAAAGGTTATGCGGGGGATACCGCAACCACCAGTGAAATAAAAGCTAAGCTTTTAGCAGATGACATTGTGCCATCGCGCAACGTTAAGGTGGAAACCACCGATGGCGTGGTGCAGTTATCAGGAGAAGTGGCGACCCAGGCACAGTCCGATCGTGCTGAGAAAATCGCCAAAGCCATTGAAGGCGTCAAAAGCGTGAAGAATGACCTGAAGGTGAAATCTTAACGCGAGCGAAGCGGCACTGCTTCGGTGCCGCATCGTAATAAAAACAGTGATGTACCAATAAGCAGTTCGATTTTCACTACGGTAAGGAGAGGCTTATGTTTCGTTGGGGTATTATCTTTCTGGTCATCGCTCTGATTGCTGCAGCATTAGGTTTCGGCGGTCTGGCGGGTACGGCAGCATGGGCAGCTAAAATTGTCTTCATTGTCGGTATTATTCTGTTCCTCGTAAGCCTGTTTACCGGGCGTAAACGACCCTGACCGATTGCGTTAACACAACGCTAACCCGCGAGTCACTAAAGCGGAGACCAGTCATTTGCGGCATAATAGGCAGCCGCACCGATTGCACGATGCAATAGGTCAGGGAATGACAATGACTGGTTCTCCGGGATGCTGCCGTCAGCGGCTCCCTCAGAGCAGGAAAACTGAGGGACATCCATTGGGAATACGCATCCCGGTGTCACTGGACACCTTTGAGCCACTGGCGCTCACCCCATTTAAATCCAAAAAAATTGCACTGGTCTGCGAAGGCGGCGGTCAACGCGGCATCTTCACCGCAGGCGTGCTGGATGAGTTTCAACGTGCCGGTTTTAATCCCTTTCAATTGATGCTGGGCACCTCCGCAGGGGCACAAAACCTGTCGGCGTTCGTCTGTGCCCAGCCGGGCTATGCTCGTCGTGTCATCACGCGTTACACCACCAGCAAACTGTTTTTTGATCCGTTGCGCTTTGTGCGCGGTGGCCACCTTATCGATCTCGACTGGCTGATCGACATCACCAAACAAGAATTTCCCTTGTCGCTAAGCACCGCCGAAGGGCTGTTTGCCAAAGGCAGCGAGTTCTATATGTGCGCCTGTCGCGGTGACGATTATCGTGCCGAATATTTCAATCCTACCAGCCTGAACTGGCATGACGTGATCAAAGCCTCCAGCGCCATTCCGGGGTTCTATCGCAGCGGTGTGCTGATGGACGGGGTGAACTATCTTGATGGCGGTATCAGCGATGCGATTCCGGTGCGTGAAGCCGCACGACGCGGTGCCGATACCATTGTGGTGATCCGCACCGTGCCGTCACAAATGTCCTATACGCCAAAGTGGTTCAAACGCATGGAGCGCTGGCTGGGTGATAGCGCGCTGCAGCCGATGATTAACATCATGCATCATCATGAAGAGAGCTATCGTGAGATTCAGCAGTTCATCGATCAGCCGCCAGACGATCTGCGCATCATTGAAATTTACCCGCCGAAACCGCTGGCGAGTATGGCGCTCGGCAGCCGTTTGGCTTCACTGAATCAGGATTACCATTTAGGGCGCCGCAGCGGTCGCTACTTCCTCGCCACGCTGGGCCAATGGCTGAGTGATGCCGAACCGTTCCTGCGCCAGACCACCGTAACGCCGCCGGCCGCCGTGGCGAATGCGCCAGACAATCGCGCCGTGCATACGCCGCCGCTGGCGGATAATGATGCCGATTTTGATGCAGGATCGCTGGCATGAGATTTATCGACACCCACTGTCATTTCGATTTCCCGCCTTTTGTCGATGACGCCGCAGGCAGCATCGCCCGTGCGGCGCAGTCGGGTGTGGAACGCATCATTGTGCCGAGCGTGGACGCCAGCCGCTTTGCTTTGGTCAGCCAACTGGCGCAGCAGCATGACGCGCTGTACGCCGCGCTGGGTCTCCATCCGATCAATATTGCCGTGCACCAGGATGCGCATCTGGATCAGCTGGAGCAGTGGCTGCAAACGCCGGATAGCAAGCGCGTGGCGATCGGCGAGATCGGCCTCGATCTGTATATGCAGGACGCGCAATTTGATAAGCAAACGCGTTTACTGGATGCACAGCTTAAACTGGCGAAAAAATACGATTTGCCTGTGATCCTGCATTCACGTCGCACCCACGATCAGCTGGCGCTGCATCTGCGTCGCCATGATCTACCGCGCCGTGGCGTGGTACACGGTTTTGCTGGCAGCCAGCAGCAGGCGGAACGTTTTATCCAGCTTGGCTATGCGATCGGCGTGGGCGGTACCATCACCTATGAACGCGCCAGTAAAACCCGCAACACTATTGCTAATCTGCCGCTCACCTCACTGTTACTGGAAACCGATGCGCCTGATATGCCGTTGCAGGGTTATCAGGGGCAGCCCAACCGTCCTGAGCGCGCGCGTAACGTGTTTGATGTGCTGTGTCAGTTGCGCAGTGAATCGCCCGATATCATTGCTGATACGCTGTGGCAGAACAGCCTGCGCGTGTTTGCCCTGCCTGCCTGACCTCCTCCCGACACAATCTGGATTTCCCGCGGTTTTGGCGGGTATTGGCTACAGTAATAAAATCGGCATTACCCTTTTCTGCTCTTTTTTGTGATAATATTCACAATCTGTATTGCGCCTGAAAACGGGTGTGCTGGCGGTTATTTGTGATTTAAATCACTAAATAATTGTATTCATATGACGAATTTTCTTTTTCATGTGACATGAAGCGCAATTCATTCAGGTGTGATTTGTTAGAATTATCACATTATCCGGTGGGCGTCGTCTGCCGGTCACCTTTTGGAGAGCATCATGACCGATCTTAAAGCGGCTGCACAACGCGCCCTGCAACTGATGGATTTGACCACCCTGAACGACGATGACACCGATGAGAAGGTGATCGCGCTGTGTCATCAGGCGAAGTCGCCAGCCGGTAACACTGCGGCCATTTGCATCTATCCACGTTTCATCCCTGCGGCACGTAAAGCACTGCGCGAGCAGGGCACGCCTGATATTCGCATCGCCACGGTCACCAACTTCCCGCACGGCAACGATGACGTTGAGATCGCGCTGGCAGAAACCCGTGCGGCGATTGCATACGGTGCAGACGAAGTGGATGTGGTCTTCCCGTATCGCGCGCTGATTGCCGGTAATCGCGACATTGGTTTTACGCTGGTGAAAGCCTGTAAAGAAGCCTGCGCCGCTGCCAACGTGCTGCTGAAAGTGATCATCGAAACCGGTGAACTGAAAGAAGAAGCGCTGATTCGCGCCGCTTCTGAAATCGCTATCGATGCCGGTGCGGATTTCATCAAAACCTCAACCGGTAAAGTGCCGGTTAACGCCACGCCAGAAGTGGCGGCGATCATGATGCAGGTGATTCACGATAAAGGCGTGCAGCAGCAGGTGGGATTCAAGCCTGCGGGCGGCGTGCGCACGGCGGAAGATGCCGCGATCTATCTGAAGCTGGCGGATGACATTCTGGGCGAAGGCTGGGCGGATGCGCGCCACTTCCGCTTTGGTGCTTCAAGCCTGCTGGCGAGCCTGCTGAATACGCTGGGCCACGCGACAGCGACCAGCAAAGCGGGCTACTGATCCCAGCCTCAGGGTCGCCATCAATGGCGACCCAAATAATGTTTGGTGCATTTCACAGCAATCTCCCGGGAGGCAACCTTGTTCCTGCCACAAGAAATTATTCGAAAAAAACGCGACGGCCAGCCACTGAGCGAAGCGGAGATCCGTTTCTTTATCAATGGCGTGCGCGACAACAGCGTATCAGAAGGTCAGATTGCCGCGCTGGCAATGACCATCTACTTCCACGATATGAATCTTGAAGAGCGCGTGGCGCTGACCATGGCGATGCGCGATTCCGGCTCGGTGCTCAACTGGAAGTCTTTGAACCTCAACGGCCCGATTGTTGATAAGCACTCCACCGGCGGCGTGGGCGATGTGACTTCGCTGATGCTCGGCCCGATGGTGGCAGCGTGTGGCGGTTATGTCCCGATGATCTCCGGGCGCGGCCTCGGCCACACCGGCGGCACGCTGGATAAGCTGGAAGCCATCCCCGGTTTCGATATCTTCCCGAGCGACGATCGTTTCCGCCAGATCATCAAGGATGTCGGTATCGCGATTATCGGCCAGACCAACTCACTGGCCCCCGCCGATAAACGTTTCTACGCCACGCGTGATATCACCGCTACCGTTGACTCGATCCCGCTGATCACCGCATCGATCCTTGCCAAGAAACTGGCGGAAGGATTGGATGCGCTGGTGATGGATGTGAAAGTCGGTTCCGGTGCTTTTATGCCGACCTTCGAGGCTTCCGAAAACCTGGCGCAGGCGATTGTTGGCGTGGCGAACGGCGCGGGCTGCAAAACCACTGCGCTGCTCACTGATATGAATCAGGTGCTGGCATCCACCGCCGGTAATGCGCTGGAAGTCCGCGAAGCAGTGCAGTTCCTCACCGGCGAGGCGCGCAACCCGCGCTTGCTGGAAGTGACCATGGCGCTGTGCTCGGAAATGCTGATCTCCGGCAAGCTGGCCGACAACGACGCCGAAGCACGACAGAAATTGCAGAACGTGCTGGATAACGGTAAAGCGGCGGAAGTGTTCGCGCGCATGGTGGCGGCGCAGAATGGTCCGGTGGATTTCATCGAGCGGATGGACAGCTATTTGCCTGCCCCGACCCTGAGCAAAGCGGTGTATGCCGATCGCGCCGGGATTGTCAGCGCCATGGATACCCGTGCGCTGGGCATGGCAGTGGTGTCGCTGGGTGGGGGGCGTCAGCGTGCCAGCGACAGCATTGATTACAGCGTGGGCTTAAGTGACATGACCACGCTCGGCACGCAGGTTGATGCACAGCGCCCGCTGGCGGTGATTCATGCCGCGTCGGAAGCGCAGTGGCAGCAGGCTGCGGAAGCGGTCAAAGCAGCTATCACGTTGAGTGATAGCGCGCCTGCGGAAACGCCGGTGGTCTATCGCCGCGTCAGCGAGTAACGCTTCTTCGTGCCAGGCAGCGGCCATTCGGGTATACTGATCTGATCGCTTTTTTTTGACTTGTCATCGCGCCATTGCGCAGGAGACTTGCATGAAACGTGCTTTTATTATGGTTCTCGACTCCTTCGGGATCGGCTCCAGCAAAGACGCCGATAAATTCGGTGATGAAGGATCGGATACGCTCGGCCATATCGCCGAAGCGTGCTTCGAAGGCCGCGCCAATGAAGGTCGCGAAGGCCCGCTGCATCTGCCCAACCTGACCGCGCTCGGTCTGGGTAAAGCGGCTGAACTCTCTACCGGCCGCTTTCCGCCGGGCCTCGACGCCAATGCTGAAATCATTGGTGCCTACGCTTACGCCAGCGAGCTGTCATCCGGTAAAGATACGCCGTCAGGCCACTGGGAAATCGCCGGCGTGCCGGTACTGTTTGACTGGGGCTACTTCAGCGACAAAGAGAACAGCTTCCCGCAGGAGCTGCTCGACGTGCTGGTAAAACGCGCCGATTTACCGGGTTATCTTGGTAACTGCCATTCGTCCGGTACGGTGATCCTCGACCAACTGGGCGAAGAGCACATGAAGTCCGGCAAGCCGATTTTCTACACCTCGGCGGACTCGGTATTCCAGATTGCCTGTCACGAAGAGACCTTTGGTCTGGATCGTCTGTACGAACTGTGCGAAATCGCGCGTGAAGAGCTGACCAACGGTGGCTACAACATCGGCCGTGTAATTGCGCGTCCGTTTGTCGGCGACAAAGCGGGCAACTTTGAGCGTACCGGCAACCGTCACGATCTCGCCGTGGAACCCCCTGCGCCAACCATGCTGAAAAAGCTGGTGGACGAGAAGGGCGGCGAAGTGATCTCCGTGGGTAAAATTGCGGATATCTACGCCGAGCAGGGCATCACCCAGAAAGTGAAAGCTACCGGGCTGGATGCACTGTTTAACGCCACCATCGAGCAGATGAAAAAGGCGCCGGACAATTCCATTGTCTTCACCAACTTCGTTGATTTTGACTCCACCTGGGGCCATCGTCGCGATATCGCCGGATATGCGGGGGGTTTAGAGTTCTTCGACCGTCGTTTGCCGGAGCTGATGGCGCTGGTGAAAGAGGGTGATATTCTGATCCTCACCGCCGACCACGGTTGTGACCCAAGCTGGAAGGGCACCGAGCACACGCGCGAGCACATCCCGATTTTGATTTACGGTCCAAAAGTGAAGCCAGGATCGCTGGGTTATCGCGATACCTTTGCGGATATCGGCCAGACCATCGCGAAGTATTTTGGCCTGTCCAGCATGGACTACGGCAAAAGCCTGCTGTAAAACAGCCCACCAATTTTAAAAAGGAAAATAACCATGGCAACGCCTCATATTAATGCAGAAATGGGTGACTTCGCGGACGTGGTGCTGATGCCGGGCGATCCGCTGCGCGCTAAGCACATCGCAGAAACCTTCCTGGAAGATGCGGTTGAAGTGAACAACGTGCGCGGCATGCTGGGTTACACCGGGACGTACAAAGGCCGTAAGATTTCGGTCATGGGCCACGGTATGGGTATTCCATCCTGCTCGATCTACACCAAAGAGCTGATCACCGATTTCGGCGTGAAGAAAATCATCCGTGTCGGTTCCTGCGGCGCGGTGCGTGCCGATGTGAAACTGCGTGACGTGGTGATTGGTCTGGGTGCTTGCACCGATTCCAAAGTGAACCGTATGCGTTTCAAGGATCACGACTTCGCGGCGATTGCGGACTTCGACATGGTGCGTAACGCGGTTGATGCCGCCAAAGCGCTGGGTGTGGACGCACGCGTTGGCAATATCTTCTCTGCTGACCTGTTCTACACACCAGATCCGCAGATGTTCGATGTGATGGAGAAATACGGCATTCTGGGCGTGGAAATGGAAGCCGCCGGTATCTACGGTGTGGCAGCGGAGTTCGGTGCTAAAGCGCTGACCATCTGCACCGTGTCGGATCATATCCGCACGCACGAGCAGACCACGGCGGCTGAGCGCCAGACCACCTTCAACGATATGATCAAGATCGCGCTGGAGTCGGTGCTGCTGGGGGATTAATCCCGTCTGTTTTGTTCGGTGCGCTTCAACGCGCACCTGACGAAACCCACCAGCGCACAGGGTCGTCATGGGTGGCGACCTTGTTCTTCTTCGCGCGAAATGAACCCTGCCATTTATCACCACCTCGTTACTCACCGCTCGGAATCATCGATACCACTCAGGGCGACCTGAACCTCTCCTCGTAAACATCTGACACACTTTTACCCAGGCTTGTGCATCTTCGTGCTGGCTCTAAAGCCATCTCTGCTTATCATTATGTGATAACAAAGAGACTAAGCCCCCCTGATGAATTTCCGTAATTTCGAAGCTGAAGAAAAACTGTTTGTCCGCCGTGCGCTTGTCGCTTTTGCTCTGGTCGTCATCTGTTTCATTATCCTTGGCGTTAACCTGTATCGTCTGCAGGTGGATCAGCACAGCTATTACCAGACGCGGTCCAACGAAAACGACATCAAAATGATCCCCATCGCGCCGACGCGAGGGTTGATCTACGATCGCAACGGTATTCCGCTGGTGCGTAACGTCACCTGGTACGACATCCTCGTGACGCCTTACAAAATCGACAATATGCAGGAAACGCTGAAGCAGCTGACGCCGATTGTCGACCTGACGCCGGAAGAAATTGAAACCTTCGAGCACGAACTCAAACAGAACAGCCGCTATAAGCCGGTCGAGTTAAAAGCAGAACTCACCGATGAGCAGGTGGCGCGCTTCTCCGTCAATCAGTTCCGTTTCACCGGCGTGGCCATCGACACCTATGAGGACCGCGAGTATCCCTATGGCGCCGATTTAGCTCATGTGGTGGGCTATGTTTCCAAGATCAACGATAACGATTTCAAACGCCTGAATGCCGAAGGCATTGGCGAAAACTATGCTGCTGACCACAACATCGGTAAGCAGGGCATTGAAGGCTATTACGAGTCCATTTTGCACGGCAAAACCGGTTATCAGGAAGTGGAAGTGGATAACCACGGTCGCATTGTGCGCGTGCTGAAAGAAGTGCCGCCGGTTGCCGGCCAGAACGTCTATCTGACGCTGGATTTACATCTGCAGCAGTACGTTGAGAGCCAGCTCGCCGGCCAGCGTGCGGCGGCGCTGATTGAAGATCCGCGCGATGGCAGCGTGCTGGCGATGGTATCTGCGCCGAGCTATGACCCGAATCCGTTTGTAAAAGGCATCAGCTACAAAGCCTACAAAACGTTGCTGCAGGACAAAAATCTGCCGCTGATCAACCGTGTCACGCAAGGCCTGTATCCACCGGCCTCGACAGTTAAACCCTATATGGCGATGTCCGCGCTGCTGACCAAGGTGATCACCCCAAGCTTTACTATTTATGGCGCGCCGACCTGGACCCTGCCAGGCACCGATCGTAAATATCGTGACTGGAAAAAGTCGGGGCATGGCACGCTGGATGTCACCAAGGCGATTGAGGAGTCGGCGGACAGCTTCTTCTATCAGGTGGCGTTTATGATGGGCATCGATCGTATTCACACCATGCTGAGCCAGTTTGGCTACGGCAAACCCACCGGCATCGATCTTAATGAAGAGTATTCAGGATTGCTGCCTAGTCGTGAGTGGAAGCAGAAAGTGCATAAACACGCATGGTATCAGGGCGATACGGTGTCGGTGGGAATTGGGCAGGGTTACTGGATTGCGACGCCGATTCAGATGGTGAAAGCGCTGGTGGCACTGCTCAATAATGGCCGGGTGATTAATCCGCACCTGCTGGAAAAATCGCAGCGTGGTAAGGAACAACAGCTTTATCAACCTAAATTGCCGCAACCGCAAATTGGCGATCCAAAATCACCGTATTGGTCGCTGGTGCGTCACGCGATGTTCGGTATGGCCAATGCACCGAACGGCACCGGTTATAAGTATTTCCACACTGCGCCTTACGGCATTGCGGCGAAGTCGGGGACGTCTCAAGTGTTCAGTCTGAAGCAGAACCAGGTCTACAACGCGAAAATGATCCCGACGCGCCTGCGTGACCACATCTTCTATACCGCGTTCGCACCGTTTAATGATCCGAAAGTCGCAATGGCGTTGATTCTGGAAAACGGGGGAAGTGAAGGGGTGACGGCAGCACCGTTGATGCGCAATATTCTCGATCACATCTTCCTGCCGCCACCGTCTGAGCCGCCGGTAGAAACGGCGCAGAAAAATTAATTTGCGCGAGATCGCACCCAACGTCGCGGTGCGATTTATCGCGCGATCCTGAGCGGTAATGCTGATCTCTGCGCTATAAATGCTGTCGCGACAAGGCTCTTCTAGCGGAAGAAAACCCGGTTGCGACCGTGGTTTTTCGCATCATATAGCGCGGCATCAGCATTGTTATACAGGGTTTCGAAATCAGAACCCGGTTTGCCGTAGCTCACGCCGAGGCTGGCCGTCACTAACTGACCCGGCAGCACCGCCAGTGGCGAGGCGTTCAGCGAGGCGTGAATCGCGCCCGCGACAATCACCGCGTCCGATAAACGGTAGTGCGGCAGCAGCACGGTAAACTCTTCACCGCCAATACGGCCAATGCTGGCATCTTCCGGACAGTGCGTCTGAATACGCGACACCATGCCGCAAATCACCTTATCGCCCATCGGATGTCCGAACTCATCGTTGATCTTCTTGAAGTGGTCGATATCGAGAATGATCAGCGCCGCCGGGCCATTGCTCAACGTATTCGTAATACGCTGAATGATGGCACCGCGGTTCCAGACAGCAGTGAGTGGGTCGTGGCTGGCTTTGTATTCCAGCTCCTGAGCCAGTTGATGCAGCTGCTCATTGACGCGGTTCAGCTCGCGTTCAGCACGGTCACTGCGCGAGATCATGCGATAGGTCTCGCGCATCAGGCGCTGATAGTGGCGATTAACGTTCAGCAACGCATTACGATAATCGTCTGCACTGAGCGAGGTCTGAGCCGCAACATCCTGAGCGCGCGTTAGCACCTCGCTCTCTTCGCGAAACAGCTCATTCAGGTCCATCATGAGGCCATTTCCGCTCGCAGATTCACCTGCAGATCGGTAAAGTCCAGCGCCAGTTCCTGGCCGAACTCTTCAGACACATCATCTTCTTCATCAAAGAACCAGTTGAGTTCAACCTTCTGGCCTTTCTGCGCCAGCTGATTGAACAGATCAAACAGGCTGAACAGCATTTTGGTGCTGGAGCTGTTGAAATAGCGCAGGGCGATATTGGCTTCGATCTGGCCGCTTTGTGCGGGCTGCCAGCTTTCCAGCGCAACCAGCAACGGACGGTAGAAGGCGGCGGCGTTTTCCGGCCAGGATTCTCCGCGCAGGGAAAACTGACCGCTTTCGAAGTCAAAATTGACCTCGGGCGTGCTTTCTGTGGCAGCAATAACAAGGTTTTGCATAAACAATTCAATCCTGGTGAATGGTGGCTTTGAGCCAAAACGTGGCGTAACCACTGGACTCCAGCGGACGCAGTTCATACTCCAGCGGTTCACTGACATCACGGGCAAGTGTCAGTAATCCTATGTTGGCCCCTTTGCTTGTGGCAGGGCTCTCAGCTCGCAGACCTACGCGGTATGCTTGTTTGATCTCTTCATTGCTCATGGTACGCAGCAAATCCAGCCAGTAACGCAGCTGCTCACAGGCGACTTCATCAACCTGATTGCTGCTTTCCAGCACGTAGGTGTCGCCATCTACGCGCAGCGTAACGGTGCCGAAGCGAAAATCCTGCTCGGCGTGGTTCATGACGCGGCTATCCTGCGAATAACGCAGGATATTCTGTACGATTTCAACAAAGCTGGAGAACAAGCGGCGGCGCACTTTCACCGGCGCCTGCTGGTTCTCCAGAAAGACCTTAATCACCTCGCCCATGGCGGTGATGTTCTGCGGCGAGAAGAAGCCAGTATAGTGCAGTGCAACGCTTTCTGGCGGTAAGCGGCTAAGGGTTGAACCTGAGTTCATAAGGTGCTCATTAATAACGGAAGCCAAACCAGGTGACGTCATCGCGTCGCGGCTGGTTGCCTTGCCAGTTGAGAAATTCCCGCTCAAAGGTCGCTGACAACTCGTCCATCGGCAGGGTTTGATATTGTGTTACCAGCGTCTGAATGCGCTTTTTGCCAAACATAATATGGCGTTCACCGCCGGGCTGATCGGTCACGCCATCGGTCATCACCAACAACATATCGCCGGGATGCAGCGTGCGTTGATGTTCCGGCCAGATGTAATCCTGCGGCGTATCGGTGTAACCCACACCGACGCGATCGGCCTTGAGCGATTCCGCTTCGCCAGCGGCCGGATGTAACAGCGCATGCATGCGTGCGCTGGCCCAGCTGAGTTGATGTTGGTGAGTATCAAGGCGTAGCGCGATAGCATCACAGCCGTCATTGGAGAGCGACGTTTGCTGCGTGGCATTGAGCTGCCCAAGGGTTTGTTTAATATGACGATTCAGTGATTGCAGCAGATCGGACGGTGCCCGACGGTTTTTCTGCAGCGCGTTTTCCAGCGCGGATTGCAGGATCACCGTCATAAAGGCACCCGGAATGCCATGGCCGGTGCAGTCGGCAATCAATGCCAGCCAGCCGTGTTCATCCTGATGGAATGCATAATAGTCGCCGCCCACGCCATCGCGCGGCTGCCAGTGCAGGCACCAGTCATTGAGCTGCTGGGCCATTTGCTGTTTTGAGCGATCAAGCATCGCGTCCTGAATCACGCGCGCATAATCGATACTCTGCAAAATTTGTTGGTGCTGCTGCGCCTGCAAATCGGAGACGGTGCGGATCAAATCGATCCCCAAGCCGATGCCGATATAGCGGCCCTGTTCGGTCAAAATAAATCCGTCGGTGACCGATTTATCCCCGGTTGCCACCACCTGATGCGCCACCTGATCCAACTCGGTATCGGCATCAATCACCAGCGGCTCTTTGTCCATAAAAGCGATGCAGCTTTTGCGGTCATAGAGTTCGCGGAAGAACGGGCGCGTCATCTGTGACAGGAAGATATGGCGGTTGATCATGCCAAACGGCGTGCCGTTCTCGATCACTGGCAAACCGATCAAATCTTTGTGTTCAGTAAACAGAGCCATGACCGCTGTGTTGTCCATGGCTGGACTGACAAACGGCACCTCAATGCACAGCGAACGCGCACGGGAACGGCTCGACAGGGAGTTTAATCCTGCGCGTAAATCAGGCAGCTGCATAAGAATTATTCTGGCATTGATTAGGATTTATCCTAGATTACTGCACTGCCATGACAGTTTTATGTCACAGCAGTGCAATAGAAGAAGAGAAAGCAGGAAAAATTACTCTTCTTTCAAGGCCTCAGCCACATGACTGATGGCGCGCACCACTTCGCTGGAGCTGCCGCGAATCTCAGAGATCACGCCACCCGCTTCTTTGGCTAACACGACGCCATGATCGGCACGTTTCAGGTTCGATTCGATGCCTTTTAACGCTTTTTCGGCGAGAGTGTGGTTATGTTGCACCATATTCTCGATCTCGGTGGTGGCGCGGTTGATGTTTGCCGCCAGCGTGCGCACCTCGTTAGCCACCACAGCAAAGCTGCGACCGTGCTGGCCAGCACGTGCGGCTTCCACTGCTGCATTGAGTGCCAGCAGATTGGTCTGATCGGCGATGCGGCGAATGCTCTCGACAATCGCACCAATGCGGTCTGAGGATTCGCTGAGGTTACTGATATCGCCGGAAATACCGTGCAGTTCGCCCGCCAGCTCATTGATGGTTTGCACACTGTTTTCAATCACCGTGGCACCGAGGCGCGTGCTTTCGCTGGTTTGCAGCGCCGTTTGATACGCCTGTTGTGCCGCCTCGCGCTCCAGATGGTTCTTCTCCACCTGTGCAGTCACATCGGTGGCGAATTTCACCACTTTGTACAGTTCGCCGGCTTCGTTAAACACCGGGTTATAGGTGGCACGTAGCCACACGGTGCGACCCAGCTTGTTCACGCGCTCAAACTGACCGGAGATAAATTCACCCTGATTCAGCTTGTGCCAGAAGCGGCGATACTCGTCACTGTTGCGCATCTGCGGCGGGCAGAACTGACTGTGATGGACGCCAATCACCTCATCGCTGCGATAACCCATGGTTTTGAGGAAATTGTCATTGGTCATCAGCACTTCGCCTTTGAGGTTAAAAGCGATGACCGCCATCGAACGTTCAATGGCGGTGGTCATGGCGCGCTGCTCTTGCGCATCAATAATCCGTGCGGTGATGTCGCTCGCCAGCTTAACGATTTTAATCACCCGGCCGCTGCGATCCTGCACCGGCACATAGTTAGCCTCCAGCCAGATGGGACGGCTGTGCTTGGCAACGCGCAGGAATTTATCGCTGAAGCCTTCGCCCCGGTTCAGGCGGCGCCAGAAATCGCGATACTGCGGGGATTGGACTAAATCAGCCGTACAGAACATGCTGTGATGCTGGCCGGCAATCTCCTTCAGCGTGTATCCCATGCGCTCCAGAAACAGTTTATTGGCGGCGAGAATGTGGCCTTCCGGCGTAAACTCAACCATTGCAATCGCCTCCTGCAACGAGCTGAGCGTGGCGCTGCTGCGAGCGCGCTTCTGCCACGCCAGGCGTGACATTATTCCCGATGTAATAGTGCTAAACATGGTGGACCTTATAATTGGAATTTGTCGTCACATCGGTTATCGGCGGGTGCGGTTAAAAATTCACCACTAAAGTTGGTCGTTGCAGAAATTTTTTACCGGATGGTCTGAAGGTTGCTGTAAAAGCCAGCAGTCAGCGGATTTTTGCTGAAAAGCGTTTGACGGTGCGGCCTGAGTAGGGTTTAATGCGCCCCGTTGCCCGGATAGCTCAGTCGGTAGAGCAGGGGATTGAAAATCCCCGTGTCCGTGGTTCGATTCCGCGTCCGGGCACCAACATTCTGAAAACCCAGCCTTTATGGCTGGGTTTTTGCTATTGTGGGGTGGTGAAATCGTTAGCTCCACTTCACATCATGCTCGTGCTCTAAAAAACTGATAGCCACGTCATCAGCATTGTTTAAGGTAAGACTTCCCTGTATCACCACTCTTTATCCTGTATTCATATAAAAATGACCAAGTTCTAATCGACGTGATAACCCTATGATCGATCCATTGTTAATATGGATGAGTTAGGTGTTTAGTCTATATCAGGCGTATTATTTTAAGGCATATCTGACGCTTTTATTATTGTCAGGTTTTGACTACAAATTTTTCAGATAATGTGTCCATTGAAAAGGGATTATGAATATTGTGTTTGATAGTGGGATTAATCGATAATTTCCGGCTTAAGAGCCTTGAGCTCTTAACTTCACACTCTAATGATTATTAAAGGTTTTATTAATTCCTGTTAATACTCACGAGATGAAATTAATCAGTTAAAAACACTTTTAACAAATGGACGCGTTATTATGAATAAGCTCATTAAGTTTTCAATTGCCGCTGCGGTAGTGACTCTGCTGTCTGGGTGTACTGGAAGCGTGTACAACAAAGAAAAGAACTGTGATTACGATTATCTGCTTCATCCAGCTGTTTCTATCTCGAAAATTATTGGCGGTTGTGGGCCAGTAGATAAATAGTCTGCATGATGATCAGCGGCCAGTTATGCCAGTTAACTGGCCGCAACACCTTTAAAACCCTGAAAAATCTGAAAGAAAAACAAATATCATGTTGTTTTAGAAGGGGTTTATTTTATTTTAAGAGTATTAATCATAAGGATGGAAAGTTTATTGTTCTTTTATCTTGCAATGTTGCATTAGACATGCGTAAATGAACTTCAGTCTGATATGCAGACAGTTTCAAAGTTAGTTCACAGTTTATCTCTCATCTACGTCAGTGCCGAAAACAAGCCCTTTCTCTTTGAGTTTTATTTCAGTCCTGATTTTTCTCTGCGATTCAGTTTACTCAGCCTCACGGCAAAAAAGAAAAGGTATTAATTATGTCTAATAAAATTCTCGGTACTGTAAAGTGGTTTAATTCTGAAAAAGGTTTCGGTTTTATTACCCCTGAAAATGGCAGCAAAGACGTCTTCGTACATTTCTCTGCTATCACCGGTAGTGATTTCCGCTCCCTTGAAGAGGGTCAGCATGTTGAATTCTCCGTACAAGATGGACCGAAAGGCCCTTCAGCAATCAATGTTACAGGTCTCTAATATTAATTTGTTCACCTATTTTATGAGATGTCCTCAGTGTCAGGGCTCTCAATACCGTAAGTCAGTATTTGATGTCAGCCCCAAAAATCCTCACGGTGCGACCTGCATTTTCTGCAAGTCCTCGATGATTGAGCTTAAAAATATTGCTGCATAAACGCAGGTTTGCACTCCTTTTCGTGTAACGTCCTCACGCTGTATCTGAACGACAATCCCGCGTTATAACTCGAGCTGAATCGGCTCGATATCGCCATTCTGCTGTGCCGGCTGCGCGCAGCAGATTAATATCTCCCCCTCTGCCACACTGGCACTCGGCGCAGTTGGGTAGGTTACCGCTCCCTTTAGAATCCGCGTTTTGCACGATCCGCAATGTCCTTCACGACAGCTGTACTCCGGGCTAAGACCGCGTGCTTCGGCCAGTTCCAGCAGCGATCCGCTATTCGGCGTCCAGCGCGCCTCTTTGGCTGAGTTCATAAACATCACGGGTATGGATTGCGTCGAAATCGAAAGTAAGGTTTGTTCTGTTTGCTGCGCATCCATGCGGCGCTGCAGCGAGGACGGGCCAAAGGCTTCGGCGTGAATACGGCTATCCGCGATATTGTAGCTGCGCAGCCCGTCATATAACGCCTGAGTAAACTGCGGCGGGCCACACAGGTAAAAGTCGTAGTCGTTAAATGGCAGCACCTGTGAAAGCAGCGCCATATCGATGCGCCCAGCGACATCGTAATCGAATCCCTGTTCGGCAACGTCCGGTTGGCTTAACACGCGCACCATTTTGCATGCGCCCTGTGAGGCCGCCAGCAACGCATCCAGTTCTCGTACAAAAGGGCGTTCCGCTTTGTTGCGCGCGGACTGGAAAAAGTAGGTCGGGCGCATACGCTGTTTGCGGCGTCCTTCATAAACCAGATGGCGCAGCATCGCCAGCATCGGGGTGATGCCGACACCCGCCGCCATCAACACCGCTGGGCGTGTCTCTTGCGCATCGATAGTGAAATCACCGGCTGGCGCACGGGTATCAATTCGATCACCAATCCGAAGATGATCGTGCAGATAGCACGAGACCACGCCATCACGTTTGACGCTGATGCGATAAAAACCGTCCGACGGCGCAACCGACAGGGTGTAGTGACGAATCAGCGGTTTGTCTGTACCAGGCAACTGCACGCGAATCGGCATGTGCTGTCCTGCCTGATGTGGCAGCAAACCGGCGCCATCATCTGGCATCAGATGAAAAGAACGAATCGACGCGCTCTCATCGACAATCTTCGTCACCTTAAATGGCCGCCAGCGTCGTGCCAGTTCGTTAGCGCGCAGGCGTTCGGCAGCCGATTGCCAGTCACCCGTCATTTCTGATGCCGGTGAGATACCTTCCAGTTCCGTTTCCCAGCGCAAGGCGAGAGCGGCATGACGTCGCATGATGCGGCGCGGGCGGAATGTCCACAACCGTTCGGCGCCCTGGAATGCAGCGATCTCCGGCGAGTCGAGGATCACGCTGGCATCGCCGGTCATTTGCAGCGTATCGCCGCTGTGGTAATCGACAAACAGCAGTCCGGCTTTCCCGCTCCGGTGGATGTTGCCGAGCGTGGAGAAGAAGAGGTTGCCGTTAAAATCGGGAATGGTCAGCAGGCCATCTTCATCGACTCTAACAAAGCCGGGTTTGCCGCCGCGATGCGAGGCATCAACCTGATGCTCGGCATAAGTCGCAACGTAAAACGTATCGGCGGTGGCGATGGTGGTGCGGGCTGCCTCATCGAGCTTGCTCAGCTCCTCAACCTCACCGGTAGCCGGCTCATTGGGCGAACGAGCAAAGCGGAAATCGCGCAGCTGAATATAGCGCGGACAGTTGCCGAAACTCTGCTCCACCTGTACCCGAAAGCCACCGCCAATCGCACTCAACATGCCATTCATGCGGTTACGGCGACGGGTGTGCAACTCAATGCCGAGCAGGCCAACCGGATCGCCATCAGTGAACCCGGCAGCAGCCGGATCGCGGGGATCCGGCTGGGCGGCAATATCCAGCGTGCTGGCGTTGGGCGAGAAAATAAAACCGGGCTGGCCTTCCAGCAGCGTGACCCAGGCATCGCCTTGCGTATCCACGCTGCCCACCACAATAAACGGCAATTGCGCGTAGAAGTCGCGGTGCTGGTCGGGCATATAATCGCGAATCACACGCTGACCGACCTCCGCCATGCGTTCGGCCACGCCCGCTTGCTGCTGCAGGGCTATTTCACCTGCATGCCATACCGGAAGTTTCTCGCCCATGATAGTTAACTCACGCGATGCTGCGCAGACCGGCAGCGGTTTGCGGGAAGGGAACAAAGCCCGGCAACGCTTCAATACGGCGTAACAGCGCATTGACCGCCGGATAGCCAGAGAGATCCACATTGCCTTCCGGCGCGCCGATCAGGTAGCTGTACTGAGCGATGTCCGCGATGGTTGGGCGATCGCCGACCAGCCATTCACGTCCTGTCAGATGTTGATCCATCAGCGCCAAAATGGTGTGCGCACGGGCGATCACTTCGTCAGGGTTGAACGGGCGGCCAAAAACGGTAATCAAGCGTGCCGCACAAGGGCCATAAGCCAGTTCGCCTGCCGCCACCGATAACCAGCGCTGTACCTGCGCCGCGCCCAGCGCATCTTCGGGCAGCCACTCACTGCGGCCTGATTTTTTCGCCAGATAAACCAGAATGGCGTTGGAGTCGGAGATATACACGCCGTCATCTTCCAGCACCGGCACCTGGCCGAAAGGGTTGATGGCGAGAAATTCCGGGGATTTGTGCTCGCCGTTAGCGAGGTCCACATCAATCACCTCATGAGGAAGGTCGAGCAGGGACAGGAACAGACGAGCACGGTGCGCATGGCCAGAAAGCGGGAAGTGGTAGAGTTTCATCATCAGTGTCCTTTAGTGGTGGCCGGGATGATCCCGAACCCTGTCTAAAGGTTGGCACAGCCTGTGGCGCGGCAGAATAGCCGGGTTTGCGAAGTCATTATTGCGGAAAATGGAAGAATGGTGGGCGGTGTTGATGCTGCTTTGAAATTAACTGGTATTTGCCATTATTAATCCATCTGACGGCATCGCGTGCAATAGGCTTGCAAAGCTTTGCTGCTAAGCAGTTTTTCGGAATGCGATGCCTTCACACGGAAACTTAATTACATTTATAGCCATTCCTCTGGATATTTTTCAATGAAATTGAAAAGATTAAAAAACTTCATTAACCATACACATGTACCATCTACTGATATTCAACCGTCAGCATTGCTGTCGCAGAGAATGATCCCAGGCTAATCCCACCCGTACTGTTTCTTACTAAGACAGCTGTTAAAACAGGCTGGTCAGGATAGGTAAAGTTGAACCAGTCGTTAACGGGCACCTTAACGCCGTCATATTTAATCTCAATTCCCAGGTTATTCTTGCTGGTACTCAATAGGGTTGAGTTAAACGCAGCTCCCGTGCCTGAAAACTGCATTTTTAGCAGTTTTGATACCGTTGCAGGGCATTCAAGCGTGTACGATAGCGTTCTTTCATAATTTTTCCCGTTAATCGTCGAGGCGAGAATTCCTTTGCCGAAATCGACAGCAATGTCGTTTCCTTTGTTGAGATCACAGGGCGGCGCGAGGACTCTAACTTTAACGGTGGCTCCCACAGAAAAAGCATATACAGACTTAGTCGGAGCCAGACTCATTAAGCATATAGCAACACAGGTAGTTGCAAATGGCGTAATCTTACTATTCATAGCACAGCCTGAAGTTTATATTGGCAGAGTAATTGCCAGCACTTAATTCACCTCGGGTACGTTCCGTAGTAATATAATATACGATCTGGCTATCATCAGGTCGCAATAACACTGGCTTTCCTCGTTGACCAATAATAACGTTATTGAATGATGCGTCTTTCAAACGCAAACCAATACCCTTAACGCCATGAGCCTGGAAAAGCTGCGGGTTAGCAGCATCCTCTACGCCAGTGAAAGAAAATGACACCGCCGGTTGATGTGCGCTCCAGGCGACATTATCCCTTTCCCGTTGAGGGTCTGAAGCAAGACGCAAACAATCATGTAATTTTAGTGACACAGGAATTAATGGCCCCTGATCACCAACATTATGGAAGTTTGCGGTCGTAATATTACCTAAATTAATCGACTGATCGGCCGAATGCATATCTAAATAGCATGCGCTTTCAGTCAACGTCCCATAAACACGTAATACACCAAAGTGGCTATCAAGTGCGCCATTTTTAAATACCGCGATGGCCAGTGGTGAAAATAGCATGGCCACAACGGGAACGTATATGCGTGACACTATGCACTTACGGGCGAGTTTCTTCATCATTAATTTTATTCTCTTGTTCAGCATGTCCGGTTATCCATTATTCTGAGGATCCACATGACATTCACTCCCCTTACAGCTAAATATTAGCGAGGGCTGGCCACCGTAATCATTCACGTAAACTAAAACAGGGCTTTTACCTAATGAGGATGCACTCCCTCCCAATGGAGCCTGGCTGAACGGAGGGATCATGATAGATTCGAATCCTTTGATAACGTTGCCTTCTTTTTTTGCGCTCGCACCAATCAGTGTAATGTAATAAGGAGTAGGATTTTTAACTGTATATTTGTCCCCTGATTTTAGTAATGTCATTTTTTCCTGAAAAGGCGTTGCATGCTGTGCCGCAGCGGCTTCGGCTAAATCTGCCGGACGATAGAAAAATTTGATCCGTGTCTGTAATGCAATCTGCAGGACATTGGGTTTGTCACTTTTAGGTGGAATCTCTCTTAAATTAAAATAAAAGAGCGACTCACGATCACCAGGAAGATGTTTAAATGCCTCAGAGGAGGTTAAAGCCTGAATTTTGACCTGGCTTTCTTCTTTCGGTTCGATGCGTTGAATGGGAGGAACCACGATGAAAGGCGTGTTGTTTTCAAGTTTTTCATCCTTATCATTTTCAAGCCAGCCCTGGGCGAGATAAGGCAGTGATTCATTTTTATTACTGACTGTTAAACTGACTGATTTTTCTGAACCCGGATAGATGACTCGCGTTCGGTCAAGAGAGACAGCTGCAACGGCAGATTGAACGCCAGTATTGAGTGTTAATGTGATAATGAGGGCTTTTTTCAATATTATTTTTTTCATGAGAATTCATCTCTTAATTATTAAATGTAATATTTATAAGTGATTTCTTGATTAAACTTTAATGCAAGGAAGCAGTAAATTTGTGGTTATTTCATTGGTTAGATTCAGTGGAGGCGTTATGGTGCACTGATCGGCATTGTTCCAGCGCACCGTCATCGCTTCGCCAGGCTGAATACCGCTCAAATAGACATTGCCATCATCGTTGATAATGCCGGTTTCCTGATTTTTCAGATTAAATACGCTTGCACCAAAAGGCGGTGCTGAACCATCTTCAAGACGGACCGTGGCAATGGCTTTTCCACCATGAGTAACATTGAACGTGCGGTAGCCAATAGCACCTTCAGTTAAAGTACCTTGGGAAACGGATTTCATTACCTCAATGTCATCAGCTAATTTATCGAGGTTGATTCGGATACTATTACGATAATAACTATTGATATCCGTAATAACGGCTTTACCAAAATAGTTGGTGTTGATCGAGTGACCGTAGCCGGAAACAGGCACACCTGCAACGCCATCGGTATCAACTAACATACGTGTTCTACCCGCAACGCTGCTACTGTGAAATGCGCCACCATTTGGAGTGAGGGTTGCACCGCCTTGCAGTGACATACCTAATGCTTGATATTGACTCTCACGGTAACTCACTGACGTGTTTAATTGGGCGAGGCTGCCTTTGTGCGTGTAGTAACCTCCGATATCAGCATCACTGTTAGCCACGCCAGCACTAATCTGATAGGAATCAGCATCACCAATACGATCATAATAACTCACGCTATTGAGGTTATTACCTTTTGAGTAAGAGTTATTGTAACTGGCGGTGCCAGATTGCCCCCAAGGTAGTGATAATGACATATATACGCCTTTGTCATTGTTTTGACCCAATGCGCTTCGATATGCAGTTAATGACAGGCTGACATTTTTAAACTTCATCAAATCCATGTTTTTTGACAATGAGAAATCATAGCGGTCATTTGACTGCTGATTCCAATACGTCTGATGGTTGTAATTGAGATAAGTGGCAAGGTTTAGCGATTCAAATTGCTGGTTCAAAGAAACCGTATACATTTCTTTGCTGCGCCCGTTATCGACATTACCTTTTAAACCATTGAGGTAATCTCCCATCGAACGAAAACCATCATCCGAAAAACGATAGCCAGCGAATGATACCTGGCTACCTGTATCCTCGAATCGTTTGGCATAACTTGCGCGCCAGGCATTGCCTCTCTGCGTGTCACGGTTATGGTCTTTTAAATTTGAGACAGTGACATCTGTGGAAATTGCGCCCAGTGCAAGTAAGTCCCGGCCGACGCCAAGAGACAGGGCATGGTAGTCACTACCGCCCATTCCACCGGTGTACAGGGACCAACCATTACTGATTCCCCATGAAAGTTCGCCCGTCGCGAAGAGTGGCCCTTCAGTGTGATGTGCGAAATTTGAAGGTCTGCCTATTGAGGACTTGTATCTAATCTGTCCTGGGCGGGTCAGGTAAGGGATAGTCGCTGTATTGACCTGAAATTGTTCAATATTGCCATCCTGTTCTTCAATGCGAACATCCAGATTGCCGGAAACGGCGCTATCAAGGTCCTGAATGCGGTACGGGCCTGCCGCTACTTGCACCTCTTTAATGACGCGACCCTGCTGGCTGATGATGACTTTGGCGTTACTTTTCGCCACACCACTGATCTCAGGAGCATAGCCGCGGAGGTTCGGGGGCAGCATGTTGTCATCTGTCGCCAGACTTAAACCCGTGAAACGAAAGCCATCGAAAATCGATGAGTTCAGATAGTCTTCGCCCAGCGTTAATTTGGCACCCAGTCTTTTTATTGCCCTAAACGCATAAAACCGATTCCAGTCCCAGTTCTGCGGAGTTTGTGCGCCGCCACCTGCAGATTGATTGTCATATCGACCCTGCCAATCCGCACGTACGCGCCAGGCACCCAGATTGGCACCGGTCGTGCCATTACCCGATAAATTTGTATGACTTTTACTGCCTACCGCATTTTGCTTAATGGTCTGAAAATTGAGGTTATAGTCAAACAGCGCACCCGCTATGCCTTCTTCCCATCGTGCGGGGGGATCCCATGAAGAACTGCTATATTCCAAAAAAGCTTGAGGAATGTTGATCAGTAACGTTGATTTACCTAAATCAGCTCGCGTTGACATCCCTGCAACACTGTTCAGATTTAAGCATTCCCCGTGATGCCACCATTGAAGCTGCGAGGAGAACTTATCCTTCAAACCCAGAAGAGGAATGAGTTCCTGAGTGATACAGGCTAAGGTTTCATTTTCGTTTTCTTCAGAGGCATAGAAATTGACCACGCGTTCTGGCAGCGTGATTGAATTGATGTTTATTGCGAGAGTATATGCACCAGGTAAAATAAATCCCTTACGTGCAAACTGGCTAATGTCGATATTGCTACGATCTTTAAGATCCAGCACATCAGTATTGAACTGAATGTCTGAGCCAGCGAGCGTGCTTCTCGCTCCCAGGATGCAGGAAAAAAATACTAATATGCTTATTAATGAAATGGCAAATGCATGCCAAAAAAAACGCATCAGCATAATAGTTTCCCTTTTTAATTGTAATCTATTCTAAATCGAAGTGTTAAATGTAGGTCGCCTGAGCGAATGACGTCCTTGTTACCAATCAGGTTTAGTCGGTAGTTAAATTGCATATCACTGTTTAATTTGCTCTGACTCAGATGTTTTCCGGGAAAGGCTAGATTTCCATGGTGATCGCTAATCATCATTGCTATGCCGTTTGCAGAACCTGATACTTTAAAATGCCCCCCATCTTCCTCACCATCGAACATGAGTTTAATCGTGGTTATTTCAGCTTGCTGTGTGTCGTTTTCAAACAACATGCAACCTAACAAAGCGATTGAGAAGAAGTGGTTTGGCCCACGACCTACTTTTATTATTTCGCTAACGGGATGGTTTCCGATATTTATCGTCTGGTCGGGCGAACCTAAACTAATACTGCAAGCGGCTCCAACAATGGACCCAGTAATGTGCACTTGTGAGATACTTTCACCCGCGGCAAAGGCACCTTTCGCCAGCATCGATATATGTATGATGGTCAGTAGAATCACGGGTTTAAAACTACCTGAAATCATACGCTTCAAAGGTTCGTTCCCAGTTTATCCAGTTGAAAAAACCTGCGACAAAATCGCCGCAGGTTAAGGGGAGAGAAATGGCCGATTAGTTGTAGCTCAGCACAAAGTTCGCAGGCACCTGGAATGTGCCGGGAACGATGGTTGCAGTAGATCCACCACCCTTAACATTGGCGGTGAAGGTTAGGGTATTGCTGCCGTTGAATACTTGCTGGGCGGCAGTTGGGGTATTAATTTTCACTTTCTCACCGTCATTGGTGAACATCTGGATTGATGCACCTCGTGCGGTACCGCCGGTCAACGCAAGGCTTTCTGGATCATAGGAAGAGGTTGCACCGGTGAAGCGTGCAGTCACTTTGTCATTCGTACCGGCAGTGGCGATAACACAATCTTCCAGTTCGATTTTAAAAATCTGAGGGGTTGAGCTACCCGTGTTGCCACTGTCTGCCAGCAGCACGTTAGAAATAGCACCCAGCGATACAGTTTGATCTAATGATCCTGGAGCAATAGAACACGGAGAATCAATAATTGAACCGGTGAAAGTCACTTTACCTGTGTTTCCTGCAGCGTAGACAGAGGAAGCAGTAAACAGGCTTAATACGGACAGGGCGATAATACACTTTTTCATTTAATATCTTCCATTTTGTTTGCCGATGTTTTTATATTTAAAACATGGTGTTCACTGATGCTTCATCAGAGGTGTAAGCGATGTATTACGCCTTTATATTGACGAAGTGTCAGTATTTGCACACTGCTATCAGGTGCTCCTTGAATATGCAGGTTAGAAACTGCACGATTCATTTTCGCTCAGCCTTATGATTCTTTTTATTGGCGTCGTTGGAAGGTATTATGAATAGCGATCAATCTGATGAAAATAAGATTTATTTTCTGATGATGTAGTGAGTGAATGGGCTATTTGTCAGGGATGTATTACAAATGAAGTGATAAAAGGATAGAGGAAACAGGATGTCGATATTTTAATCTGAATAACCTATCGATCCAATTGCTGAAAACTATAACATCGCAAGATAGCGTTTAATGTGAGCAGCGTCGGAAATATTACGAGAACAGTTAATGATACTTATTAATAAGCCATGATTCTCCTGATGAGCTAGCCATGAATAAAGCCGCCCACGCATTATCCGCGCAGGCAGTTTTATTGTTAACGACTCAGCACCTGTGCTCCGGCATTTTTCTCCAGCCGCCAGACATCAAACAAGGACACCAGCACCAGCAAAGCTACCCCCGCGAAAGCGATATGAATGTCATTCTGCTTAATGGTTGCATGTTCGTGCCACAGCATGGCTCCGCGTAAGAACAGGGCGGCAAGTGCAATGCCGGCGCTCATGCTGAACTGGAAGAAGATACTAAACACCACAGAGGCGTCACTCATTTTGGCCTGGGGTACATCGGCAAACCCTAAGCTGTTGTAACAACTGAACTGCAGCGAGCGCGACAACCCGCCGATAAACAGAATGGCAGCAATCGCGAAATAGCCAAGTGAAGGGCTGAGCAGCAGGCAACCCAACATTGCGACCAGGCTGATTAAGCCGTTCACCATTAGCACCTGACGAAAGCCAAATCGCTTCATTAGCCAGGTGGTGGCCGGTTTCATCGCCAGATTACCGGCAAATACCCACAGCACCATGGCGCCTGCCTGCGCAGCACTCCAGCCAAAGCCAAGCTGGAATAGCAGAGGAAGCAGAAACGGCACGGCGTTTATCGAAGCACGAAAAAGTGAACCGCCCACAACGGCATTTCGGAAAGTATCAATAGTCATGGCACTGAACGGCAACAGCGGTTGCGGATGGCTGAAGCTGTGGCGATAGGCCAGCACACTGCACAACACGCCAAGTAACAGCAATGGAATGCCAAGGCTGAGATGCATTTGTCCTAGCGCTTCCAGGGAGATAATCAGCGCCGTGCAGGCGGTAGCGGTCAGCACAAATCCGCGCACATCAAACGGACGCGGTTGTTCTGCTTTAAACTGGGGCACCAGATAAACGGTGGCAATAATGGCGATAATGCCGAGTGGGATATTGAGCCAGAAGATCCACGGCCAATGTCCGTAAGTCACTATTAAGCCACCGAGCGGTGGACCGAGCACCGGGGCAATCAATCCCGGCCAGGTAATAAAGGCGATGGTTTTCACCATGTCTTTTTTTTCGGTCACACGGAGCACTACCATACGACCGACTGGCACCATCATCGCGCCACCAATGCCCTGCAAAACGCGGCTTAACGTGAACATTGGCAGGGTATCGCTGAGTCCACACAGTATCGACGCAACAGTAAATACCAGAATCGCACAGGCAAACACCGTGCGTGCTCCGTAGCGTTCCGCTAACCAGCCACTCATCGGAATACCCACCGCTACTGCCAGTAAATAAGCACTCACACCCACGTTAAGCGCCACCGGGCTAGCAGCGAAATCGCGCGCCATTTGTGGAATAGCAGTGGTAATGACGGTGGCGTCGAGGTTTTCCATAAAAAAGGTGACTGCAACCAGCAGTGCGAGCAGCAAGGTTCTGTTAGCTGGGATGCCATTCTGCGTCATAACGCCATTCCTTTCTCTTCCATGTGAATCAGGATTAGGGAGAGAATAGTTTCGGGCGCAATCGTTTTCTATGCAAGTTTAGCGATAAAAAACCCGGCAATTGCCGGGCCGTGAGGACAGGAGCTGATTAGATGCGGTCTCTTTACTGACGGCTCAGGGTAGGTTGATCACAATGGTGCCGCTGCCGCTCTTATCACCGGGCGTGGGATTTGTTGCCCTTAATGTTGAGGATACTGTATGGGTAGAGTTGCCGCTGGACAGATAAATAGAACCTGAGCTGCGCCCATCAAAAGTGAGTGTTGAAGTCACTCCGCCACCCAGGTTTATGGTACCGCCCAGGCTGCCGATAGTGGCTGAGGTGGCGCGATTACAGTATACATTGATAGAAACGCTATCCTGCTTTCCGTTCACTTTGTCAGCCTGCAGTGAGCCATGATTGATGTTAGGAGATCCAGAGAATGAGCAACTGGTAGGAACCGGGGGGAGAGAAACTGTGCGGCATGAAGTGCCAGGTTGGTTTCGATAATTAGCGCCTAAAGCATTTGTTCCGCCACCCACACAAATCGAATAGGGTGGGGAACCTAAAGGTAAACTTGCGGTAAAAGAGGCGCTAGCGGGGTAATTGCGTAAAAAAGTAATGTTGGCATTTGACCAGGTATCTGTAGCGGGCATTCCGCCGCTGCCACTATGTAGCGCATAGCGTGTTGTTGCAGTTGCTCCCGAGCTGTTCACTACCCAAATGCCGAATCCACAATACCTAACGCCACATCCAATGTGTGAAGTGGCATTTCCACCGGAAGCGCTGTAGCTTATTTCAATTCTGGAGGAACCCGCAGGAATTTCAGCGCGAGTAATACTGATCACTGCCTTCGCACTTAGAGAAATGAGTGAAAGAAATAACAAAATGAATACATATGAGACTTTCATATTATTCCTGGTGGTTAAGGTAAGTCAGGAGAAATTGAAACTAAAAAATGTGCAAACTTGTTATTTCACTGGAGTAATAACGAGTAGTTGAATCTGTAATGACTTTTTGATTGTATTTTTTATTGTATTTTAAATATGTCAGTGGATGAGATTGTATATGTCATTATCACCCGCTATTTATGTAATGTATGCCCTACAGCTTGTTAATCCACTGCTTGCTAAACTCCGACTCCAATAGGCTGTGCTAAAATTGTGATTACTCGTAAAGACATTGCATATACTTCTCATTCGACACCTTGGCCTCACTCATTTTTAATGGGCATCGTTGGCAGTATTCATTGAGTGGCTAATTCGCGTAACTCTCTCTATGATGGATTTTTTCCCGCGTGATTGTCGGGAACGATCAATGACTTAGGGAAGTAACCACGCGATGACTCCATTAAACGACCTCGATCTGCGTCAGCTGGAAGCCTTCTCGGCGGTAATTTCAGCCGGCAGCGTGACGGCGGCCGCCAAAGCACTAAACCGCTCGCAGCCCGCCGTTTCCCGCCTGATTCAGGAGCTGGAGCAGTCGCTGGGTTATCCGCTGTTTATCCGCAACGGCCCGCGTATTCACCCCTCGGAAGAAGCACTGCAGCTGCATCAGTATGTGCAGAAAGCGCTGCTGTCGCTGCAACAGATCCGCTTGCGCGCACAAGAGATCGCGCATCAGCAGCATCGCCCACTCAGTATTGCTGCCACGCCCGCACTGGCCGCCGGGTTATTGCCGCAGGCACTGGCCGCACTCAATTTACAGAACAAAGTGCAAATCATCAGTGAGTCTGCCGTACAGACGGCACATGCGGTGATTACCGCTGAAGCAGACATCGGTTTGTGCAGCTTGCCGCTGGAGCATCATGCGGTGGAGTTGCACTGGATTGGGCAATCACAGTGCGTAATTGCGCTGCCGGAAGAGGATGAACTGGCGGCACACAGTGCGCTTTCGCTGAGCCAGCTTGCTGGCCGCCGTTTGATTGCACCGTGGAGTCCGCAACGCCTGCGTAGTCGTTACGAAAAGGCGCTGAAGAAAGTCAAAGCGCCGCTGCTGGAAACTATCGAAACCAACTCATCGGCAAATATTCTGGGCTGCGTGCGTGCCGGATTGGGCGTGGCGATCCTCGAACCGGTCACCGGCTGGGGCATGCCGCTGGCCGGTGTGGCGATTCGTCCGATTCAGGAAGACATCCCTTACTTCTTTGGCGTGATCACGCCGCAAGGCCGCCAGATTTCCAGCGCTGCGCAGGCGCTGGTGGAAGCGCTGGCAGACGCCGCTGCTCAGCTGCTGCCAGGGTTTGAACGTCTGCCTGCCAGTGAACATCCGCGCATCATGCGAGTGATAAACCAGGAGTCATAGCGGGGCAATTGAGTTCATCCAACTGCATTAGCGCTTCAATTAGAGATGAAGCACATCGCTACGCATCTGAACCGAATGCATTAGGCACGCAATAGCCCTATTACGCTACAGCGGCAGGATAATGCACCGCGGCTTCCTGACTTATCAGGCGCGATGAATCCCTTCATTTTCAACGCTTATAACTTTTTCGGCATAAGATATAAGAAATCCATTGGTCAAATCCTGAGCGAAAATCTTGACTCACATTTAGGGCAAGAGGATTATGCGAAAACTTAGCTCCTATTATGCGCATTGATGATTGTTAGCTGCCTATTATGCGTTTTATAGATAATTAAAAAGGTAGGATCATCGGCGTGTTTTCATCGTTTTCGCTCGCTCTCAACGCGATCGCTGACACCAGGGAAATCTCTCTATGACGTATGCCGCCAAAGGTCTTGCTGCATTAGAAGCTCAGCTTCAGCAGGATCTGGAATTTCTGGAACTGCCCGCCAAATCCTGGGTACCGGAACGCACCTTCCAGAGTGCGCCGGTCCGTGATGTAGTGGTGATTGGAGCGGGCATGTGCGGTCTGGCGGCACTCGCCAAATTACAGTTCACCGGCATCAGCAATGTGGTGGCTTATGACGCCGCACCCGCTGGGCTGGAGGGGCCGTGGATCACTTTTGCGCGTATGGAAACCCTGCGCTCACCAAAAACGCTGCACGGCCCGGCTCTCGGCCTCGCGCAACTGACCTTCCGCGCCTGGTTCACGGCGCAGTGGGGCAAAGAGGCGTGGCAGGAGCTGGACAAAATCCCTAAAGCGCAGTGGATGGATTACCTGATTTGGTACCGCAAGGTGCTGAATTTGCCGGTGCACAACAACGTGCGCGTCACCAGCATTGCGCAGGCCGGGGATTTAATTGCGCTGGATCTGGAGGGTGCCGAAACCGAGCGTGTTTACACGCGCCGGTTGGTGCTGGCCACCGGACGTTCTGGCCTCGGTGGCTTCGCCGTGCCGGATTTCCTGCAGGGCATTGATCGCCAGTTCTGGGCACACTCCGCTGATGACATCGATTTCACTGCCTTAAAAGGCAAGCGCATTGCGGTGATTGGTGCAGGCGCCTCGTCGATGGATAACGCGGCCACCGCGCTGGAACAGGGCGCTGCTGCCGTCGATCTGCTGATTCGCCGCAAAGAAATGCCGCGCATCAACAAGATGACCGGCATTGGCAGTCAGGGCGTGGTGCACGGCATGCATCAGTTGCCGGATGCGTGGAAATGGAAATTTGTCGATTACACCGCCGCGACGCAAACGCCACCGCCGCGCTCTTCCACTCTGCGCGTATCACGTCATGAAAACGCGCGCTTCTTCCTCGATTGCGGCATTAACGCCGTTAAACAGGAAGAAAACGGCCTGCTGATTGAAACCACCCAGGGCGCACTGCACTACGACTTTTTGATCGCCGCCACCGGCTTCACCAACGATTTCCACGGCCGCCCGGAGTTTGCTGCCATTGCGCCGCATATTCGCAGCTGGTCTGACGGTCGCTATCAACCTGAGATGGGCAATCCGCGCCACAGCCTGCTGGAAGCGCCGGATCTCGGCCCTTCATTCGAGTTCCGCGAACTAACGCCTGATGCCTGCCCGATGCTGGCACACATCCACTGCTTCAACGATGCCGCCATGCTGACGCACGGCAAAGTCTCCGGCGACATTCCTGCGGTAAGCGCCGGTGCCGATCGCCTGGTGCGCGGTATTACCGCCTCGCTGTTTGCCGAGGACGTCGAGCAGCACTACGCCAACTTACAAGCTTTTGACACCCCTGAATTACAGGGCGATGAATGGGTGGATTCAACCCCGTTACTAAAACAGGAGAACGCGTTGTGAGCGACGCTATTGATCAAGCAGCCGGATTAACACCAGAAGAGGCGTTGTATCAGACGCGCCGCCTGCGTCCCGAATTTGTTGAGGGCGCGGAAGCGTGCCGTGTGTCAGTACTCGCGCCGGAAGAGGATCAGGGTTTACCTGCGGATCTGCGTCTGGCACTGGCGCAGCGTATGGCGGTGTTGAACTACGATGCGCCGCTGCAACGTGATTACCAGGCGCAGCTGGCGGCGTTAAATCCGTCTGAAGCCTTGCTGGCGCTGGCCTCAGGTTGCGCCGTAGCGGAAGAGCCGCTGGCCACGATTGCGCGCCATGCTGACATGGTCACGCAGCAGCCCATTCAGGCTACCGAACAGCATATTCGCTTGCTGGAGCAGGCCGGTTTGAGCAACCCGCAAATTGTTGCGCTCTCTGAGCTGATCGCCTTTGTTAACTTCCAGACGCGCGTGGCGGCTGGCTTACGTTTGATGAGGTCCGCATGATTCCGTCGGTAAATCTCAAGCCGCTGCACTGGCATCCGTATATCACGCCAGTAGATGTTGAACAGGCGACACCGGCGCAGCTCGATGCGATGAAAGTGACGCCGTCGAACAAGAAGATCTCCGAGTACGTGCGCACGCTGGTGCACGATCCCGAGAGTTACACCGCACGTACCGGGCTGTTCAACGCCATTATGTATGTTGAAGGTGGCCTCGATCGTGCCGATCGTGAGCTGGGCGCGCTGGGGGCTTCGATCGTCAACGGCTGCCGTTATTGCGCGGTGGTGCATGCGCGACGTCATGCACAGTTAGCTGACAGTGACGCCGTGGTCAGTGCCATCTATTTTGATAGAGCGGATGTATTAGGTGAACGCGATGCGGCGATCTACCGCTTTGCCCGCCGTTTATCGGTTACGCCTTCTGAGGCCACGCCGGAAGATGTGGCGGCACTGCGTGCCGTCGGCATGAACGATCAGGAGATTATCGATCTGATCCACGCCATCGCCATTTTCGGCTGGGCCAACCGTCTGATGCATGTGCTCGGCCATGCTGACCTGAACAAATAAGGGCTGCACCGGATGTTAGAACTCAACAATATTACGCTCTCTTACGGCAGCAATCCGATCCTCAAAGGGGTTGATCTGTCGGTAAAACGCGGCGATGTGGTGTCGATCATTGGGCCAAGCGGCACCGGTAAAACCACGCTGCTGCGCTGCATTAACTATCTGGCGAAGCCGTCAGCCGGGACCATTCAGCTGGATCAGATCCGCATGGATTATCAGTCACCGGATAAAGCGGCGATCCAGGCGATCCGCTTGCGCACCGCCATGGTGTTCCAGCAGTTTAACGTGTTCAAAAACATGACGGTGCTGGAAAACGTGATGGATCCGCTGATCGTCATCCAGCGTAAAACCAAACAGCAAGCGCGCGACATCGCCGTGCAGGAGCTGGAGCGTGTGGGTCTGGGTGCCAAGCTCGATCACTATCCGTCGCAGCTGTCTGGCGGCCAGTTACAGCGTACCGGTATCGCCCGTGCTTTGGCGGTGCGTCCGGATGTGATGCTGTTTGATGAACCGACCTCATCGCTCGATCCTGAGCTGGTGGGTGAAGTGCTGAAAGTGATTAAAGACGTGGCGTCATCCGGCATTACCTCGCTGCTGGTGACGCATGAGATGCAGTTCGCGAAAAGCATTTCGAATCGCATCGTGTTTATGGATCAGGGTGTCGTGGCCGCGCAGGGCAGTCCGACAGAGATGTTTGATAACCCAACCCTGCCGCGCCTTGCACAGTTCCTCAGTTCAGAACGAGCATTCTAATAATTAAAGGAATCAAAGACATGCCTGCAATCAAAACCACATTACGTCGCCTGGCCGCGCCTGGCATCATCGCCCTGGCCCTGATCAGCGGTAACAGCTTTGCTGACGCGGTACGCACCATCAAAATCGCCACCGCTGCGGAATCCAAACCGCTGTCATGGGGCGCGATCGGTCACGAACCTGAGGGTTACGAGCCGGACGTACTGAAAGCCATCAACGCCAAACTGCCACAGTACAAATTCGTGATGGAAGGCGCGGCGGATATCGCGCAGGAAACCGGCCTGGTGACCGGCAAATACGACATGGCGACTGGCGGTTACTACAAAGCGCCAGCGCGCAGCAAACAGTTCCTGATCCCGGATGCACCGATCGGTGCCAGCCTGATGAAGATTTACAGCCGCAGCGATAGCAATATCAACGGCATGAAAGATCTGGTCGGCAAGAACATCGTGCCAGTGACCGCAGGCGGCGGCGTGTATAAGTTCGTCACCCAGTGGCAGCAGGACAACCCGAACGACAAAATCACCATCAAAGCGTCCAGCGCCGGTGTGCCTTACCCGGATCGCCTGAAAGAAGTGCAGAACGGTAAATACGATGCGCTGATCCTGCCTTCAAACCTCGGTGAGCAGACGGTTATCGACAACCAGAAGCTGGCGATCAAAGCCAGTGAGCCGGTGGTGATCAACAACACCTATGTGCTGATCCACCGCTCTGCCGAAAACCAGGCCCTGAACGATGACGTGAACAAAGCGCTGAAAGAACTGAAAGACGACGGCACGCTGGATAAGCTGGCGCAGAAGTGGTTTGGCGAAGAAGTCACTAAGTACATGAAGTAATAGATTCACTGCGCCCGGTGCTGAGCCGGGCGCATGCTGTCCTTTTTAGCAGGAGTGTTTCACCGTGAATCTATCCTCCATGATTCCAGAACTGCTGTCGGCGCTGCCACTGACGCTCGGCATCATGTTTGTCGCGATGATTGCCGGGTTCTTTCTGGCGCTGATCGCCACCGTTTTTCGCGTGCGCCGTATTCCCGTGATCAGCCAGCTGGCCGATCTCTATGTTTCCTATGCGCGCAGCGTGCCCGTGGTGCTGCAGCTGTTTGTGGCCTTCTACGGCATGCCGCTGATCACCGATAATTTTGGCTTTGGTGACTTCTTTACCGCCAATGTGGCGGCGATGATCGGCCTGAGCCTGTATCACGGCGGATATCTGTCGGAAGTGATGCGCCCGGCATACCTTGCGGTGGAACGGGGTCAGCACGATGCCACCGACAGCCTTGGCTACAGCTTCCGCCAGAAAATGCTGCGGGTGATTGGCCCGCAAGCGGTGCACTTTGCGCTGCCGGGTTACGGCAATGCGATTATCTATCTGATTCATAACGTGGCGCTGGTGATGTACATCGGTGCGGCAGATGTGATGGCGACCGCGCACCTGATTATGGAACGCGATTACAACCAGTATCAGTTCGGCACCTATCTGGTGTTGGCCGTGCTCTATTCACTGCTGTGCGGTGTGGCGTGGCTGGTTATCCGCTTCTTTGAACAACGTCATGCGAAGTACAGCTCTAAGTCTGCACCGCGCGTGAAGTTCACCACCAGCGTCTGAGTCGGGGAGACAAACCATGTTTGATGCTGAGGTTTTGCTGCCGGACTTCTGGAGCATTCTCGATGCGGTACCGGTGACGCTGCTGATGGCAGTGACGGTGTTTATCTGTTCGACGCTGTTGGGTGGGTTGTTTGCCTTTATCGAACATCGCCGCATTCCGGTGCTGCGCCAGCTGGTGATCACCTACAAAATCGCCTTCAAAGGCGTGCCGATGGTGGTCGTGATTTTCCTCGCCTATTACGGCTTGCCACCGGCGCTGCACTTTGTTGCCACGCTGTTTGGCGTCGAGGTGAATGCCCATTCACTGCCGAACTGGGTGATCATCATTGTGGCGCTGAGTGCCTGTGTCGCGGCATTCCAGGCCGAAGTGTGGAAAGGCGCGCTGAACTCGTTCGACAGTGGACAATCCGATGCAGCCTTATCACTCGGCTACAGCGGTGGACAGCTGTTCCGTCGGGTGATGTTCCCGCAGATTATCGTGGCGGCGATCCCCGATCTGGCGAATGCGTTTATGGTGATCATGAAAGCCCTGTCGCTGGCGTTTGCGATTGAAGTGGTGGATATCTTTGCCCAGGCGCAGTTGACGGCGGCGCTGAATTTCTACTACCTCGAAGCCTTCCTGATTGCGGTGGTGTTCTACATGGTGATTGCTTATGTGGTCACTAAGATCGCCGACAAGATTGAGGCAGCACTGCGCGTGCGCACCTGAAGCTTGATAAGTTGTGATGAGACCGCAGCCCCATGTGGCTGCCGTTTTTTTTTGGCAAATTTGCGCGATAAATCGCGCCGCTATAGGGCCTGCACGGGTTGGGTAGCGGCGCAATTCATTGCGCTTCAAAATGAACACTCCTTGCTTTCATTATGCAAGTCACTTGCAAAATGATAGTCACTCTGCAACAGTATGCCGCATAAGATCCTCTGCGGAATACCACCATGAAAAACGAACCGCTTTATCGAATGGCCTGCCCGATTGCGCGCAGCCTTGGCCGTATCGGCGATGGCTGGAGCATGCTAATCATGCGCGATGCGCTGGCCGGGTTTACCCGTTTTGACGAATTCCAGAAAAACAGCGGCGTGGCGCCGAACATCCTGTCGCGCCGCCTGAAAGAGCTGGTGGAAGATGGTTTGCTGGAAAAGGTGTGTTACAGCACTACGCCGATGCGCTTCGAATATCACCTTACGCCCGCCGGACGTGATTTGCGTGGCGTTATCCTGGCGCTGGCCGAGTGGGGCAGCACCCACTTCTCGCCGGAAGGAAGGCAGATGCAGCTGGTGGAAACCGCCACCCAGCGTCCAGTGAAACCGCAGCTGGTCGATAGCGAAAACGGCCAACCGCTCACCAGCGATAAATACCAAATGGTGCCCGGCCCTGCAGCGGCACCGATCATGCACTATCGCCATGATTATTTGCAGAAAAAACGCGCGGGTGACAGCACGCTGAAATTCTCTCCGCCTCTTACAGAGAAACAGCCATGACCCGCACGCGTAAAAAATCCGCTCTGCTGCTGGCAGTGGCAATCGGCGGTTTAGCGGCGGCAGGTTACGGCTACTATTGGTGGCACACCGCGCGCTTTATGCCTTCGACCGATGATGCCTATGTCGGGGCAGATATCAGCGCCATCTCCGCCAAAGTCTCCGGTTACATTCACACGCTGGCGGTGCAGGACAACGCACAGGTGAAAAAAGGCGATCTGCTGGTGCAGTTGGATAACCGTGATTATCTGGCGGCGGTGGATCAGGCAACGGGTGAAGTGGCAGCACAGCAAGCCGCGTTAAGCGATATCGCTGCCACGCGCCAGCTGCAACTTGCCACTATTGCGGGCACGCACGCCTCTCTGCTGGCAGCGCAGGCGGTAACACTGAAAACCACCTCCGATCAGCGCCGCTACAGTGCGCTGGCCAGTAGCTCCGCGGTCTCACAGCAGATCCGCGATCATGCTCAGGCCGATTACCATCAGGCGATGGCGGAAGAGAGCAAAACCCGCGCCGACAAAACCGTTGCCGAGCGCCAGTTGCAGGTGCTGGATGCCCGTGAGCAGCAGGCCAAAGCCGCCTTAACTCAGGCTCAAGCGGGGCTGGCGATGGCGAAGCTCAATCTTGAATACACTGAAATCCGCGCCCCCTTTGATGGTGTGGTGGGCAATCGTCGCGCCTGGTCAGGTTCTTATGTCAGCAGCGGCACGCAGCTACTGTCGCTGGTGCCTGTTCAAGGGCTGTGGATCGATGCCAACTTCAAAGAGAGCCAGCTAGCCAATATGAAGCCGGGGCAGGTGGCTCGCATCGTCGCGGACGTGTTACCCGGTCGCACCTTTAATGGCCATGTTGGCAGCCTGTCGCCAGCCACCGGTTCACGCTTCAGCATTCTTCCGGCAGAAAACGCCACTGGCAACTTCACCAAAATCGTCCAGCGCGTGCCGGTGCGCATTGTGCTGGACGGCGACGCGGCGGTGCTGGGTCTGTTACGCCCTGGTCTTTCCGTCACGGTGACGGTGGATGAGAGAAGCGCGCGATGAGCAGCGTGGCTGCACCGCTGATGGCACCGGCGGAGATGCCGGTCAGCAAGAAGGTGTTCGCCTTTGCCACCATGTGCATCGGCATGTTTATCGCCTTGCTGGATATCCAGATTGTCTCCGCCTCATTGCGGGATATCGGCGGGGGGCTCTCGGCGGGTGACGACGAAACCGTGTGGGTGCAAACCAGCTACCTGATCGCGGAAATCATCATCATCCCGCTTTCCGGTTGGCTGGCGAGCGTGATGTCCACACGCTGGCTGTTTGCCGTCTCCGCCTGCGGATTTACGGTAATGAGTTTGCTGTGTGGCTGGGCGTGGAATATTCAGAGCATGATCGCCTTTCGCGCCTTGCAGGGATTGGCGGGCGGCTCGATGATTCCGCTGGTGTTCACTACCGCCTTTGCCTTTTTCCAGGGTAAGCAGCGGGTGATTGCGGCCGCCACTGTGGGTGCGCTGGCTTCATTAGCGCCGACGCTAGGGCCCACGGTAGGCGGTTGGATCACCGATAACTTCAGCTGGCACTGGCTGTTTTACATCAACATCATTCCCGGTATTTACATCGCCATCGCGGTGCCGCTGCTGGTCAGGATCGACTCGCCGAATCCCGAGTTACTGCGCGGTGCGGATTACTTCAGCATTGTCTTGCTGGCGCTATCACTGGGCTGTCTGGAGTACACCCTGGAAGAGGGGCCGCGCTGGGGTTGGTTTGACGATAGCACCATCACCACCACAGGCTGGATCGCATTGCTGTGTGGCGTGCTGTTTATCTTCCGCACGCTAAACCACGCCAAGCCGATCATGGATCTGCGCGCGTTAAAAGATCTAGGCTTTAGCCTCGGCTGTTATTTCTCGTTTATGGCTGGCGTGGGGATCTTCGCCACCATCTATCTCACGCCGCTGTTTCTCAGCCAGGTGCGCGGCTTTAGTGCGCTGGAGATCGGGCTAGCGATCTTCTCCACCGGCATTTTTCAGATCCTGTCGATCCCGCTTTATGCCTGGCTGGCGAACCGCGTCGATCTGCGCATTTTGCTGGCGTTTGGCCTGATGAGTTTTGGTGTATCGATGTTTTTCTTTGTGCCGATTACCCATGACTGGGGCGCAAAAGAGCTGCTGTTTCCGCAGGCGTTTCGCGGCATGGCGCAGCAGTTTGCGGTGGCGCCCACCGTGACGCTGACGCTCGGCAGCTTGCCACCCGCGCGACTAAAATTAGCCTCAGGACTGTTTAATCTGATGCGTAATCTCGGTGGCGCTATCGGCATTGCGCTGTGCGGCACCGTGCTGAATGACCGCACCAATCTGCACTTCAGCCGCCTGGCCGATCACCTCAACAGCGCCAGTTTGTCGCTCGGCGACTATCTGCAATCGCGCACCGCAGCCCTGATGTTTAACGGACTCAGCCTGGATGCGGCGCACACGGCGGCGCTGCAATCGCTGGCTTCACTCACCCTGCGCGAGGCGCGCACGCAGGCTTTTTCGGACGCATTCTGGCTGATCATGGTCGGATTTTGTATCGCTGCGCTGCTGGTGCCTTTGATGAAAAAGCCCGCAGCTTAAGGAGTTATCGATGAAACGTATTGTGATTACTGGTATGGGGATGGTTTCCCCGCTCGGCTGCGGTACAGAAGCGGTGTGGCAATCACTGCTGGCAGGGAAATCCGGCATCAGCGCCTTACCGGACGAGATGGTGCAGGACATCAGCTGCAAAGTGGCGGGTCAAGTGCCCACGCTGGAACAAGATCAACAGCATGGCTTCGATCCCGAGCGCGTGATCGCGCCAAAAGATCGCAAGAAAATGGATCGCTTTATTGAGTTTGCGCTGGTGGCGGCGCATGAAGCGCTGACGCAAGCTAGCTGGTTCCCACAGGATGAGGCGGATCGCCAGCGCACCGCGACGGTGATCGCCACTGGCATTGGTGGTTTCAACGAGATTGCCAACGCGGTTGAAACCACCGCCAATCGTGGCCCGCGCCGCTTATCGCCGTTTACCATTCCCTCCTTCCTTGCCAATCTGGCGGCGGGACATGTGTCGATTGCCCACGGTTTTCGCGGCCCGATTGGCGCCCCTGTCACGGCGTGCGCGGCGGGTGCGCAGGCGATTGGCGATGCGGCACGATTGATCCGCAGCGGCGAGGCAGACATCGCGCTGTGCGGCGGCACCGAGGCGGCGATCCATCGCGTCAGTCTGGCGGGCTTTGCGGCTGCGAAAGCGATGTCAGGCGGATTTAACGATCATCCTGAACAGGCATCTCGTCCGTTTGATCGTGACCGCGATGGCTTTGTAATGGGTGAGGGCGCAGGTCTGCTGGTGATTGAATCACTGGAACATGCACAGGCACGCGGTGCGACACCGCTGGCGGAGCTGGTCGGCTATGGCACCAGTGCCGATGCCTACCATCTCACCGCCGGACCGGAAACCGGTGAGGGCGCTCGCCGTGCGATGGAGACTGCGCTGGCGCAGGCGGGCATCACCCCAGCCGAGGTGCAGCATATCAACGCTCATGCCACCTCCACGCCGGTGGGCGATAAAGGCGAGCTGGCGGCCATTCGCACGCTGTTTGCGGACAGCAATGTGGCAATCACCTCGACGAAATCCGCCACCGGGCATCTGCTGGGTGCCGCGGGCGGCGTGGAGGCGATCTTCTCGATCCTGGCACTGCGCGATCAAATCGCACCGCCCACGCTCAATCTGCTAAATCCCGATGAAGCCGCTGCCGGGCTGAATCTGGTGGCATTGAAACCTCTGCCGATGGTGATGCAGCATGTGCTGTCGAACGGCTTTGGCTTCGGCGGCGTGAATGCCAGCTTGCTGTTTAAGGGTTGGGATGAGGTTTCTCGTTAACGTGCTGGGAAGACTGACGGCAATAAAAAAGGCCGCTGTTATCAGCGGCCTGGAGGGCAGGGTGAATTAGCGCTTTTCCAGCGCTTCCCACAGACCCATCAGGTAAGTGGTGCCGAGTGCGCGGTCATACAAACCGTAGCCCGGACGTCCGGTTTCGCCCCAGATAAAGCGGCCATGATCGGAACGAATGTAGCCATCGAAGCCGTTGTCGTGCATCGATTGCAGCACCTTGTACATATCCAGCGAGCCATACTCAGTAGGATGTGCGCACTCGTAGAAATCTTTGTCCTGAATAATCTTGATGTTACGTACGTGCGCAAATGGAATACGTTTGCGGCGTGAGAACTCGGCCAGAATACCGTACACATCATTCTGCGGATCTTCCGCAATCGATCCGGTACACAGCGTGATGCCGTTAGCCTCTGAATCCACCACGTTACAGATCCAGTCGAGGTCTTCGCGATTCTTTACAATGCGTGGCAGACCGAAGATCGAGTACGGTGGATCGTCAGGATGGATCGCCATCTTCACGCCCACTTTTTCACATACCGGGATCACCGCTTTCAGGAAGTAAGCGAGGTTTTCACGCAGCTTGTTGTCGTCAACGTCTTTGTATTGCGCAAACAGATCCTGCACTTTCGCCAGACGCTCTGGCTCCCAGCCTGGCAACGCGAAACCGTTTGAGTTGCCCAACACTTCCTGCACCACTTCGTCGAGGCTCTTATCGATGCCTTTCTTCTCGAACGCCATGGTGAGTGAGCCGTCAGGCAGCACGTAATTCATGTCGGTCTTCATCCAGTCAAACACCGGCATGAAGTTGTAGCAGATCACTTTCACACCGACTTCAGCGAGGTGACGAATGCTCTGCTTGTAGTTCTCAATATATTGATCGCGGCTCGGCAGGCCGATCTTGATGTCGTCATGAATGTTGACGCTCTCGATCACTTCCACCGTCAGACCGGCGGCATGTACCTGATCAACCAGTGCTTTGATCTTATCTTTCGGCCAGGTTTCCCCGACCGGCACGTCATACAGCGCGCCCACCACGCCACGCACACCCGGCACCTGGCGTATATATTCCAGCGAAACTTTATCTTCTTTGGGACCAAACCAACGCATTGTCAGTTGCATAATCTCATCCACCGTCATCGTGTTGCTGCGATAACTGTTAAACTACCATTCTAGTAAACATGATCACAGCATCGACTAACGAATATCTCTTGATCCGCGTCACAGAACACAATTTCTTCGGAAAAGCAGGCGGTGTGGCGGATTTACGTGGCCTAAATTTAGTTCGGGTGCTAACGCAACGAGAACGGAAAGAAGAGGTACGCCTTTTCCCAGGCGCGTTTTCTACTGCCTTGCAGGAATAAAGAAAGTTTTGTTAGCTGAAATAACCTCAATGCTTCGCCGTTCCCTCTGAGCTTGATGCAATTTTCCGCTACTGATCGGCTTTTCATTTGTTTTATTTATCAGAAACTTCCTGGCAGGCAGAATAACCCTTATTTCCTCTCCGTCAGCCATCATGTCCGAAGAAGCGCTGCGTCAGCAGATTCAGAACCTGAAAAAGCATAATGCGCGCTTAAAGCGCATAGCGCATGACGCGCGAAACAAGCTGAGTGCGGCGCTGGACGGAACCGGTTTATGTTTGTGGCAGCTGGATATTCCCAGCGGCAAGCTGGTGATTTTCAATCGACGCTGGGGCTCGATGCTGGGTTTTCAGCCGAAAGAGACCAAAGCGCAGTTTGAAGTCTGGCGCGAACGCCTGCACCCCGAGGACGCCGATGAAGTGCTCAGGGCGTTTTACGATCACATCGAAGGGCGTGCGCCTTATTATGAGGCGCTGCATCGCATGCTGGGTAAGAACGACAAAATTACCTGGGTGCTGGATCGTGGGCGCGTGACCGAGTGGGATGAAGAGGGGAATCCGCTCAAAGTTACCGGCACGCACATCGATATGACCAAAGAGAAGCAGTACGAAGCGCAGCTCTCTTCATTGGCGCATCACGATCCGCTAACCGGTCTGACCAACCGCCACGCGCTGCAAACGCATTTCGCTAAAATGAAAGCGCAGGGGCCGCTGTGCGTGGCATTTATCGATCTCGATAACTTTAAGCATGTTAACGACACGCTCGGCCATCGCAGTGGCGATGAAGTGTTGATTCAGCTCAGCCAGCGCATTCTTGACCAGGTGCCACCGAACGTGGTGGTGGGGCGTCTGGGCGGGGATGAGTTTGTGCTGCTGATGCCGTTCCTGATCGATTTCCCCAAAGTGCGCATCATGATGCAGGCGGTGCTGGATGCCGCACTGACGCCGTTTGATGTTGATAACGGCCATGCGCAGATTGGTGCTTCGATTGGCGTGGCGACGGTGCAGCCGCACTTTAGTTTTGATGAGGCGCTGACGCGTGCCGATGAAGCGATGTACCAGATTAAGAAGAACGGCAAGCAAGGGTTTGGCCTGGCGGGGTAATCTTTTGCGGTTGCGGAAATAGACCCGCGCCACCGCCAAAGTCTGTGCCCCCATTTGCAGCAAAGCCCTCTCACCAGGAGAGGGCCATAAACCGCCTTTAACTCAAAACGCGAAGCACGAACAGCCCAGCGCACCCCAGAAGGCATGGTTATCCGACACCGGCACCGAAGACTGGCGTGCCACATCGTGTGAGTGGCTGTGTACCCCACAAGGGCCGCTGCACTGGTGCACTTTCGGCATCATCGCCGCACGACCACTGGCTTGCGGTGGCGCGCTACGGTAGTGGCCCGGCACGGTGACCACTGGAGACCACTCTGGCAACACTGGCACCGGTGGCGGTGACAGCGGCGTGAAGCCGCCTGCGGCATACACCACTTCGCCATCGACCAGCGTTAATACCGATTCAATTCCTTTAATCTCCTCTTCTGGCACGCTAAAGAAATCTTTCGACAGCAGCACCAGATCCGCTAACTGACCCACTTTGATTTCCCCTTTGGCGTTTTGCTCGCTGGAGAACCAGGCGCTGCCTTTGGTCCACAGCATCAGCGCGGTTTCGCGGTCAATACGCGCATTGTCATCGTACAACTGCATGCCGCCGACGGTGCGGCCAGAAACCAGCCAGTAGAGCGCGGTCCATGGGTTGTAGCTGGCGACGCGCGTGGCATCTGTGCCCAAACCAACCGGCACGCCCGCATCCAGCATGCGCGCCACCGGCGGCGTCTGTTTGGCGGCTTCTTTACCGTAGCGATCGACGAAGTACTCACCCTGGAACGCCATACGATGCTGCACGGCCAGCCCGCCGCCCAGCGCTTTAACGCGCTCAATGTTGGCTTCGGTGATGGTCTCGGCGTGGTCAAAGAACCAGTGCAGGCCGTTAAACGGAATATCGCGGTTTACTTTTTCAAACACGTCCAGCATGCGGCTGATCGATTCGTTGTAGGTGGCATGCAGACGGAACGGCCAGCGATGCTCAACCAGATGGCGCACCACGCGCTCCAGCTCATCTTCCATGCCGGGGGCCAGGTCGGGGCGCGGTTCGAGGAAGTCTTCGAAATCGGCCGCCGAGAACACCAGCATCTCGCCCGCTCCATTGTGACGCAGGAAATTGGTGCCCTGGCCCGGCTTCAGCATGTCGGTCCACTTCTCGAAATCTTCCAGTTCATGGCCGGGACGCTGGGTAAACAGGTTGTAGGCAATGCGCACCGTCAGCTGCTTTTTGGCGTGCAGTTCCGAAATCACATCGTAATCATCGGGATAGTTCTGGAAGCCGCCGCCTGCATCAATGGCGCTGGTCAGGCCGAGGCGGTTCAGCTCACGCATAAACTGACGTGTGGAGTTAACCTGCTGTTCCAGCGGCAGCTTCGGTCCTTTCGCCAGCGTGGCGTACAGCAGCATGGCGTTAGGGCGCGCAATCAGCATGCCGGTCGGGTTACCGTTGCTGTCACGCTGGATTTCACCGCCCGGTGGGTTCGGCGTGTCTTTGGTGTAACCGACCACGCGCAGCGCAGCGCGGTTCAGCAGGGCACGGTCATACAGGTGCAGGATGAACACTGGCGTATCCGGCGCGGCGGCGTTGATCTCATCCAGCGTCGGCATGCGGCGTTCAGCAAACTGGAATTCACTCCAGCCGCCGACGACGCGCACCCACTGCGGTGAAGGGGTGCGCAGCGCCTGTTCACGCAGCATACGCAGCGCATCGGCCAGTGACGGCACGCCTTCCCAGCGCAGTTCAAGGTTGTAGTTGAGGCCACCGCGAATCAGGTGCAGGTGCGAGTCATTAAGGCCGGGAATACCGGTGTGGCCTTTGGCATCAATAATCTGCGTGTCGCTGCCAGCAAAGCGCATCACTTCCGCTTGGCTGCCTACCGCGAGAAACTTGCCGTCTTTGATCGCCACCGCAGTGGCGAGCGGGTTGGCGCGATCCACGGTATGGAATTTGCCGTTGGTAAAAATCAGTGAGGCCGTTGTCATCATCTCTTCTCCAGTTTGATTACGCGTTGCGGCCAATAAGCCACTGTTTTAAAACACGGGTAACGATCGGCATCCACAAGAACACCACCAGTGCCACCACGCTGGCATCATTCAGTAAGTGGCCCCACAGCGTGCCGTGCGCGGCGGGCAACACCTGATTCCAGAACCACGGCACCAGGTTGGTAGAGGGAAAAATCACCCCCAGCGTCAGTAAGTATTGTTTCCATTTCGCCGGTTTGACCTGGCCTTTTTGCGTCGGGGTAAACCAGAACGCGGCGCCGGGGCGCACTTCAATGTGTTCCGGCAGTGCCAGCATCGCTGGCAGGTTCTGGATTAACGTTTTGCGCTGATCCGATTTCAGCCAGGCGTACAGCTCATCCAATCCGGTAAAACGAATCAGCACGGTGTAAGCATTGTCGCCGTGCACCGGGCGCAGCACGTTGACGCCAAGATGGCCAGGAAAGCTCGCAGCCTGCGGCATGATGGTGTCGAGCCACTGCTCATAATGGGCCTGCTGTTCTGGCAGGATGCTGTGGGTAATCACCAGCGTCACATGGTTGGCTTGTTGTGAGTAATTCATCGTAAGTTCCTGAGTTTCCGCTGGTGAAAGTGCTTGCGTCGTTGAGTAAAAAAATACGAAATGAGAGCGTTTATTGATAACGGATAGATTTTGGGTTGTTGTTCAACAATTTTTGGGGAGGCATGGGGTATGCGTTTAAACCTTGAGGCGCTGCTGATTTTGGACGCGTTGGATCGCCACGGCACCTTTGCCGCTGCGGCTGCGCGCTTGTTTAAAACCGCGTCGGCGTTGAGCTACACCGTGCAGAAGATGGAGAGCGATCTCAAGATCACGCTGTTGGATCGCTCTGGCCATCGCGCCACCTTCACCCCGACCGGGCGTTTGATGCTGGAAAAAGGACGCACCCTGCTGCGCGCGGTGAATGAGTTAGAGCAACAGGCGCGCTACGTCGAAAGCGGCTGGGAAAGCCAGTTGGTGATCAGCGTCGATGCATCGCTGCCGTTTCGCATTCTGACCCCGTTAATCGATCAGTTTTATCAGGAGCATCCGCATACTCAGCTGCAATTCCGCCAGGACGTGCTGGCTGGCTGCTGGGAAGCGCTTAACTATGGCGAAGCGGACATTGTCTTTGGCGCGGTGCAGGAACCCGCCACGCGCAAAGAGATTGTCTGCCAGCCGCTCGGCTGGCTGGATTATGTGTTTGCTGTCGCACCGGAGCATCCTCTCGCTTCCGCACCTGAACCACTGCTGCGCGAGCAGATTCGTCAGTACCGCGCGGTGACAGTGCACGACTCGTCTCGTCACGGTGCAGGTATTGATTTACGCGTGCTGGATGAGCAGAAGACGCTGAGCGTGCATGACTTCCCGGCGAAACTGCAGGCGCAGCTGGATGGTTTGGGCTGTGGTTATCTGCCGCTGTATCTGGCAAGACCGCATCTGGAGAGTGGCGCGCTGGTGGCGCGTCAGCTGGATAGCGAATGCCGCCGCGATATGGCGTATCTGGCGTGGAATGAAACCGCGACCGGCAATGCGGCAACCTGGTGGCGTGAGCACCTGCTCACGCTGCCAGGATTGCAGGAGATTTATTCTCCCGCGTAAAGGCTGTTATATCGCAATGTGATGGCTGACCTGCGGGGCTTCTTCACCCTGATGATATTGCAGAACGGCCTGCTGAAGTTCGGCATCGGCGTGCGACACACGCTGGTGCTGACGCATATGCTCCTGCCAGGACTCCACCATAAACCACTCCAGCAATGCTGTCGGATCGTCGGTTTGCTCCATGAGTCCCCATGAATAGGCGCCATCACGGCGGCGAGACTGTGCCAATTTGTGAATCGCCTTTTTGAACGCGGCGCGATCTTCCTGCGGCACGCGGTAGCGAATCTGAATCAACACCGGACCATGACGCACATCGACATCATCGTGCACCACCGGCATGGCCCAATGCTCAGCGGGTTGCAGATCGGCTTCACCCGCAGGCAGTGCCAGACGTTTCAGCAGTACGCCAGTGATCACCAGACCGGCCCCGGCAATCAGCAAAGTGGCGGCCAGCCCCAGTTGCTGCGCGATTAGACCCCAGGCCAGACTGCCACCGGCCAATGTGCCGTTAAACACCATCAGATACACCGCCAAACCGCGGCCGCGCACCCAATCCGGCAATACCGCCTGCGCTACGCCGTTCAAGGTGGTCAGTGCAATAATCCAGCCGATGCCGAGCACCAGCATCAACAGCAGCGCCAGCCACTGCGGCGGGCTCATCGCCAGGGCCAGCATCACCAGCGCACTGAGCACCGCTGAGAGCAACATCAAACCATCGTTACTCAGCTTGCTACGCAGACGCGGTAACAGCAGCGCACCGGCAATCGCGCCGCCGCCCACTGCGCCCAGCAGCAAACCATAAAAACCGGCGGTACCGTGCAGCATGGTGCGCGCTACCAGCGGCAGCAGCGCCCAGATGGCACTGGCAAAGGCGAAATACATCGCGGCACGGAACAGCACGCGGTGCAGTTCACGGCTAGCTTTGACATAGCGCAGGCCCGCGCGGAAGGCCCCAAAGAAGTGCTCATTCAGTTCGGTTTTAGCTTTCGCCGGACGTTTCCAGTACAGCAGGGCAGCAATAACGAAAAAATAACTCGCCACATCGGCACCGTAGGCCGCCATGGCGCCTAAACTTGCCAGCAGTAAACCGCCAGTGGCAGGCCCGATGGCGCGGGCAATATTGATGCCGAGCGAGTTAAGCGCTACGGCGTTTTTCAGCTCATGACGCGGCACCAGTTCAGGGACAATCGCCTGCCAGGCCGGGCCAAACAGCGCAGCACCAATGCCACCGACAAAGGTCAGGCCGATTAGCCATTCCACGGTGAGCCAGTGATTGTGCGACAGCACCAGCAGAGTGCCGCTGACGCTGGCCATCAGAATCTGCACCACGATCAGCAGACGGCGGCGATCGACGATATCAGAGAGCACGCCCGCGGGCAGTGCCAACAGGAACACCGGCAGGGTGGCGGCGGTTTGCATCAACGCCACGGCGGTCGGATTATCGGATAAGCCGGTGACTAACCAGGCGCTGGCGACGTCGCGAATAAAGCTGCCGGTATTACCGAGTACCGAGGCGGTCCAGATCAGGGCGAACAGCCCGTAGGCGAAGGGAGAAAAAGCACCGCCGCGTGGCGTCGTTGGGTTTTGCTGGCTCATCATCGTGTTCCTGTAAATGTGCGATGTATGCACCTTACGAATCCCGCCAGACGCTTGATAGCGGAAAAAATCGGCCAACTTGTTCAGGCTTTTTTGACAGCTTTGCAGGGCAAAAATCTTTGAACAAGTTGTCAAAATCTCTGCTTTAGGTTTTTACAGCAACCGAATGTAGTTTGATTGGCAGACACAACATCACTCACTAAACGGAGCAAAAAACATGAGCACATTCAAAGCAAAAGACGGCGTTAACCTGTATTACAAAGATTGGGGCAAAGGACAGCCCGTGCTGTTCAGCCACGGCTGGCCGCTGGATGCGGATATGTGGGATAGCCAACTGAATTTCCTCGCCGAACGCGGCTATCGTGCGATTGCGTTTGACCGTCGCGGTTTTGGTCGCTCTGAGCAGCCGTGGGAAGGCTACGATTACGATACTTTCGCCGATGATATTCATGCGCTGATTGAGCATCTGCAACTGGATGACATCACGCTGGTGGGCTTCTCAATGGGCGGTGGTGATGTCTCACGTTATATCGGTCGCTACGGTACGGCGAAAGTGAAAGGGCTGGTACTACTGGGCGCGGTGACGCCAATCTTCGGCAAAACCGATGACCATCCGGAAGGTGTTGAAAAAGCAGTATTTGATGGTATCAAAGACGGCTTGCGTAAAGATCGTGCGCAGTTTATCAAAGACTTCGCCACGCCGTTTTATGGTGCCAATGCCGGCCAGACTATTTCAGATGGCGTAATGACGCAGACGCTGAATATTGCGTTGCTGGCCTCACTGAAAGGCACAATTGATTGTGTCACGGCTTTTGCGGAGACCGATTTCCGCGCCGATATCGCCAAAGTGGATGTGCCGACGCTGGTGATCCACGGCAGCAACGACCAGATTGTACCCTTTGAAGCCACCGGTAAGCTGGTACACGAGATGATCGAAGGCTCGGAGCTGAAAGTGTATGAAAACGGCCCGCACGGTTTTGCGGTGACGCATCAGGATCAGTTGAACGACGACTTACTGGCGTTCTTGCAGGGAAATAAATAAGCGCAGGTTGCATAGCGGCGCAATTTATCGCGCGAATCCAGGGCTGCATCGCCGCTTACAGATGCGCAATAAGCCGCTGCGATAATGACCACCAAAAAGAAAGGGCGCTGATGCGCCCTTTCTGTTTTAATCCGCCAGCAGATGCCCGTACATCGACATTAGCCTGCGGGTCACACCGTTGGTCCAGCCAAATCCATCCTGCAGTGGATATTCACCGCCGCCACCCGGACGGGCACGATCGCCGCTGATGTCATACTTCTCCACCAGTTTGTGATGCAGCGAATAGAAGTTCTTCACCGTGGTCAGCCAGTTAACGGCAATCTCTGTCGCCAGCGTCTCTTCGCCGTAATGATTCAGACCCACTACCGCCATCCATTGTAATGGTGCCCAGCCGTTGGGTTTATCCCACTGTTCACCGCTCTCTACCATCGATGTCACCAGACCGCCCTGCGTCAGCAGCAACTGGCGCAGCGCCACCGCCTGCAGATGCGCTTGCTCCGGCGTGGCCAGGCCGAGGAACAGCGGCACCACAGCCGCTGCCGTGAAGGCACCAAAGCGTTCGTCGCGCCAGTTGTAATCACGGTACACGCCTGCGGTGTCATCCCACAGGTAACGATGAATCGCCTGCTTACGCGTGTCGGCTTTCTTCTGCCACGCCAGCGCCGTCAGCTCTTCGCCTTTAGCATGCGACAACGTGGAGATCATCAGCTCCAGCTTGTAGAGAAACGCATTCAGGTCCACAGGGATAAACTGCGTAGTGCGAATGCTGGCCAGACGTTGCGGATCGCGCAACCAGCGTGAGGAGTAATCCCATCCGGATGCGGCACCGGCACGCAAATCACGATACACCTCATTAGCCGGTCGGCTCGATTTGCTGGCAGTTTCCACGTCTTCCATCCACGACTCATCACGCGGGGTGTCGCGGTCATCCCAGTAGCGGTTGAGCAGCGAGCCATCCGGCATGCGCACCACGTGGCGATAAGCCTGATGTGGCATCAGCTCGCCCGCGCCATCCATCCAGAACTGATACTCTTTCATCAGCTGGTCGAGATAACGCTTGGCACCGCGAATCCCATCCTCTTCAAACAGCTCAACCATCAGGGCAAACACCGGTGGCTGTGAGCGGCTGAGATAATAAGTCCGGTTGCCGTTTGGCACGTGGCCGTAGTTATCGATTAGCCATGCGAAGTTATCTGCCATGTCGCGCAGCAAATCGTCACGCCCGGCATCGGCAAGGCCGAGCATGCTGAAATAGGAGTCCCAGTAATAGGTCTCACCAAAGCGTCCGCCGGGCACCACATAGGGTTTTGGCAGCGGCAGCAGCGATGAGTGCGGTAAATGCTGTTGCGGCATTTTGGTTAACACCGGCCACAACTCGTCAATATGTTCCGTCAGCGATTTATCAGGATTGGAAACATAAAAGCTTTCATTCACCTGAGGTAAATAAAATTGGTCGTGCACGAATTTTTCGAGATCGAATTCGGCCGAGCGACGAGTTCGACGATAGCGGATTAATATATCCAGCGGATCATATTTTGGCGCGCAGTCCGGGAAGGTTTTTCCATCCGGAAATATGCGCGACATCTGCACGTGCTCGAACAGTTCAAGGTAGCGATCGGCAGGGGTGAGCGCATCTGGCGCGGGCAGACCCTGGATCAGCTCCGGTTCCGGCTCGGAATCCTCCATGCCTTCGCGGATAAATTCGTGAGGATCGTATTGATACCCCAGATCAGCATGGGCTTCGTGTTCCCCGAAAGCTTGATGTTGCTGGTTAGTATTAATAGCGGCCTCCTGAAATTGCCTGGTTGCTCAAAGGACAAATTATAGAGCTTTGAATAGCCGAGACAACAATGCGAAATATCTATGAACGTAATAAATCTTGTCGATTGATCCGGCTTTTTAGTGAATTTTCAGCGATTACAACAAGCTATATTTCAGGAAATGAAAGCAGTGTTTTAAATGCTGGTTCAAATCAGTGCACAGAATTATCTGTAAATAAGAAAATCGCCATTATTTGACTTAAATACCGCGTTTGGCTTTGATCATTTGATGGCATACGAGACGGGAATCAGGCCAGCTCGGGCTGGCCTGAACAGGCATTATTTTGCCAGTGTGGCTTTAATCACCTCGGCATAAGGCGTGGTCGGGCGACCAATCAGTTTGCTCAGCGCTCGGCTGTCATCAAACAGCCCGCCTTGTGCGGCACCGGCATCGGAGTCCGCCAGCAGTTCTGCCAACGCATCCGGCAAACCGGCGCCTTTCAATGCTGCCTCAAACTCAGCAGGCGGCAGGTTGATGTAATCCACTTGCTCGCCAGACTGTTTAGCAATCTCGGCGCTGAACTCGGCCAGCGTATAGCTCTCATCACCAGCGAGTTCATACACTTTACCAGCCTGATCGTCACGGCTGATCACTTCAGCGGCGGCGGCGGCATAATCCACGCGAGCGGCCGATGAGATGCGGCCTTCACCCACCGCGCCAATAAAGGCGTGATGCGCCAGCGCCGGGGCAATGCTGGCGGCATAGTTTTCGGTGTACCAGCCGTTTCGCAGCAGGGCATAGGGCACGCCTGAGGCCTTTAACATCGCTTCGGTAGCACGGTGCTCAACGCCCAGACCCAGCGTGGTGGTGTCCGCATGCAGCAGGCTGGTGTAAGCGATAAACTTCACGCCCGCCGCTTTTGCCGCATCAATCACCGCCTGGTGTTGCGCTTCACGCTGGCCGACTTCGCTGGAAGAGATCAGCAGCAGTTTGTCGACGCCGCTGAACGCGCTTTTCAGCGTGTCTGGCTTACTGTAATCCGCCGCGCGCAACGTCACGCCCAGCGCTTTCAAATCGCCTGCTTTCTCAGGTGAACGCACTGCCGCAATCACTTCACTGGCAGGCACTTTTTTCAGTAACTCGTTAATCACCAAACGGCCCAGTTGGCCTGTGGCACCGGTAATCGCAATCATGATGTTCTCCTTCAGTTTGAGCTGGAATGAAATCAGCCTAAGGGATAAACTAACTTTTAGTAAGTACTTACAGATTTGTTAGTTTGGAAGAGGCAGCATAAATGTCTGAAAAATTGAGTAATAAATTTATCCGCGGCGAGCTGCTTAACGTCAATTGCCCTTCACGTGACGTGCTCAAGCGCATTACCAGCCGCTGGAGCGTATTAGTATTATTAGCGCTGCGCGAAGAAACGCTGCGTTTTAGTGAATTGCGCCGCAAGATTGGTGGCGTCAGTGAACGCATGCTGGCGCAAACGCTGCGCTATATGGAAGAAGATGGGTTTATCGAGCGCATCGCCTATGAAGTGGTGCCACCGCATGTGGAGTATCGACTGACGCCGCTCGGACGTGAAGTTGAAGGGCACGTGATTGGCCTGGCCGACTGGCTGGAAAGCAATGTGCACCGCATTGTAAAGGATAACGCGTAGGCGTAGCGGCCTCATGCATCGCGCATCTCCTTGATGTGTCAGCACCTGGGAACACCCGATAAATCAGTCCGCTACGCAAGTTCGGCACTGTCAGACGTGCAAATATTTCTCAAACCACCCCAATGTCCGGCTCCACGCTAACTCTGCTGCCGCTTTGTCATAACGTGGGGTCGAGTCGTTGTGGAAGCCATGATTCACGCCGGGATAGATATAGGCTTCATAGGTTTTATGGTTAGCTTTCAGCGCCTCTTCGTAGGCTGGCCAGCCTTCGTTGATGCCTTTGTCTAACGCGGCATAGTTCAGCAGCAGCGGGGCGTTGATGCGCGGCACGTCTTCCGCTTTGGGCTGGCGACCATAAAATGGCACCGCACAAGCCAGTTCCGGGAAGGCCACTGCAGCAGCATTCGCCACGCCGCCGCCGTAACAGAAGCCAGTGATCCCCACCTTGCCAGTGCCTTCCTCGTGGTGCATCAGGAAATCGACGGCAGCAAAAAAGTCGTTCATCAACTTAGTGGGATCGACTTTGGCCTGCATTGCACGACCCTCTTCATCATTGCCCGGATAACCGCCCATTGAGCTCAGGCCATCCGGTGCCAGCGCGATATATCCGGCTTTGGCCACGCGACGTGCGACATCTTCAATGTATGGATTCAGTCCGCGATTCTCATGCACCACCACCACCGCGCCCACTTTGCCGGTTGCCTTGGCTGGACGCACCAGATAGCCGCGCACCTCGCCATGGCCTTGCGGAGAGGGATAGTGGATGTATTCGGGTTTGATCTCGAGGTCGGTGAATTCAACTTGCTGCGCCAGTGCATAGTTGGGGCTCATGGCGGTAAGCAGGGTGGCACCGGTCATGCCAGCGATGGTGAATTTGGCGGCCAGGGTGATGAACTCACGTTTACTGATCCTGCCGTGCGCGTAATAGTCATATAACTCAAGCAGTTCCTGGGGAAAATCCTGTGCGGTAAGACGGGTCATAACCTCTCCTTCGCTGATTAACCGATGGCTTTGCTGCTCTAAAAAAGCACAGCGGGTTAATGCTTGCAAACGCTATGCCGCAAAGCGTTAAGAGAGAGAGGAGCGCAATGTGTCTGGCCCAGGCCCGTAAAAAATATATCCTTTGGTTTTAAAAGTGGGCTATTTTAATTAACAATCGAGATAACATCATATTGTCTGGAATTATTGACACGCTATCTGGTTAAGGATTGAATTAACCTTCCTGTTATCCGCACTAAAAAATAATCAAATGAGAGAGTTAACGTTTAACGTTGAGATCTTAGCGTGAAGATTAATAACAATATCGCTACAATAATCGAGGGTTGTTAACCTTAGAATTGTGATATCAATCAATTAGTCTTTGATGAAGACAATGATCGTTATCAACAAACACTGTTATAGTTTTAAAGACTTCCTCTGTTTATTTTCGTTCTGACTGCTTCCTTTTACATTAGTGCGACCTTTCATCCGATAAGACGAAATAACTCCCCGCACGCTGTGGTTCATTATAAGTAAAAATTCCAGTGCACTTTGTGGCAATGAGGTAAGCAATGTTTGGATTAGATGCCTTTCACCTGGCAAGGATACAGTTCGCCTTTACTGTCTCCTTCCATATTATTTTTCCAGCCATCACCATCGGCCTCGCCAGTTTCCTGGCGGTGCTCGAAGGGATGTGGCTGAAAACCCGCAACGAGACCTATCGCGATCTCTATCATTTTTGGTCCAAAGCCTTTGCCGTTAACTTCGGTATGGGTGTGGTCTCCGGGCTGGTAATGGCCTATCAGTTCGGCACTAACTGGAGTGGTTTCTCGCAGTTTGCCGGCAGTATCACCGGGCCACTGCTCACCTATGAAGTGTTAACCGCCTTCTTCCTGGAAGCGGGTTTCCTCGGTGTGATGCTGTTTGGCTGGAATCGCGTCGGTCCTGGTCTGCACTTCTTCGCCACCTGCATGGTGGCGTTAGGCACCATCTTCTCGACCTTCTGGATTCTGGCCAGTAACAGCTGGATGCACACCCCACAGGGTTACATCATCGAAAACGGCGTTGTGGTGCCGGAGGACTGGCTCAAGATCATTTTTAACCCGTCATTCCCGTTCAGATTGCTACATATGTCCACCGCGGCTTTCCTCGCCAGTGCCTTCTTTGTCGGCGCTTCAGCGGCCTGGCATCTGCTGCGAGGCAATGACAACCCTGCCGTGCGCAAGATGTTTTCGATGGCGCTGTGGATGGCACTGATCGTCTCACCGATTCAGGCGTTTCTCGGCGATGCACATGGCCTGAACACGCTGGAGTATCAGCCAGCCAAAATCGCGGCGATAGAAGGGCACTGGGAAAACAAGCCAGGTGAAGCCACGCCACTGATTCTGTTCGGTGTGCCGGATATGGAGCAGGAGCGCACCAAATATGCGCTGGAGATTCCCTATCTCGGTAGCCTGATTCTGACGCACAGCCTTCAGAAGCAGATCCCGGCACTGAAAACTTTCCCGAAAGAGGATCGCCCAAACTCCACCGTGATTTTCTGGTCGTTCCGCGTGATGGTAGCGCTCGGTTTGTTGATGATCGGTATGGGTGTGATCAGCCTGTGGCTGCGGGTGAAGAAGCGCCTGTATCAGTCACGGCCGTTTTTGTGGTTCTGCTTGCTGATGGGGCCATCGGGACTGATCGCCATTCTGGCGGGATGGATCACCACCGAAATGGGTCGCCAGCCGTGGGTAGTGTATGGCGTGCAGCGCACCATTGATGCGGTCTCCGCCCATGGCAATCTGCACATGAGCATCAGCCTGATGGCGTTCATCGTGGTCTACTGCTCGGTGTTTGGTGTCGGCTATCACTACATGATGCGCCTGATTAAACAAGGTCCAGTGACCGGTGAAGGTAGAGAAGTGGCGCACGGTGGCCCGGGCGAGCAACACACTCCGGCTCGTCCGCTGTCAGCGGCCAATACCCATAAACGTGGGGAGCAATAATTATGATCGACTTTTCTATCATCTGGTTCGCCATCATCGTGTTTGGCACCCTGATGTATATCGTGATGGATGGCTTCGATTTGGGGATTGGGCTGTTGCTGCCATTCAACAAAGATCCGATCGAGCGCGACATGATGGTCAACACCGTGGCGCCAGTGTGGGATGGTAACGAAACCTGGCTGGTACTGGGGGGCGCAGCGCTGTATGGCGCTTTCCCGCTGGCCTATTCGGTGCTGCTGGATGCGCTATCGATCCCATTAACCGCGATGCTCATCGGTTTGATTTTTCGCGGCGTGGCGTTTGAGTTCCGCTTTAAAGCCACTGAAGAGCATCGTCCGTTTTGGGATAAATCGTTCATCGCCGGATCGCTGCTGGCGACCTTTAGTCAGGGCGTGGCCGTGGGCGCCATTCTTAATGGCTTCCCGGTATCAGGCCGTGAATATGTCGGTTCAGCAATGAATTGGCTGGCGCCGTTCCCGCTGTTCTGCGGTATTGGCTTAGTGATTGCTTATGCACTGCTGGGCTGCACCTGGCTGATTATGAAAACTGAGCACGACCTGCACCGCAAAATGTCAGCGCTGGCCACACCGCTCACCCTGACGCTGCTGTTGGTGGTTGGCATTATCAGTGTCTGGACGCCGCTCACCCACGCGGATATCGCGCAACGCTGGTTCTCACGTCCCAACCTGTTCTGGTTCCTGCCGGTTCCGCTACTGGTGGTGCTGTGCTCGTGGGGGATTGTGCGCGCCATCAAGCGTGAGGCGCATTACACACCGTTTCTTTTGACGCTGGCGCTGATTTTCCTCGGTTTCTCCGGTCTGGGTATCAGTATCTGGCCAAACATCGTACCGCCGTCGATCACTATCTGGCAGGCCGCATCTCCGGCCAGTAGCCAGGCGTTTATGTTGGTGGGCGCTTTACTGATTATTCCGGTGATTCTGGGTTACACCTTCTGGAGTTACTACGTGTTCCGCGGAAAAATCAAAGCCGATGAGGGGTACCATTGATATGCCAATCCAGGTCAGCAAGATGAAAGACAGGGTAACGCCGTCGCCATGGTGGAAGCGGGTGATATGGCTGGTCATTATTTATGGCGCAAGCGTGCTGGCACTGGGTGTGGTGGCATCACTGTTTCGTATGATGTTGAACGCGGCAGGCATGCATACGCACTGAGTCTTCACAGAGACCGGTTTCGCAACAGTGTGCGCCCCGTTACAAAAATTGCGTGAAGGTCGCTGGTAATAGCGACCTTATTCACATTATCGCAGTGCAAAAATTGACCCTAAAACGTTAGTAACCTAAGCAATTAATGCTGTTCCCGCCTCGCTGCCTTTACTCTTCCTTACGTAAGTAATACGTTTTTGTTATATTTATGTGACTAATCGCGCAAATTCATTACCTTCACACTTATCACTCGATTGAAAAAATCATGCTCAGCCTGAATCTTAAAAAACAGTACATCAACGATCTGGTGGACTGGATAGAGGCGAATCTGACCGATGAGCTCAATATCGATCTGATTACCCTGAAATCTGGTTACTCCAAGTGGCACATGCAGCGCATGTTCAAAGAGATGACCGGCCAAACGCTGGCCTCGTATACGCGCAAGCGTCGCCTGACCATGTCAGCGATGGCGCTGCGTTTGACCAGCATGCCGCTCATCGATATTGCCGTGCGCTTTGGCTTCGATAACCAGCAGAATTTCACGAGGGTATTCAAAAGCCACTTCTCCATGACGCCCGGCGCCTATCGTCGTATCCCGGACATGCTGATGAAGGATTTCCACAGTCGTATTTCCACGCAGCGTTCGTGGGTCAACGCGCGTCTGGCCGAGAAGCCGGAGTTGCAGCTGTGTGGCGAAGTGATTGAGTGGGAGTGCCGCTTTGGCGAGTACATCGATCATCATAATCAGGTGGTCGCGCAGTATACCCGCGATTTTGTCCGTTTTGCCGGTAAGCATGTCAGTCGTGGCTGGCTGGGATTCCAGTTCAGTCCGGGAGTGAATTCAGCCGATCAGCAGCACATTAGCTTGTTCCAGGCACTGGAAAGTCAGTATGCCGATGTGCTGCCGCGCAACGTGCAGAACTGGACCGGCGAGAGTGGTTTATATGCGGAAATTGACTGGCACGGTACGCCGGAAGAGATCAACGCGTTTACCGCCGAGATTTACTACAACCACTTGCCTGCACTGGGTGTGGCGCGCCGGGCCGGTAAAGACCTGCTCAAGCTGGATCTGAAATACAGCACGCCCGATTTGCTGCAGGGCACTTTCTACATTCCGGTCTCCACCTGCTAATGCATAAATCGTGCGGTTATCTGTGACTAACCGCACGATTTTATAAAATATTCGCCGTAACTGGCGTAAAATCCTTCATTGAAACCTGATTGGCCGCGTAAAACACCAGCCGCCACACATCAGGCTGGATAATCACCTGCATTCCTGGTCCGCTCTGGACCGCTAAAGTGAAAAAGAAAAAATTATGCGACTTTTACCGTTGTTCCTCATGACAGCGCTTGTGGCGTTTTCCTCGCTGGCAAGTGCACAGATGGCTGAGCCTTTCTCTCCGCCGGGCGGCCTGCATCCTCATCAGACTCACTGCCAGCAGCATGAAATTGTGGGTGATAACCCGCTGCCGCAGCACAGCCAGGATGACAATAGCTTTGTCAACTGCAGTAACCATCAGGCCTGATTTCACCTCCGTTTTACCGCGCTTTACTCCGTTAATATCGATGACACGCCGCACGTTTGTTGCGGCGCGATCGTTGCTTGCTGTTGTTCGCTAGTCGAACTCAATTCCCTTTGCGGGAGAACTCGCTGCGGTGCTCTCCTGAAACCCCTTCAGCGTTAATACCTGCCAAGCCACACCGAAAATTCTGCAACTTTTCCCAATAGCATTTTTCGGCATTGCATCGAAGATATATCATAGCTATTCTGCCTGACGTCAGATGAGAATGATTTTCGATAACGTTTGACGTGAACGACTCTCAAGTTACGGTATCGTCAGCTGAAGGGTCGGCAATCCTGCCACCCCGGATGGGTAACAGCAGGTTCGCATTTAGTAACGCCTTTGTCTGGAGAGATCTCTTGCAAAAAAACACTAACGATCGCGCACCGAAGCGCGTACGCAACGAATTACGTTTCCGTCATATCACCGTGGCGAGCAAAACCTTAATCGCCGGTGAATTCTGGCGCATCGAGTTTACCGGCAGCGATCTGGCGGGCTTCAATTCGCCATCGTTCGACGATCACATCAAAGTGTTCTTCCCGGACAACGCTGGCAGTGCTTTGGCCTTGCCGCAAATGACCGAAGAAGGGATCGTCTGGCCTGGTGGCGTACGTCCGGCTGCGCGTGACTACACGCCGCTGGCGTTTAACGGTACGGATTCCCTGACGCTCGATTTCTATATTCACGATGGCGGCGTGGCCAGCAGCTGGGCGAATGAGGCAAAGCCAGGTGATCAAATCGCCATGGGCGGCCCGCGTGGCTCCTGTGTGGTGCCCGTGGATTATGCTTGCCAGATTTACGTGTGCGATGAGACCGGTCTGCCAGCCTTCAAGCGTCGCTACGCTGAGATGCAGGCGCAGCAGATCCATCTGCTGGCCTACGCCGATGAAACCACCGGACGCGATTATCTCGGCGATCTGCCAAATGTGCAGGTGACCTGGCTCGGCAGTGGCAGCATGCAGGTAGATAACCTCGGCCCGCTGATTGCGCAGCTGGATCAGATCTCACTGCCCACAGAAGAGTATTTCATCTGGCTGACCGGTGAAGGTGAAGCGGTAAAACTGCTGAGCGACTACTTCACGCAACGCCGTGGTGCGCACACTGATTTCGTACGCGCGGTGGCTTACTGGCATCAGAAATAACTGACTTCGCCGCGCCCGCTGCCGCCTGTGTTGAATTTTGCCAGGCGGCAGACTACTATCAACCTCCCTTAATTGACCTCAGGGAAGGCAATGAAACAGCAGCGGGATTTTCCATGGCAGTCCGATAATGCACAACGTGCAATCTGTGCAGGTGCGCGTAAAAAGCGCCGGGAAAGGATGCTGGATGCCAGTGATATCCGCCTGTTGATGATGCATTTCCTCGCCAACGGTTCTGCGCATGGCTATGAGCTCATCAAGTCAGTGGAAGAGCTGTCCAAAGGGGAATACTCCCCCAGCCCTGGCATCATCTATCCTAACCTCACTTTGCTCGAAGAGATGGATGCGATCCGCGTGGTGGATGCACATGCATCGCGTAAAGCCTACGCACTCAATGAAGGTGGTCGCGCATTATTAGCCGAGAACGGCGAGAATATTGCCAATATTATTGAGCGACTGACTTCGCTGGCGATTCTGGTGAATAATCGCAGTATTCCGGAAGTCGAGCAGGCGATTCATCATATTCGGCATACGCTGAACCATCGTTTGTCGCAGGAAGATATTTCTCCTGAGGCGCTGGAAATTGTGATTAACGCTTTGAATGAAGCGACGGAAAAAATCGCCAGCAGTTAACCCTCACAGGCATTAACGTTTTGATTTTCTGTCATGGGCGCAACCTGGCGCCCTTATTGAAACCCTCTTTAGGGCTTCTTCTTATCCACGTGCCCTAACTCGCGATCCGGCCAGCAGAAATCACGCACGCGCTGTTTCAGCGCGGCCGCATCCGGGAATCCGCCTTCCTGTTTACGCTCCCAAATCACCGTGCCATCAATCGAGATTTCAAATACGCCGCCAGTACCAGGTTTCAGCGTCACCGCGCTCAAATCTTCGGCAAAAGTGTGCAGCAGTTCCTGCGCCATCCACGCCGAACGCAGCAGCCAGTTGCATTGAGTGCAGTAGTAAATCGTCACAGCCGGTTTTTGCGACATCAGGCGCCTCTTCTTAATTATTGATTATAAACAAGTTAACAAAATGTGCGGTCTAAGATACATCTTAGTGTAAAGTTTATTGATAATGATTACCAATTGCATTACATTCCTGACGAAATTATTTATTACATAAAATAAGTCCACATATTTTACGGTTTATTAACGCATATCGCGTTTTTTTGGCGGCAATCCAGTGAGCGAATACTAACAATTAACCAGGTATTTCGCGCATGTCTTCACTCTTTCAGGGAATGACCCAGCAACGTCTGTTTAAAGTTGCGATTTTGTCTTCCGCTATTCACGCCGCTTGCAGCTATGCAGCCAACGACAACACGACACTTGCTTTATCTTCTGACAAATCCACCAGTGCAGAGCCGGTTATGACGGTAACTGCGCCGAAGCTGGAGAAACAAGCCGGTAGCAAAAGCACCATTACCGCCGCCGATATGCAGCGGGATGGCGGCAATGATTTCGGTACCATCATGCGCTACGAACCAGGCGTGACGGCAACTGGTGCAAGCGGCGGCTCTTCTGCAGGTAAAAGTGGTTTTGATCGCGCGGGCTACACCGGCTACAACATCCGTGGTCTGGAAAGCAACCGCGTCGATATCAACGTTGACGGTGTTTCTCTGCCGGATGCCACTGGCCGTAGCTACGTCAGCCGCGCCGGTTTGGATACCTTTGGTATTGGCCGCGATTACATCGACCCATACATGTTTGGTCGCGTGGATATTGATAAAGGCGCGACTTCAGTCTCTCAGGCCAACACCGCGATTGGTGGTGCGGTATCGTTCCGCAACAAGACGCCAGACGACTACTTACATCCCGGTAAAACCACCTACTTTGGCTACCAGAGCGACTTCGATTCCTCAAACCGCAGCTGGCACAACGGCATCACTGCCGCAGCAGGCGATCAGGAACTGCGCGGTATCTTTGTTTACAGCCGTCGCGATGGCCAGGAAACGCAAAACAATGATGCGAGCCGTGGCGCCTATCCTGCCAACTGGCACTCTGACGCACTGCTGGGCAGCGTGGTGTGGGAGCCGAATGACGCGCACAAAATCACCGGTACCGCCGATTTCTACCATAAAACCAATCACACCCATTACGACAGCTGGGATACTTCAGGCAATACCGTATACGGCACCGCACAGCAGCAGAGCGATACCCGTCGCTTCGGCCTGAGCCTGGCGGACGAGTACACGCCTTACAACGACTTCATCGACAGCCTGAGCACGCGTGTCTACTGGCAGCACACCGAAGCGCATGACAACACCTATATGCCTTCGAGTGCGTCAGCCTATGAAACGGTTTACTCGGACTACAACACTGACAGCTACGGCTTTGAAACCAACCTGGCTAAAACGCTGGGTCGTCATGAGCTGACTGCCGGTTTAAATGGACGTCTGGAAAAAACCGAGCGCCCATTCCGCCAGTCACCGACGCCTGGTACCTTCAGTGTAATCATGCAGCCTGAAGCAGACAGCCGCAGCTACACGCTGGGCGGCTTTGTGCAGGATAAGATCAACTTCGACCTGGATGGCCACAACTTTGCGGTGGTGCCGGGCGTACGTGTGGCTTACCAAAATACCAAGCCTGATAACCTCAGCAGCCTGACCAGCGGCAGCACCGTTCTAACCGAATCAGAAGTTGAAACGCTTTATGGCTCAGGCAATAGCGATACGCAGGTTCTGCCATCACTGGCATTCCACTATGAGCTCACGCCAACACTGATGACCTATCTGCAATACAAGCGCGGCGCACAATTCCCGAACGCCAGCCAGCTGTATGGTTCATGGAACCTCGGTTCCAGCTATGCGGGTAGTCAGCAATATGCGCTGATTGGTAACCCGGATTTGAAAACCGAAACCAGCAACAACTTCGAATGGGGTCTGAAAGGACAGCCGACCGAAGGCGTGGTGATGAACACAGCGGTTTACTACAACGCTTACAAAAACTTCATTGCCTATAACCGTTACACCCGTGCCGGTAGCCCGGAGAAATTCACCAACGTTCCAGGCAACATTTACACTACTTATCAGTCAGAGAATCGCGATAAAGCCTATATCTATGGTGCTGAGTTGAGTGGGAAGGTGAATTTCGGCACCTGGCATCAAGATGTGCAGGGCCTGAGCGCACGCTTCGCCTTTAGCTATAACGAAGGTAAATCTAAATCGAGTTACCTAGGCGACCGTTACGTCGATCTGGAAAGCGTACCGCCAATGAAAGCGGTGCTGGGCCTGGGTTGGGATGCGCTGCAGAACGAGTACGGTGCTGCTGTGACGGCAACCTTCGTGAAGGGCAAAAAAGCCACGGCGACCAACCGCCAGAGCTATACCAATACCGGTTCTGCACTGACCGATTCCACCACCGATTACGAGCGCGTGCCGGGTTACGGTATGGTCGATCTGACGGCTTATTGGCAGGTGGCTAAGAACGTCAAGCTGAGCGGTGGCGTGTATAACCTGACAGATCGTAAATATTGGGATTACCTGAGCAGCCGCGAAATGACCAGCGATACCGCACAGGATCGCAACGATATCGCACTGGCAACTCAGCCAGGCCGCACCTTCCAACTCGGTGTGAACGTCGACTTCTAATCATTTTTTCGCCCTGCGTTCGCGCAGGGCCTTTTCATGGAGCAAGAGCAATGAACCCACGTTACGATCACTACCTGGCGCTGAAGGGCGAGCATCCGAAGAAGTATGCCCGCGATCTGGCCGCTCTGATGGGCATTGGCGAAGCGCAGCTGTGTGAAGCGCGCGTCGGCCAGGATGCGCAAGCGTTAAAAGCAGATTTCCCGGCGTTGCTGAAGGCACTGGAAGCCGTTGGCGAAACCAAAAGCATCACCCGCAACGAATATGCGGTGCATGAGCAGGTCGGCAAATATGAGAACCTGCACCTCGGCGAACATGCCGGACTGATCCTTAACCCGCGTGCGCTCGATCAGCGTCTGTTCCCGGCACAGTGGCACAGCGCCTTCTTCCTGCGTGAGCAGACAGCGCGCGGCGAACGTCAAAGTATTCAGATTTTTGATCGCCACGCGGATGCGGTACTGAAAATCTACACCACCGACAATACCGAGATGGCGGCATGGGATGCGCTGATCGCCGAATTTACCGTTGAAGCCGCTGCGGCACTCGATCCACAACCTGCCACCGCGCAGGAACACAGCCGCGCCATTGATGCCGATAAAGTGGAAGCCGAATGGCGCGCCATCACCGATGTGCATCAGTTCTTTGGCTTACTGAAGCGCCACAATATTTCACGCCAGCAGGCGTTTCACGCGGTGCCGGACGATTTGGCGCGTCAGGTCAGCAACGATTCGCTGGCTCAACTGCTGGAGCAGGCGCAGCAGGATGGCAACGAAATCATGATCTTTATCGGCAACCGGGGTTGCACGCAGATCTTCACCGGTGCGGTGGAGAAACTGATGCCGATGGACAATTGGGTCAACATCTTCAACCCAACATTCACGCTGCACCTGATGGCGGACCACATTGCCGAGAGCTGGGTGACGCGCAAACCGAGTGGCGATGGCTTTGTCACCAGCCTCGAACTCTTTGCTGCCGATGGCACGCAGATCGCGCAGCTGTATGGACAGCGTAGCGAAGGCACGCCAGAGCAGGCGCGCTGGCGTGAGCAAGTCACCGCATTGGGAGCGACAGCATGAAACGTCTGACCCTATTACTGCTGGGCGCGCTGGCGCTGCCGGCATTTGCCGCTGAACGGGTGATCTCTATTGGCGGTGACGTGACGCAAATCATCTATGCCTTAGATGCACAGGCCGATCTGGTGGCGCGCGACAGCACCAGCCAGCATCCAGCGCAGGCTAACAAGTTGCCGGATATCGGTTATATGCGCCAGCTTAATGCCGAGGGCATTCTGGCGATGAAGCCTACGCTGGTGCTGACCAGCGAGCTGGCGAAACCGTCGCTGGTGTTACAGCAGGTCGAGAGCGCTGGCGTGAAAGTGGTGGATGTCACCGGCAAAACCAGCCTCGACGCCATCCCGGAAAAGATCGCCACCATCGGTAAAGCATTGCACCGTGATGCAGAAGCGAAGGCGCTGATTGAGAAAGTGAACAAGCAGCGCGCTCAGATTCCCCAGCAGCCGCTGCCAGTCAAAGTGCTGTTTGTGATGTCGCACGGTGGCATGCGCACTCAGGCGGCAGGTAACCAAACCGGCGCTGATGCTGCAATCCGCAGTGCCGGTCTGGTCAACGCCATGGCGGCAATCCCGCATTATCAGCAGCTGTCACAGGAAGGTGTGGTTGCTGCCGCGCCGGATCTGGTGGTGGTGGGTGAAGATGGCCTGCGCACGCTGGGCGGCGAAGAGAAAATCTGGTCGCTGCCGGGTCTGGCGTTAACACCTGCAGGCCAGCATCACGCCTTGCTGGTGGTCGATGAGATGGCCATGTTGGGCTTTGGTCTTGATACGCCGGAGACCATCGTGAAGCTGCGTAAGGCCGCCGAAGCGGTAAAACATGACTAACACCGCCGTGATGCGCTGGCTGCTATTGATGGGCATCAGCATGGTGATTTGCATGCTGATGGCTGCCAATTTTGGTGCCATGCCGCTGTCGATGCGCACGCTGTTCCACGCGCCGCTCAGCGATATGGCGTGGCAAATCTGGCTGAACATCCGCCTGCCGCGCGTATTGCTGGCGGTGCTGCTCGGTATGGCATTGGCTGTATCGGGCGCGGTGATGCAGGGTTTGTTTCGCAATCCGCTGGCCGATCCGGGTTTGCTTGGGATCAGCAGTGGAGCGGGGCTAGCAGTAGCGGTTTCGATTGTGGTGCCGCTCAGCTTGCCGCCTTTGCTGGCGCTGTGGCTGCCATCGATTGCTGCGTTTATCGGTAGCCTGGTCGTCACGCTGCTGATCTTTAGTTTCAGCCGGCTGGCGCTGGGGAATCTGTCACGTTTGTTGCTGATCGGTATCGCCATCAACGCCTTGTGCGGTGCGGCGGTAGGTGTGCTCTCCTGGCTCAGTAATGACCAGCAGTTACGCCAGCTGGCACTGTGGGGCATGGGCAGTTTGAGCGCGGCACAATGGCCGAGTCTGGCGGTGTGTGCTGTACTGATTCTTCCTGCGTTGATTGCCATCCAGACCCGTGCGCGCCGTCTTAATCTGCTGCAACTCGGTGAGGAAGACGCGCATTACATGGGGATTGATGTGAAGCGCACCCAGCGTGAGTTACTGGTGCTGAGTGCGCTGCTGGTGGGCACGGCGGTGTCGGTGAGCGGGATTATCGGTTTTGTCGGACTGGTGGTGCCGCACGTGATGCGTTTCTGTGTTGGTAGCGATCATCGCTGGATGCTGCCGGGTTCGGCACTGGCGGGAGCCATCTTGCTATTGCTGGCGGATACGCTGGCGCGCACGGTGGTGATCCCGGCGGAAATGCCGGCGGAAATGCCGGTGGGATTGATCACCAGCCTGATCGGTGGACCATGGTTTCTCTGGCTGATTCTGCGTCAGAAAAGGGGGATGAATGAGTGATTCAATGCAGGCTCGCGGCCTGCGCTTTAGTCATGGCACGCGTGCGCTGATTGATGATGTCTCTATTACCTTGCAGCCTGGTGAGATGATTTCCTTAATCGGCCCCAACGGCGCAGGCAAGTCCACGCTGTTGCGCCTGTTAACTGGGTTTCTGGCGCCTGAAGCGGGGGAGTGCTGGCTCGGCGATCGCCCGTTAATCGATTGGCCGCGTGAACCGCTGGCGCAACGTCGTGCGGTGATGCGCCAGCAAAACAGCGTGACTTTTCCGCTGCCTGCTGAAGAGGTGGTGGCGATGGGCCGTGCGCCCTGGCCTGCCAGCAAATCCAAAGCGGTGATTGAAGAGGTGATGCACATCACTGGCAGCCTGGAACTGGCGAAGCGCGATTATCGTTCGCTCTCCGGTGGGGAACAGCAGCGCGTGCAGCTGGCGCGAGTGCTGGCGCAGTTATGGCATGATGATGGTCCGCGTGGCTGGCTGTTTCTTGATGAGCCGACTTCCGCACTCGACCTGTATTGGCAGCAGTACAGTTTGCGATTGCTGCATAAGCTGACGCGCAACGGTCGCTTTAGCGTCTGCACCGTGCTGCACGATCTCAATCTGGCGTCGCTGTGGTCCGATCGCATTCTGCTGTTGCATCAGGGCAAGCTGGTGGCGCAGGGTTCACCGCAAGAAGTGATGACGGAAACCACGCTGACGCGCTGGTATCAGGCGGAACTGCACGTTGTGATGCCGCAAGAGCAGGGCAGGCCGCAAATTCAGCTGCGGGCGTAGAAGTGGGGCGCCATTTATGGCGCCCAAAAAGTTACCGGCAATCGACAATCAGACGTCCACGAACTTCGCCCGCCAGCAATGCCTCGGCACCTTCACGCGCTTCACTTAGCGGAATGACTTTGGTTAACTGCTCCAGCAGTGCGCCATCCACCAGTTCCGCCAGACGCTGCCACGCTTGCTCACGCAACGGCTTAGCGCACATCACGCTATCCACTCCGGCTAACACCACGCCGCGCAGAATAAACGGTGCCACGCTGGTGGGGAGATCCAGACCTTGCGCCATGCCGCAGGCTGCCACCACACCATCGCGCTTGATGCCCGCCAGCACGTTGGCCAGCGTATGGCTGCCGACGCTATCAATCGCTGCGGCCCAACGCTCTTTCGCCAGGGGTTTGCCGGGTGCGCTCAGTTCAGCGCGATCGATAATCGATGAGGCGCCGAGGGTGTTGATCAGGTAATCGCTGTCGCTGGCGCGTCCGCTGGAGGCCACCACGTCATAGCCTAAACGGGCCAGCAAACTGACGCTGAAACTGCCGACGCCGCCGCTGGCACCCGTCACCAGCACCGGGCCATGCTGCGGCGTGATGCCCTGTTTTTCCAGAGCCAGAACGCACAGCATCGCGGTGAAGCCGGCGGTGCCAATCGCCATGGTCTGCAACGGGCTTAAAGCCGCAGGCACTTTCACCAGCCAGTCACCAGAAACGCTGGCCTTCTGCGCCAGTCCGCCCCAATGCTTTTCACCCACACCCCAACCGGTGAGCAGTGCCACATCGTCCTGCTGCCACTCTGGATGGCGGCTGCTGATCACCCGACCGACAAAATCGATACCCGGCACCATCGGGAACTGACGCACAATCGGCCCTTTATTGCAGATGGCGAGCGCGTCTTTGTAGTTGAGGGTGGAGTAGCTAACTTCGAGGGAGACATCCTGATCGGGCAACTGTTGTTCTGACAGATCCTGCAGGGAAGTGCGGTATCCCTGCTCATCATTTTCAATGACTAATGCCTTAAACATGCAGCCTCCGGCTGATTGAGGAAAGTGCGGGCCATATTACTCCTCTGGAAACAGGGAGCAACATGAAGGCGGACACACCTTGCATAAATTCGCATAACATAAAGATATTTAAGCGTTTTTATCACTCCATGATTTGATATTCACTTATTAATCAGATTGTTGCTGAATGTTGCTTATGCGTATCAATCTCGTTGCAACGGGTTGTTCCAGTAAAAAAAAGATGCCATCATTGCGCCGCAGCTTTCCACTGATTCCATCCACCCTGAGGACGCCGCCATGCTCGGTACAATGCGCTTATGCACTTGTCTCCGTTCGCTTTACGATAAGCGGCCCTCCGTCATCTGTTGTTCGCAATTCTCCCTCACCATGCGGTGAGGCCAGCTTAACGCGCTATGCTGTTGGACATGACTAAAGACAGACGCGATCTGACTTTACTGATGTCTATCGGTTGCGGCGGTTGATCCGCCCGAAGACGTTATTCGCCGGGGAATTTTCCTCATTGCTGTGCCACTGGCACCCACTCATCCTTCATTACGGGGATTTGTGTTATGAATCCATTGAAAATCGCTGCCAGCGTTGCGGTAGCGCCAAGCCTAAGCCTGAACACCGCGCGTGATGTGGTGACGCTCGACAATACTGATTTTACCGATGTGGCGGCGGTGGTCGTCTCATTGGCGGATACACGCAGTGGCGTGTTAACGCTGTTGCGCCAGACCGGTTTTAATCTGCCGGTGTTTGTCGCCAACGCGTTCGATGAAGAAGTGCTGAAGCTGCCGGGCGTGACCGGGGAAATCAACGGTGCACCGGAAGAGTGGGAAGCGCTGGAAGAAGCCGCGCAGGCGTATGAGTCTGACCTGCTGCCGCCGTTCTTCGATACCCTGACGCGCTATGTTGATATGCAGAACAGCACCTTTGCCTGTCCGGGCCATCAGGGCGGGGCGTTTTTCCGTAAGCATCCGGCCGGGCGTCAGTTCTATGAATTCTATGGCGAGAACGTGTTTCGTTCCGACATGTGCAACGCAGACGTCAAGTTGGGCGACCTGCTGATCCATGAAGGTTCGGCCAAGCATGCACAGAAGTACGCAGCGAAAGTGTTTAACGCCGATAAAACCTATTTCGTGCTGAACGGCACCTCCAGCGCCAACAAAGTGGTGACCAACGCCATGCTGACGCGCGGCGATCTGGTACTGTTTGACCGCAACAACCATAAATCCAACCATCACGGTGCGCTGATTCAGGCGGGCGCTACGCCGGTGTATCTGGAAGCGGCACGTAATCCGTTCGGCTTTATCGGCGGCATTGATGCGCACTGCTTTGATGAAGCCTACCTGCGCGAACAGGTGCAGAAAGTCGCGCCACATCGCGCCAAAGATCAGCGCCCGTTCCGCCTGGCAATTATCCAGCTCGGCACCTACGATGGCACCGTCTACAACGCTCGCCAGGTGGTGGATCGCATCGGCCATCTGTGCGACTACATCCTGTTTGATTCGGCGTGGCTGGGCTACGAGCAATTTATCCCGTTAATGGAAGGCTGCTCGCCGCTGACGCTGGAGCTGAACGAGAACGATCCCGGCATTTTTGTCACCCAGTCGGTGCACAAACAGCTGGCGGGCTTCTCGCAGACCTCGCAGATTCACAAGAAAGACAACCACATCCGTGGTCAGAAGCGCTTCTGTCCACATAAGCGTCTCAACAACGCCTTTATGCTGCACGCCTCAACCAGCCCGTTCTATCCGCTGTTTGCCGCGCTGGATATCAATGCGCGCATGCACAAAGGTGAAGCCGGGCGCAGCATGTGGCACGAATGCGTCACCATCGGCATTGATGCACGTAAAGCGATTCTGGAACGCTGCGAGATGATTCAGCCGTTCCTGCCGGAGAAAGTGCACGGCAAGCTGTGGCAGTCGGCGGAAACCGAGGTTATCGCCGCCGATCCGGCTTACTTCAGCCTGGCGCCAGGCGAGAAATGGCACGGCTTTGAGGGTTACGCCAGCGAGCAGTATCTGGTCGATCCCTGCAAGCTGCTGCTGACCACGCCAGGCATTGATGCCGCCAGCGGTGAATACACCAGCTTCGGTATTCCGGCGACTATTCTGGCGAACTACCTGCGCGAGAACGGCATTGTGCCGGAGAAGTGCGATCTCAACTCCATCCTGTTCCTGCTGACGCCAGCGGAGAATCCGGAGAAGATGGCGCATCTGGTGGCGATGCTGGAGCAGTTTGAACACCATGTGAAAGAGGATGCGCTGCTGGCTGAAGTGCTGCCGAGCATTTATCGCAAAAACATGGAGCGCTATAAAGGCTACACGCTGCGCCGCCTGTGTCAGGAGATGCACGATCTCTACGTCAGCTACGATGTGAAAGATCTGCAGAAAGCGATGTTCCGCCAGGCCTGCTTCCCGAAAGTCGAAGTGAATCCACAGGATGCGCATCAGGCTTACATCCGTGGTGAGGTGGAACTGGTGGCAATTGCGCAAGCTGAAGGGCGCATTGCTGCCGAAGGCGCATTGCCTTATCCACCAGGCGTGCTGTGCGTGGTGCCAGGCGAAGTGTGGGGTGGCGCGGTGCAGCGTTACTTCCTCGCGCTGGAAGAGGGTATCAACTTGTTGCCGGGCTTCTCACCGGAGCTGCAAGGGGTTTACACCGAGGAAGATGACAGCGGACGTAAACACTTAGTGGCAAATATGATGGTGCGCTAACCTGCCTGACGGCGTGCGGTGCAATCACCACACGCCGTCAGCATCCTGTTAGTGTCGAACCACCTGAATTTTCTCTTTAGCCAGCCTTCCTGTGCGGTATGTCGCCTGCTTACGGCGTTTACCGGTGATGTAAATACCGACGCACAGCACCATAAACGTCACCATCAGCGTCATTAAGCTCTCGTAGCGATACTGCGGCAGATAGAACATATAGCCCAGCACACTGACAATCATCAAAATGCTCAGCCAGGTCAGCCACGGGAACAACCACATTTTAAAATCAGGCGTGATGCCCTGTTTTTCCATCGCCGTACGCATTCTCAGCTGTGAAACGGCAATCACCAGATAGACAATCAGCGCAATCGCGCCAGTGGTGGAGATCAGAAAGGCAAACACCTCGCCCGGAAAAGCGTAGTTGGCAATACAGGCGACAAAGCCCGCCAGCGTGGAACCCAATACCGCCACACGTGGCACGCCACCGTTGGATACCGTGGCACAAGAGGACGGGGCATTACCGCGTTTACCCAGAGAATAGAGCATGCGTGAAGCGGTATATAACCCGGAATTCATGCAGCTGCACACGGCAATCAGCACCACCAAATCCACCACCAGTTTGGCACCGGGGAAATTCAGTGTGGACAACACATACTGGAATGTTCCCTGGGCTAACAGCTGCGGATCATTCCATGCCACCAGCGACACCACGAGGAAAATAGACAGCAAATAAAATAATGCGATGCGGTAAACCACCAGATTAATCGCACGGCTGATTTTTTTATCAGGGTCTTTAGATTGCACGGCGGCAATGGTGACCACCTCCGCGCCAAAGAATGAAAAAATGGTCAGTAAAATACCGGTTAATACTGCGCCAAAACCGTGCGGCATAAAGCCAATACTGTTATATAAATGTGCCACACCACTGACATTTGCCAGCGGCCAGTATCCGGAAATCGCCACAATCCCGATGCCAATAAATCCAATAATCGCCACCACTTTGATGATGGCGAACCAGAACTCAAAGGCGCCAAAATTTTTAACGCTAAAAAGATTGGTGACGGTGAGCAACAGGATAATCGCGGTGGTAAATTGCCACGAGGCAATGGAAGGGAAATAAGCATGCAGAATATCGGCACCGGCAATCGCTTCAACCGGAATCAGTAATACCCAAAACCACCAGTATAACCAGCCGATAGTGAAACCGGCCCACGGACCAATGGCTTTCGCCGCGTAGGTGGAAAAGGACCCCGAATCGGGTTGCAGCACGGCCATTTCACCCAGCATGCGCATTACCAGAAGCACCAGCACGCCGGTCATCGCGTAGGAGAGCAATACGGCCGGGCCCGCCGTGGCGATGGCATTCGCGGAGCCGACAAATAACCCGGCACCAATAATGCCAGCGATGGAGATCATACCAACCTGTCGATCTGAAAGGCCGTCGCCTAACGAATCCTGTTTTGCGGGTGAATGGCCCATACATTTCCTCTTAGCAATTCAGGCATGACATTGGATATCCCACGGGATGCAAGCATCCGTGTTGATGAAATAATGTTGATATGCCCGATACGATGTTATTTTCCGCGATGAAGTGTGATCTTCATCGATATTTTAATTATTTAAATCAATGCAAGAAATTATTTATAGAGCGATGTGGGACGTTGTTAATTTATCTGTGGGGACGTGAAATAATCATTGCACCTTATTGAAAAAAGGGTCAATCAGGGCGGGAATGTAAGATGGGAAGAAAACGAAAGAATATAGAATATATATGTTCGGCAGGTCGTGCGTGTGCTAGTAAAAACAAGTCGTTGCGATGGGCGAAGTTTCACCATATCGATTTCTTATTTTTGTGAGGTCAGGCGAAATTTATCGACGGGATATATCCCTGCGAGGGTAATTAAAAAAGAGGCAGTCAGAGTCAATCTTTTTCTCTCTGTCTGCCCCTAAAATAACTAATGCATTAACTCATCAGTTGATGATTAATACCGATGATAACTACGCTGTGCCTGATTCACTTTATACAGATAACGGCGTGACTCGCCAGATGGATGGCTGGTGGTCAGCGTCTGATAAACTTCATTCGGCGACATGTCGTTAATCTTCGCGAAGGCGCGATCTTTATCGCTGGAGAACACGCGCAGTACGCTGCCCGCGCCGCCATTGTAAGCAGTAATCACCGCGTAACGGCGTGACACTGGATCCTGAATTCCGCCTAAATAACTCTTCTGCAACAGCGACAGATAGGCGGTACCCGCATCGATGTTATTGGCAGGATCGAGCAGATAGCTACGGCTTGGTTTACCCCATTTGCCCTTCATGCGGAACACATCCACGCCAGCGGTGTGCTGAACCACCTGCATCAAGCCCAGCGCATCGGAGTTGCTGACCGCATAGGGGTTGAAGCTCGATTCCGTCTGCATAATCGCCAGAATCAGGGATGCATCTACGCCGTACTCTTCAGCGGCTTTACGCACTAGCGGCAGATATTTGTGCGCACGTTTGTCGAGGTGGTTTGGCACCATCGGAATGGTGACCGACCAGATGACATGCAGGCCAGAAGTGCGTTTTTGTAGTTTGTTCTGAATCAGATAATCGGCGAAATTGGCCGCGCGTCCCTGCCAGCGAATCGGCTGACCGGTGTTATCCAGCACCTGGCCGTAAAGCAGCGGCTCTTTACTGATCTGAATATCATTGGCATCGGAGTAGAGATCGACATTACCCGGATCGTCACCAATCAACAGCGTGGTGATGATCGCCTGGCGCAGGCTGGCCATCGGATCGGTGCCAGCAATGGTCTCAATGGTGATGCTACCGCTGTCGAAGTTGATGTGACTGCGGGTGTAATAGCTGTCGCTATATTTGACGTAATCCTTCGGTCCGGCGATCAGAACCTCATTGATACCCCAAATATTTTCAATGTTGGCGGCGAACTGCCCCATCAGGATGTCGAAACCGTTGGTGTCCTTAACCCACTCTTCGTGATACTGCGATTTTTTTTGTCCGGAGCAGGAAACCAAAAGTGGAGCAATCACTAACAGCGCTATCAGTTTTTTATTCATTGTAAATGCGTGCCTGATTCAAAAAGAGGGCCTCAAAGGGAGGCCCTGAACGATTATTTTTCTGGCGGGGTGAAACCTTCGATGTGCACATCTTTGCCTTCGAACAGGAAATTGATCATCTCCTTTTCCAGCACTTTGCGATCTTCCGGGTTCATCATGTTGAGCTTTTTCTCGTTGATCAACATGGTCTGCTTGGACATCCACTGCTGCCAGGCTTCTTTGGAAATCTCATTGTAGATGCGCTTACCGATCTCGCCTGGATAGAGCTGGAAATCCTGCCCTTCAGCGTCGCGTTGCAGAAACGTACAAAAAATGGTGCGGCTCATTACTCTTCCTCTTGGATCACGCGCGTGTGCAGTGCCAGTTGCTGGGGATGGCGCAATTCGTGCAGTAAACGCTCTACGGGCGCTGCCAAACCCACTGACGGTGGTTGCGCTAAGTTATACCAGAGACCGCTCGCTTCATCCATCAGCGACCCGGCAGAAGGCCACGCCAGCCACATAGGCACAATGTCTAAGTGGAAATGACTAAAGGTATGACGAAAAGCCGTCAGCTGCTGTGGTTTGGCGTGAATGCCGCGTTCGGCCAGCCAGTCAGTTAGCGCTTGCTCACTGGTGAACTGTGGGAAGCAGAACAAACCGCCCCATAATCCCACCGGCGGACGTTGCTCCAGGAATACGTCGCCGCCGTGCTGAATCATCAGGAACCAGCCGGTGCGCTCTGGAATCGTCACTTTGGGTTTCTTACCCGGATATTCGGCCCAACTATTGTTGGCATACGCTATACAACCGTTGCTGACCGGGCAAATTTCACACTTAGGACGTGAGCGAGTACACACTAACGCACCGAGGTCCATCATCGCCTGATTAAACTGGCTTACGCCTTCGGCAGGTGTTACTTCTTCGCTAATCTGCCATAAACGTTTCTCAACGTCTTTTTTGCCCGGCCAACCGCCAACTGCATAACACCGGGCCAGCACGCGCTTGACGTTGCCATCCAGAATCGGGAAATGCAGGCCTAGCGATAAGGACAGCACTGCACCCGCGGTGGAGCGTCCAACGCCGGGCAGCGCGGCCACATCATCGAAATTGCGCGGGAACTCGCCACCGTGCTTATCCACCACCTGCTTCGCCGCTTTATGCAGGTTGCGCGCACGGGCGTAGTAGCCGAGTCCGGTCCACAGATGCAGTACTTCGTCCAGCGGTGCAGCGGCCAGATCGGCAATCGTCGGGAAGCGCGCCATAAAGCGTTCAAAGTAAGGGATAACGGTGGCAACTTGCGTCTGCTGCAGCATCACTTCGGAGAGCCACACTTTATAAGGTGTCTTCTCCTGCTGCCACGGCAGGGTTTTGCGGCCGAAGCGCTGATACCACTCCAGCACCTGTTGCGCGAACTGCGGCGCTTGCATCATTTGAGGAAATATTCCGTGTTTGCTCTACAATCAGGCAGGAATTCCAGCACAGAGACATCGGGGTGTAAACCGGAAGATTGCAAAGGCTTGCTTCTGCTATCTAACTTTGCATAATGCCCGTTTCCCAGAAAAGGCTAACCAGCAGGCTTCAACATGATTAATGACGTCATCACCCCGGAATTTGATGAGAACGGGCGGCCATTACGCCGTATCCGCAGTTTTGTGCGCCGCCAGGGGCGCTTAACGAAAGGACAGCAGCTCGCGCTCGATAATTACTGGCCGGAGATGGGCGTCGAGTTCCAGCAGGAGCCGCTGGATTTGTCAGCACTGTTTGGCCGTGAAGCGCCAGTGGTGCTGGAAATCGGTTTTGGCATGGGCGCCTCACTGGTGACCATGGCGCAAAATAATTCTCACCAGAACTTCCTCGGTCTTGAAGTGCATGCGCCGGGCGTGGGAGCCTGTCTGGCTTCTGCCAAAGAGGCAGGCGTGGAAAACCTGCGTGTGATGTGTCACGACGCAGTAGAAGTGTTGCAGCAGATGATTCCGGATAACTCACTGCGCATGGTTCAGCTGTTCTTCCCGGATCCATGGCATAAAGCGCGCCACAATAAACGTCGCATTGTGCAGGTACCTTTTGCCGAGCTGGTGATGCGTAAGCTGAAACTGGGCGGCGTGTTCCATATGGCCACTGACTGGGAAGATTACGCGACACACATGCTGGAAATCATGAACAGCGTGGATGGGTATAAAAACCTGTCAGAAGCTAACGATTACGTGCCGCGTCCGGAAACGCGTCCGTTAACGAAATTTGAGCAGCGCGGGCAGCGACTGGGCCATGGCGTTTGGGATCTGATGTTTGAGAGGATTAAATAATGGCCGTACAGCGTAGCCGTCGTTTACGTAAAAAACTGCATATCGATGAGTTTCAGGAGTTAGGTTTCTCTGTGGCCTGGCGTTTTGCCGAAGGCACCACCGAGGAGCAGATTGATGCCACGCTGGATCAGTTTATTACTGAAGTGATCGATCCCAATGGCCTGGCGTATGACGGCAGCGGTTATCTGGTGTGGGAAGGTCTGGTTTGCCTGCAGGAAACCGGTAAGTGCACCGATGAGCACCGTGAGCTGGTGCGCAAATGGCTGGAGAAACGCGAGCTGTCGGATGTTCAGGTAACTGAACTCTTTGACGTCTGGTGGGACTAAGTACTTTACTGGCCTGAGATATCGCTTCAGGCTAGCTCACTTGCGCTTTTGGCGCCGGCCAGTGCTCGCACAAGTTGCATTAGCGACTTGAACGCCCAAAGGGCGGCCCCGAAAGGGGCGAGCAACGCGAGTCATCCTCACGTACTTTAGTACGCTCCGGTTGCTGTGCGTTGGCCGTCACCAAATTCGCTGCGCCGCTTACGCCTGACTTGTACTAACTGCAAAGGCGTGGGCGGCTTTTCATTTTAGGGAGATTTCATGGTTCGTAAGGCGCTTCTTACCGCACTGCTGCTGGCCGCAGCGACACAGGCGCAGGCTGATTATCAGTGCAGCGTTAATCCTCAGGATGATGTGATCATCAAACCGCAGAGCGTGCAGGTGGTCGGCACCAACGGTAATCTTGAAATCTCACCGCAGGGCGATGTGACCTTTAACGGGCAGAAAGCCAACGTGGATAACGCCACGCGACAGAAAGCCATCGACTATCAGAATGCGTTACGCCGTGATCTGCCGTGGGTAGATAACGGGGCCTCGACGCGTCTGGAACGCAGCCGTGTGGCGCTGGATAAAGTGATTGTGGAAAAGCTCGGTGCCAACAGCAACGTGCGCAATCGCCTGACCAGGCTGGATGGACAGCTGAAGCAGCAGATGAACCGTATCATTGAGCATCGCCCGGATGGTTTGACCTTCCACCATCAGGCGATTGACCAGGTGCGCGCTGAAGGCGAAAAGCTGGTGCAGAGCACGCTGGGCGGCATTATGCAGGACAGCCTGAACGAGATGGGCAGCAGCCAGGCCGCCAGCGGCAGTAATCCACTGCAGGCGATCATGGGCAACCTCGGCGGTCTGCAGCAGGCGGTTCAGGCAGAATGGAATAAGCAGGAACAGGACTTCCAGAACTTCGGTCATGAGGTGTGTAATCGCGTGACGGATCTGGAAGGGCAGCGCAAAGCGTTAGTGCAGGGCGTTAAAGGTTAAAAAAAACCAGCGGGACGAAGTAGCGTGCCGCTGGGTTATATGACTGTTTGGCCTACATAAACAGTTCAAGCAGCGAATTCAGGAACAACTTCCCTTTTTCGGTTATCTGCCACTGCTCTGCGGTTTCCACCACGTAACCTGCCTCGATCGCTGCATCCATCTGTGCACGAATCACTTGTTCATCCAGCCCGGTATAGCGGCTGAAATCTGCACGCGGTGCGGCTTCCAGCAGACGGAAGCGGTTCATAAAGAACTCAAACGGCTTGTCTTCGTTCTCCACATCGTGCTGCTTGTCGAGGTAATTACCTTGCATAAAGCCGCGCGGATGACGGGTTTTCACCGTACGCACAATTCTGCCATCCGGCTGCGTCAGCTTGCCGTGCGCACCACAGCCGATACCGAGGTAATCACCGAAGCGCCAGTAGTTGAGGTTGTGCTCGCAGCGATAACCCGGCTTGGCATAGGCTGAAGTCTCGTACTGCTGATAACCAGCGGCACTCAGCAACTCATGGCCTTGTTCGTAGATGTCCCACAGCGCATCGTCATCCGGCAACACCGGCGGACGCGAGCTGAACATCGTGTTCGGCTCGATGGTCAGCTGATACCACGACAGGTGCGGCGGATTCAGCGCAATCGCCTGACGCAAATCGTCCAGTGCCTCTTCCAGTGACTGATCGGGCAAGCCGTGCATCAGATCGAGATTAAAGCTGCGCAGACCAAGACCGGCGGCGAGATGGGCGGCACGTACCGCTTCATCAGGGCCGTGAATGCGCCCTAAGCGCTCCAGCTTCTGCGGGCTAAAACTCTGCACGCCAATCGAAATACGGTTAATACCGGCTTTCTGGTAGCCGCTGAAGCGATCCGCTTCCACGGTGCCCGGATTGGCTTCCATGGTGACCTCTGCATCGGCCGCCAGCGGCAGGCGCGCACGCACGCCATCCGTCAACATTTGCATGGCATTGCTGCTGAGCAGACTCGGTGTGCCGCCGCCAATGAAGATGGTGCGCACTTCGCGGCCAGCGGTAAGCGGTAGATCCTGTTCAAGGTCGCTGAGCAGATGCTGCACATACTCGATGTGCGGCACCTCGCCTTTTAACGCGTGGGAGTTGAAATCACAGTACGGACACTTCTGCACACACCACGGAATGTGGATGTACAGGCTTAACGGAGGTAACTCAGGCATTGCGCATCGCATCCAGTAACAGCGTCAATGCTTTGCCACGGTGGGAAACAGCACGCTTTTCATCTTTACTCAGCTCTGCTGCGGTTTTGCCCAGTTCAGGAACATAGAAAATCGGGTCGTAACCAAAGCCGCCTTCACCTGCGGCTGCACGGGTGATTTCACCCGCCCAGCTGCCGTGGAACACCAGCGGTGTCGGATCTTCAGCATGACGCACATAAACCAGCACGCAATGGAACTGCGCCTGACGCTCGCCCTCCGGCACGTTTTCCAGCGCCACCAGCAGCTTATCGAGATTTTGCTGATCGCTGGCGTCTTCTCCGGCATAGCGCGCAGAGTAGATGCCTGGCGCGCCGCCGAGCGCATCCACCGCCAGACCAGAGTCATCGGCAATCGCTGGCAAGCCGGTGATCTGCGCCGCATGACGGGCCTTAAGAATGGCATTTTCAATAAAGGTCAGACCGGTTTCTTCCGCTGACTCAACGCCCAGCTCGGTTTGCGCCACGATATCGAGGCCGAAGGCCGCTAACAGATCGGCCAGTTCACGAACTTTGCCCGGATTACCGGTGGCGAGTACGACTTTTTGCATAACAGTTCCAGATTAACGAATTACAGCAAATACCAGAGACCCGGGAACAGGTCCATGCCGAGGAAGTTCAGCGCGTACAGCACCAGAATCACAATCATGGCAGAGAAATCGATGCCGCCCATCGCAGGCAGAATACGGCGAATCGGTGCCATCAGCGGTTCAGTCAGCTGAATCAACACGTAATCAATCGGGCCACGTCCCTGGCTGATCCAGCTCATCAGTGAACGAATGATAATCACCCAGAACACCAGATAACCGGCGGATTTCACCAGTGACAACAGGCCGACTAACAGATTGGTGGGATCCACTGAGAACACGCCAACCTGAATTAACAGTAGCACCGGATATTTCAGGGTGGTCAGTACAAAGGCCAGCACCAGCGAGGCTGTGTCAATCGGGCCTATCGCTGGCAGCACGCGGCGCAGCGGCTTGATAATCGGCTGTGTAATCTTCACCACAAACTGTGACAGCGGGTTGTAGAAATCACAGCGTGACCACTGCATCCAGATGCGTAGCAGCAATACCATCACGTACAGGTCGATCAGCGTTTTGACTAAAAACGTCATTGTTAACATGAGGTTCCTCAATTATTGTTGTGAAGGTCGCGCATAATCCCGCGCGCCAAATACGGCGGTGCCAATGCGCACCATGGTGCTGCCTGCGGCGATTGCCGCATCCATGTCGTCGCTCATTCCCAGAGAAAGCGTATCGACGTTAGGGTAATCCTGTTTTAGAGCGTTAAACGCGTCAGCCATCTGCTGACATACCGCGAACTGTCGATCGTAATCTGACTCCGGCGCCGGGATCGCCATCAATCCGCGCAAGCGCAGACGCGGCAATGCGGCTATCTGCGCTGCCAGCGCCGGAATCGCCTCCAGCATGATGCCAGATTTGCTGTTCTCGTCACTGATATTTACCTGAATTAACACGTTAAGCGGTGGCAACGCTTCCGGACGCTGATCGTTGAGGCGTTGTGCAATGCGTTCACGATCCACGGTGTGACACCAGGCAAAATTCTCCGCCACCAGGCGGCTTTTATTGGATTGCAGCGGCCCGATAAAGTGCCACTGCAGATCAGGATGTGCGGCCAGCTCAGCCACCTTTTCAACCCCTTCCTGTACGTAATTTTCACCGAATGCCTGCTGACCCGCAGCAATCGCTTCTGCGACTGCACTCGCAGGTTTGGTTTTGCTCACTGCAAGCAGGGTAATTTCTTCTGGCGCGCGGCCGCAGCGTGCAGCGGCAGTGGCGATACGCTCACGCACTTGCTGTAGGTTGTGCTCAATGGAAGTCATAGTCAGGAGAAGTTAAATGGATTTGGATGAAGTTGTGGCCCTTAGTGTAAAGCATAACGCCGCCGATCTGCACCTTTGCAGCGGACATTTACCGCACTGGCGACGGCAGGGGGTGCTGGAGCCGATCCCACAACAAACCGCATTGGATGGCGACTGGCTGGAAACCTTTTTGCAACAGTGGCTCAGCGGCGTACAGCAGGATGAGCTGGAAGCGAGCGGGCACGTTGATTTTGCCATCACCCTGAAAAGCGGCGTGCGTTTGCGCGCCAACCTGTTTATGCAGCGCCACGGTTTATCGCTGGCGCTGCGCTTGATTGACAGCCAGGCGCCCAACATCAACCCATTGCAACTGCCTGACGTGGTAACGCAGTTGTTGCAGCTGGAAGAGGGGCTGATCTTAATCACGGGTGCCACCGGCAGCGGTAAATCCACCACGCTCGCTGCGATGGTGGACAGCCTCAATCGCGAACAGGCACGCCACATTATTACGCTGGAAGATCCGATTGAATTTTTGCATCACAGCCAGCGCTCGTTGATACAGCAGCGGGAAGTGGGCGCACACACGGTGTCATTCCAGCAAGGATTGAAAGCGGCGCTGCGCGAAGACCCGGATGTGATTCTGTTGGGTGAGCTACGTGACAGCGAGACCATTCGGCTGGCGCTGACGGCGGCAGAGACCGGGCATCTTGTACTGGCAACATTGCACACGCGAGGTGCCACGCAAGCGGTGGATCGGCTGGTGGATGTGTTTCCTGCCGAGGAAAAAAACCTGGTGCGCACTCAGTTGGCGGGCAGTTTGAAAGCGGTGCTGGCGCAGCGTTTGGTGCCGGCAAAAAACGGCGGGCGAATTGGCTTGTTCGAGGTGTTGGTGGCCACGCCTGCGGTGACCAATTTAATCCGTGAGGGCAAGATGCATCAACTACCTGGCGTGCTGCAAACCGGCGCGCAGTCAGGGATGCAGACGTTCGCGCAGAGCGAACAGGCGCGACAACAGGCGGGATTGATTTGAGAATTTGCGAGTCGATTCAGAAGGGCGGGCATGATTTGCGTGCCTGCGAGTTGATACTAAAGGGCGGGGCATGATTTGAATGCTTGCAAGTCGATACAAGGGAGTGGGCATGATTTGAGTGCCTGCGAGTTGATACAAAGAGGCGGGGATGATTTTAATGCCTGCGAGTCGTTACAAAAGGGCGGGGCATGATTTGCGCGCCTGTGAGTCAATACAAGTGGCAGAATTGATTGGCGTGTTTGCAGGTTGCCGTAAATGGCGGGAGCACTATAGCCGAGCGAATAACAAGCAAGCTGTTGCCGCAATTTGTCAGGTGCGCATTCACGCGCACCTGGATTTCAATCAGTGCGTATCGAACCAATCTTCCAGAATGATCACCGCCGATTGCGAATCGACCTGACCTTTTTGCAATGCACGGAAGCCACCGCGTTCGAACAGGTCGGCGCGCGCTTCCACGGTGCTTAACCGCTCGTCCTGCAGCTCAACGCGCACGCCGAATCGGCCATGAATGCGATTGGCGAACTTACGGGCGCGATCGGTTAACGGCTGCTCGGTGCCGTCCATGTTCAACGGCAAGCCCACCACCACGTAATCAGGCTGCCACTCTTTCAGCAGCTTCTCGATCAGCTTCCAGTCTGGCGTGCCATCTTGCGCTTTAAGCGCGGTCAGAGCGCGAGCGGTGCCGGTTAACTGTTGACCGACCGCCACACCGATGCTTTTGGTGCCGAAATCGAAGCCAAGCAAGGTTTCACTGGCCATCAGGCGTGCCCTGCATCGCTGGTCATATTATGAATATCAATGCCCATGCTGCGTGCGGCTTCGCGCCAGCGCTCGGCGATTGGCGTCTGGAACAGAATATTGCTGTTCGCGGGTGTGGTCAGCCAGGCATTTTCCAGCAGCTCGTTCTCCAGCTGATCTTTTTCCCAGGCGCAATAACCTAAAGCCACCAGCACGTTATCGGGCTGTTCTGAGGTGCCGATCGCTTCCAGCACATCCCGTGAAGTGGTGATCACGGTGTTATCAGAGATACGGATGCTGGAAGAGTAAATTTTCTGGGCAGAGTGCAGGATAAAGCCGCGATCTTCCGCCAGCGGGCCGCCAGCGAACACCGGCTTATCCAGCTTAATGGCAGGATCACGTTCTGATGGGCTGATTTTAAGTTTCTTCAGAATGCCTTCGACCGTCAGGTTTTCCATCGGCTTATTCACGATCAAGCCCATGGCGCCATCTTCATTGTGCTCGCAGATATACACCACCGAGCGTTTGAACAGCGGGTCCTGCAGCGACGGCATCGCAATCAAAAAATGGTGCTGTAAATTCATTCTCACTCGTATACCAAAAATAACCGGCGCGGCCGCAGCCACGTCGGTTTTGGGTTCTCACGGCGCTTACACGCCGTTGACATCAGCCCAGGCGTTTCTCAATGGCATCCATCAGCATGCCGGTGATCGAGATCGGGAATGCAGCCTCGATTTCACGCACGCAGGTTGGGCTGGTTACGTTAACTTCGGTGAGTTTATCACCAATGATGTCCAGACCGACAAAAATCAGCCCTTTAGCTTTCAGCGTTGGACCCACGCGACGGGCGATTTCCCAATCGCTGTCACTCAACGGGCGTGCTTCACCGCGGCCACCAGCTGCAAGGTTACCACGGGTTTCGCCACCCTGTGGGATACGCGCCAGGCAGTAAGGCACCGGCTCGCCATCCACCACCAGTACGCGTTTATCGCCCTCTTTGATCGCCGGCAGATAGTTTTGCGCCATGCAGAAGTTTTGGCCGTGATTGGTCAGGGTTTCGGTGATGACACCAAAGTTCGGGTCGTCCTGCTTCACGCGGAAGATGGAGGCGCCGCCCATGCCGTCCAGCGGCTTGAGGATCACATCACCGTGCTCCTGCCAGAAGGCACGCAGCTGATCTTTATTGCGGGTCACCAGCGTGTCTGGCGTCAGGTCGGCGAACCACGCGGTGTAAAGTTTCTCGTTACAGTCACGCAGGCTCTGCGGTTTGTTGACGATCAGCGTACCTTGCTCTTCCGCGCGCTCCAGCAGGTAGGTGGCATAGATGAATTCGGTATCAAACGGCGGATCTTTACGCATCAGCACCACGTTGAGATCGGCCAGCGGGATTACCTGCTCACTGCCGAACTCGTACCATTTGTCGTAGTTCTGCTCCACGCTCAGCAGGCGCGTGCGGGCGTATGTCACGCCACCGCGCAGTGAGAGATCGCCCATCTCCAAGTAATGAATTTCGTAACCACGGCGCTGTGCTTCCAGCAACATGGCGAAGCTGGTGTCTTTTTTAATGTTGATGGACGAAATTGGGTCCATAACGATGCCAAGCTTAATCATTATTCTCTCCTCAAAGGGGGAATTTATTGCCCCGTTCCGTGACAGCGCTGCGGCTTTTCACGTGCGTAGTTTTAAAACCCTAAAAGTATCCCTTAACCCAGGTCACCAAACCTCACCTGAAGTGCCGTAATGGCCGTCAGTGCGGTAGTTTCTGTACGCAACACGCGTGGGCCCAACAAAATATCGGTGAAACCTTGCTGCGCGGTCATGGCAATTTCGTCTGCGGATAAGCCGCCTTCCGGACCAATCAGCAGGCGTACACGTTCAACCGGCTGCGGCAGAGTGTTAATACTGTGGCTGGCACGCGGATGCAGATTGAGCTTTAAACCGCTTTCCTGCTCGGCACACCAGGCTTCCAGTGTCATCGCTTCACGGATTTCCGGCACACGATTGCGGCCGCACTGTTCACAGGCGGCAATCGCAATTTTTTGCCATTGCTGAATCTTCTTCGCCAGTCTTTCAGCATCCAGCTTTACGCCGCAGCGCTCCGAAAACAAGGGTGTAATCACGTTCACGCCGAGTTCGATCGATTTCTGGATGGTGAATTCCATCTTTTCGCCGCGCGACATCACCTGCCCAAGATGGAGATGGAGCGGAGATTCACGGTCATCAGGCTGACTGGCAAGGACCCTTACTTTTACACGCTTTTTATCAGCCTGGGTGATTTCGGCGTTAAAAGTCAGATTACTGCCATCAAACAGCTCAATTTGTTGACCGGCGGTCATGCGCAGCACGCGCCCGACGTGGTTAGCGGCATCTTCGTCGAGGAAGACTTCACTGTTAACTTCAAGAGGTTCGGGATGATAAATGCGAGGTATGCGCATGCGGTTCCTGCCAGCGTTATGCCGTGTCTTCGGACACGGCCCAATCGGAAAAAAGCTAGTGTAGGGTAGCGCTTTTAGCGCTGGCAAGCCTGTTGTACATAGGGATTGTGATTTCCCTGCACCTGCGCGATGCGGTTGTCGCGTTCACACTCCCATTGGCTTACCGGATATTGCTTGTTCCAGGCGGTGAACAGCTGGGTCTGCTGGCGTGACAGACGCAACTGATACTGGTCACGCATGTAGAAGTAAGTGCGGGCGATGGCACCGCGCGCACGCTCGGGTGGCTGCGCCAGCTTCTGCTTGAAATCGACTTTCATTGCGCATTGACCATATTGCGCGTCGCCGCCGTTCCACTGGCTGTACTGGAAGTTATTGCGATCGCCATTCACTTCACCAATCGCCGGTTGCAGATTGTGCAGGTCGCTTTCAATGCGGCGGTAATCGGCATCTTTACTGCAATTTTTGCGTCCGCCATTTTGCCAGCACTGGCGCTGATGGCCGAACTCCCATGCGGGCATCACATGTTCCCACTCAATACGTTCAGCGCGGTTGGCATTTTTACGCACGCTGTAGCCACAGCTGCTGAGGTCAGGAACGCCCTTTTTGCCGTGCCAGCTGATTTTGCAGCCGCAGTAAAATTCTGCCGGGGCATCGGCATTGATCTGCGCGGCGACCACTTTGGCCTGCTGGAAGTTGTTTTGATTGTAGTGGGTGATGCTGAGGCTGAAGGCGCTAATAGGGGCAACTAATAAGGAGAGTAACAACAGCGTTTTGCGAGACATATTCCAAAAATTACCTGATGCGTAAAAAGGCGGCAGGGTAACAGAATGGCGCAGGGTGGGAAATCAGATAAACGGATTAAGCTGCTGAAAATTCACCGGGTTGCAGCAATGTACCGCAATGTACGCAGCGGTATTCACTCTCGCCGCGTAGTACGCGATTGTGGCGGCGCACGGTGAGCTGATGTTGCTGACAGCGGCAGCGATAGGGGAAGGTATTGCTGCGCACCGAAGCGATTTCGAACTGATGGGTGCGACGCGCGGGAACGCCGAGCACGCTCTCCATCATCCACTTCCACTCTTTGCCGTGCGGCGGCACGCGGCCAAAGGTTTTCCATACCAGCAGGTGCGCCAGTTCGTGCGGCACCACCTCATCCACAAATGCCTGCTGATTCTCCAGCAATAGCACCGGGTTGATGCGAATCTCCCATTTCTCCAGCCAGGCCGTACCGGCAGCGGTGCCGCGCTGCTGATACACCAGCTTCGGCTCGTCATAGTGACGCTCCAGCTTTTCATTGGCGAGCTGCAAATGGTGACGCAACGAGCGCATCACGGCTTGTTGCAGGGCAATGGGAAGGCGAGGTGTTTTCATGCCGGGCAGGATAACCTGGTACGCACAAATGCGCACCTGACGAAACACACAAAAAAAGGGCCGCCAATCGGCAGCCCTTCGTATCGCTTATCGACCTTATTGCTGTCCGATATCGCGCAGTTTTTTGCCTTGCATCAGGTTGCGCTCGATGTGTTCCAGCGAGACGTTTTTGGTCTCTGGAATCAGCGCCACGGTCAGCAGGATAAAGAACACATTCAGACCTGCGTATACCCAGAAGGTCGGCGCGTTGCCCAGCGTGTTCAGCATGGTCAGGAAGGTGGCACCGACGATCATGTTGGCAATCCAGTTGGTTGCGGTCGACACGGTGATACCAAAATCGCGGCCTTTCAGCGGCTGAATTTCTGAACACAGTACCCAGATCAACGGACCGGCAGACATCGCAAAACCAACGATGAACATCAGCAGCATGGCGACAGCAAAGTATTGTGCGGAAGCGGAGTTAATGCCGATGTGCAGCATGGTACCGAGGATACCCATACCGGCAGCCATCACGATGAAGCCCAGCACCAGCGTCGGTTTACGGCCCCAGCGATCCACCAGGCCAATCGCAATAAAGGTCGCCAGTACGTTGACCAGACCGACAATGACCGTGCCCCACATCTGCTGAGTGGTATTGGCGAAGCCCGCAATCTCAAAGATTTTTGGCGCGTAATACATGATGACGTTCATACCGGTGAACTGCTGCATCACCTGCAACAGCACGCCCAGGAACACCGCACGGCGGAAGTTGCTGTTGCTCTGGAACAGCTGCCAGCCAGACTGTTTGATCTTCAGGCTTTCACGAATCTCATCCAGTTCACGTTTAGCTTGTTCGCTGGTATCACGCAGACGAGCCAGCACGCGTTCTGCACTGCGGAAATCGCCTTTCGCCGCCAGCCAGCGTGGACTGTTTGGCAGGAAGAATACGCCTACCAGCAGCAGCACGGCCGGAATGGTGATGATACCCAGCATCCAGCGCCATGCGCCTGCGTCACTAAATGCAGTGTCAGACAGATACGCGCCCAGGATACCGATGGTGATCATCAGCTGATACAGAGAAATCATGCTGCCACGAATCTTTTCCGGTGCGATTTCAGAAAGATACAGAGGAGCAGTGTAAGACGCGACACCCACAGCCAGACCGAGTACTACACGTGCAGCAATCAGCATATCCGGGCTAACCGCCATGGCTGACCATAGTGAACCGATCACGAACAGAATTGCACCCGCCATCAGGCTCTTTTTACGGCCGAGATGTGAAGACATCCAGCCGCTACCAATCGCACCGACAGCCGCACCGAACATCATTGAGCTGACAATCCACTCTTGCTCATGTGCAGTCACGTTGAAATCTTTGGCGATGAAGGGCAGGGCACCAGCGATAACGCCGATATCCAGACCAAACAGCAGGCCGGCCAGAGCCGCTAAGAAGCAGACAAACATGGTCATCATCTTGTTCGACGTTCTGCTCTTATGAGTATTACCAGGCATAATGCCTCCGAAGTTTATCTATCATTGTTTTTATCAATGTTATGAAACCTGCCGACGGAAAAAAGTGAGGGCGATCACACCAGTGTAATCGGTTACACACACTGAAACCCTGCAATCCAGCATTTTCCGCCTGAAATAGTTACGTAACCAGTAAGGTATAGCACCCTTTAAGTTTCTGACATCTCTCTAAATATCGGCTATCAGACGACGCTGAAAATAACGCATTTTCATACGAATAACTACGCTGAAAATTCTCTAAATGACAGATTACAAAAGGTTTTCAAAATGTAATCGTTAACACTTTGTTGTAAACATCGAAAATGAAGTGTAGACGGCGGGAAAAAATGTGCAGGCTGGTTAGCGGGCATAAAAAAGCCCGCAATAAGCGGGCTCGTTTTTGCAGGACGGTAAGATTACAGGCCTGCAGCCTCGCGCAGTTGAGCAGCTTTATCAGTCTGCTCCCACGGGAAGTGTTCGCGACCAAAGTGACCGTAAGCAGCGGTCTCTTTGTAGATAGGTTTCAGCAGATCCATCATCTGAATCAGGCCGTAAGGACGCAGGTCGAAGAACTCGCGCACCAGCAGGGTCAACTGCTCGGTAGGGACTTTCTCAGTACCGAAAGTTTCCACCATGATGGAGGTTGGCTCAGCCACGCCAATCGCGTAAGAAACCTGGATTTCGCAACGGTCAGCCAGACCAGCCGCGACGATATTTTTCGCGACATAGCGTGCAGCGTAAGCAGCAGAACGGTCAACTTTAGACGGGTCTTTACCAGAGAACGCACCGCCACCGTGACGCGCCATACCGCCGTAAGTATCAACGATGATTTTACGACCAGTCAGACCGCAGTCGCCCATTGGGCCGCCGATCACGAAGCGACCGGTTGGGTTGATATGGTATTTGGTGCTGGCATTCACCCACTCTGCAGGCAGTACCGGCTTGATGATCTCTTCCATCACCGCTTCACGCAGATCGGCTGTCGAAATTTCTTCAGCGTGCTGAGTCGACAGGACAACCGCATCGATACCGACAATTTTGCCGCCATCGTACTGGAAAGTGATCTGGCTTTTCGCATCCGGACGCAACCACGGCAGTGAGCCGCTTTTACGCACTTCAGCCTGACGCTGCACCAGACGGTGGGCGTAGGTTACCGGAGCAGGCATCAGCACGTCGGTTTCGTTGGTGGCGTAGCCGAACATCAGGCCCTGGTCGCCCGCGCCCTGTTCCAGCGGATCGGTACGGTCAACACCCTGGTTGATGTCAGGAGACTGCTTACCAATCGCGCTCAGTACGGCGCAAGAGTTCGCATCAAAGCCCATATCGGAATGGACATAGCCGATTTCACGTACGGTATTACGGGTGATCTCTTCGATATCCACCCATGCGCTGGTGGTGATTTCACCGCCAACCAGCACCATACCGGTCTTAACGTAAGTTTCGCAGGCCACGCGTGCTTTTGGATCCTGTTCAAGGATCGCATCTAACACGGCATCGGAAATTTGGTCAGCGATTTTATCAGGATGTCCTTCTGATACGGACTCAGATGTAAATAGGTGTTTAGCCATTCTGTTCTTTACCTTACAAATGGTTTGAATTCGACTGCATAGCGTAAGTGGACCAGGCCGACTCGACGCCCCTTCAGGCAAAGCCGCGAGCAGTAGGGAGTGTAGGTGCTTATCACCGACACCGCCTGGATGTTAATCAGTTTAGATGGAAAACCATCTGGACGGCTATTCTAGGTTACACAGTGAGCACTTTTCCAGTGCTTTTTCTGATTCCGCACGTTTACGCAAGTGAGCAGATGGAAGAAATTCCTGACACCTTCCACAGATCCCAGACAAAGATTTTGCTTTTTCACCCTGCAAACTGTATAAAACGCCGCTGCTGTCGACCACAGTACAAAAGGATGACGCCACCGCGCGTCGCGCCGTCAGAGCTATTCTCTGATTTTCACCCAGGCCGTTTCTCGTTTGCTGTTTGCAGGCGTTGGAGGTGATAAAAGTAATGAACCACACTTCTCTTCTTTTCGGTTCACTGCGCTCAACGGGCGCACTGGCAATCCTTTCCCAATCCAGTCTTATTCTTTTCTCTCGTCGAAGTTTTGCACGTTGCGGTAATTATCCCGACACGAGCGCCGGCTAAGCTATTCCCTCATTTCTGTCGCTGTGTTTCACTCGTCTTAGGCGGTGAAAAGCGTTGGCTTTTGGCCCGTTTTTTACTGACTACAGCGTGGTGTTTTACACTTAGAGTCAGCAACGTGCACGGCAACCCGATAATCGGAGCTCAGCAGGATGGGGAAATGTTTACCCGGACTCACAACAGCAAGACCCGGCAACTGTTTCATATTTCAACGGAAAATTGAGGTTCGCGATGTCTGACGACATGAAGAATATCAAGGGTTCGTCAGCTGGCGAACAGGGTGTACTCCGCTCCATGCAGGAGGTGGCGATGAACGACCAGGAAGCGAGCAGAATGCTGCGTACCTACAATATTGCCTGGTGGGGTAATAACTATTATGACGTCAACGAGCTGGGGCACATCAGCGTGTGTCCGGATCCGGATCAGCCGGAAGTGCGCGTTGATCTGGCGAAACTGGTCAAAGAGCGTGAAGCCGATGGCCAGCGTCTGCCTGCGCTGTTCTGCTTCCCGCAGATTTTACAGCATCGCCTGCGTTCAATTAACGCCGCCTTTAAACGTGCGCGCGAATCCTACGGCTACAAGGGTGACTACTTTCTGGTTTACCCAATTAAGGTTAACCAGCATAAGCGCGTGATTGAATCACTGGTCAACTCCGGTGAACCGCTGGGCCTGGAAGCCGGTTCGAAAGCCGAGCTGATGGCGGTGATCGCGCACGCGGGTAAAACCCGTTCAGTGATTGTCTGCAATGGCTATAAAGACCGCGAGTACATTCGTCTGGCGCTGATTGGCGAGAAACTCGGTCACAAGGTTTACCTGGTGATCGAGAAAATGACCGAAGTGCGCCTGGTGCTGGAAGAGGCCGAGCGCCTGAACGTGATCCCACGTTTGGGGATTCGCGCGCGTCTGGCTTCGCAAGGCTCCGGTAAATGGCAGTCGAGCGGTGGTGAGAAATCTAAGTTCGGTCTGGCGGCGTCACAAGTATTGCAGCTGGTGGATATCATGCGCAAAGCCGGTCGTCTCGACAGCCTGCAACTGCTGCATTTCCATCTTGGCTCGCAGATGTCCAACATTCGCGACATCGCCACCGGTGTACGTGAGTCGGCGCGTTTCTACGTTGAGCTGGCGAAGCTCGGCGTGAACATCAAATGCTTTGATGTCGGCGGCGGTTTGGGCGTGGATTATGAAGGTACGCGTTCGCAATCTGACTGCTCGGTGAACTACGGCCTGAACGAATATGCCAACAACGTGATTTGGGCGATTGGTGATGCTTGTGAAGAGCACGGTCTGGAGCATCCAACCGTCATCACCGAATCCGGTCGTGCGGTTACCGCGCACCATACCGTGCTGGTCTCCAACATCATTGGTGTAGAGCGCAACGAATTCAGTACGCCAGTGGCGCCAGATGTCGATTCACCACGTCCGATTCAGAGCCTGTGGGATACCTGGCAGGAGATGCACGAGCCGAACGTCCGTCGTTCGCTGCGTGAATGGCTGCACGATAGCCAGATGGATCTGTTCGATATCCATACCGGTTACTCTTCCGGCACCTACGATCTCGGCCAGCGCGCCTGGGCAGAGCAGCTTTATTTAAGCATCTGTCACTATATCCAGCAGCATCTGGATCCAAGCAACCGTGCGCACCGTCCTATCATTGATGAGCTGCAGGAGCGCATGGCGGATAAGATTTACGTCAACTTCTCGCTGTTCCAGTCAATGCCGGATGCGTGGGGTATCGATCAGCTGTTCCCGGTGCTGCCGCTGGAAGGATTGAACAAGATCCCTCAGCGTCGTGCGGTGTTACTCGACATTACCTGTGACTCCGATGGCACCATCGATCACTACGTAGATGGCGACGGTATTGCCACCACCATGCCGATGCCAGAGTACGACATTGATAATCCGCCAATGCTGGGCTTCTTTATGGTTGGCGCGTATCAGGAAATCCTCGGCAACATGCACAACCTGTTTGGCGATACCGAAGCGGTTGACGTATTCGCTTTCCCGGATGGCAGCGTTGAAGTGCAATTGTCAGATGAAGGCGATACCGTGGCAGACATGCTGGAGTATGTGCAGCTGAACCCTAACGATTTGATGACGCTGTTCCGCGATCAGGTGACACAGCAGAAAGACATCGACGAAGAGCTGCGTGCACAGTTCCTTGAAGAGTTTGAAAGTGGCTTATATGGTTACACCTATCTTGAAGATGAGTAACGGTTAATACGCATAGCGGGCCCTGTACAGGGCCCGTTTTTATTTACCTGCCATTCTATTTTCTTATTCCTCTATTCTTTTATTCGAAGTGTGATGAAGATCACTCTCAATAAATGTTAATCATCCATTTATAACTCGCGCCTAAAATACGTGTTTTCTATCCCCTTCATTTTTATTCACAAAGCTAAATAACCGCTTCGCTTCAATCCCGAATATCCCTGCATTAGCTACTGATTTTGTAAGGATTGGATAGTTAATCTGTTATGTTTTCTTATCGATGTATAATAAAAATTTAAACATTAAGGATTGAATAGTCCCATCAAGAAACTACATTTTTTGACGTCTTTTGGAACCATGTATTCCAGAACGGAAAAAATGAATTTTGCGATGTAATTATCTTTATCAGACAAATTAAGAATAATTTATACAATAAATTCAATGTGTTCGTTGTTTTGGTATCTGTCAAGGATGGTATTAACTTAAATTTTTCCAGGAATTATCCGATAATTTTGTGAAAGTAAATTAAGTTTACTACGCAAATTGATAGATTTAAACGATTGAAGTGTGGTTGAGTCTTTACTGAAATCTATTTTGCAAACTGTAAGCTGTACGTTAGGCTTCAGTTAACGTGTTAAGATTTATCGATGTTTCCCTTACATCTCACATGAGCAATCCTGATAGTTCAGGAGTATCAGTAAGTTGCGGAAGGGACTGTGAAATGAGCAATCAACCTGAATACATTTTCTTGCTGGAACCCGTTCATGGTAAAGCCGGCGAGTTGATTGCATGGGAATTGTTAACCCGATTCTCAGATGATGCAGATATTAATAATAAACGTAACCCTTGCAGGGATGAGGGGTTCTTCAGTCGGCTTCCTGCTGACGAGAAATGGCAGTTATTCCTCCACCAGATCGGAAAACTTATTCAGCTATACCAGAAAGGGTTTGATCAGGTAGTCAGTGTAAATGTGGATAGAGATATCGTCGCCGGTATTTTTGAAGATGCTGAAATACAACAAAAACTGGCGAGTTTAACGTTGTTGCGTTTAGAGATATCCGCCTTCTTTACCGCGCGTTTTAACAGCGCAGACCTGCTGATATTAAAAGGTGTCGCGAAAGTGACACACGCCCCTTTATGGCTTGATGACTTTGGTCCGGGTTATTCCAACCTGACCATGCTTGATAGCGGAATATTTGAAATCGTCAAGATTGACAAAGATTTTTTTTGGCAATTTGGCGACGGTCACATTTTTGACACGCTGCTTAGCCACCTCAACCAATTATGCAAAGGCGTGATTGTTGAAGGCGTTGAAAACCCATCACACCTCGATTTGCTGGCGCATAAAGCGATCTACGGTATGCAGGGCTATCACTGGCAGAGTGTCTATCTAAATGATTTTCTTAAGCAATCCTGAGTTTGTGCGGGTTCGGCCACTACAATCGGGGTAGAAAAAAAGTCCAAAAATGGGTTCATTGCATTCAATTTGATTTGTGCTCGCCCAATGGAAAATAAAGGCATTTCCCCCTTTTTTCCGCTGAAAAATAAACCCAGCCCATTCCCAGGATGGAGGCTTAACTCGGCTCAGCGCGATTTCATCATGAGTTTGTATGAAATCGACCAAGAGAAGAAGTGAATAGTCATCTGGATTATTCGCCATTGAAGCCGGTATCTGCGGATACCGGGCGTTTTTATGGAATTTAATAACTGCGCGGGATTTCGATAAAATGAATAATATCTCTATCACTCCTAAAGGTGGGACAGTAGCCTCTGAAGTTAGCGGCTCTCAAGTCAATTTAACTGCGCCAAGCGTAGTTAAACTTCACCTTAATCAATCAGATATTAAGTCTTTCACACGCAATGGTAATGATTTGGTCGTCACCACAAAGTCTGGTGAAGTCGTTGTTATTCATAACTTTTACACCGCAGCTGGCGATAGCGATTTGGTGCTGCAGGACGACAAAGGCGCGCTGTGGTGGGTCGAAGATCCGGGCACTGATGGCTTCCAGTACGTCAACATCGACAGTACCGAAGGGCTGTTAGCTGAGAACACCACCAATGACGGCACGATTGCCGCCTTCGGTATCGGTGGTGCGGCGCTGGCGGGCTTGGGTGCGATGTTTGCTGGTTCATCGGGCGGCGGCGGCGGTAATGCAGCGGTCGATGATGGAAATACCGGCGGCGGCGACAATGGCGGCGGGAACAACGGTGGGGGTAATAACGGCGGTGGCAACAATGGTGGTGGTGACACTACTGCACCGACTGCTGCGACCAACTTAACGCTTACCGACAATGTTGGCGCGATTCAGGGCGCGATTGTTAACGGCGTCACCACTGACGACAATACTCCGACGCTGACCGGCACCGCAGAAGCGGGTGCTACAGTCAGTATTTACGATGGCAGCACACTGCTTGGAACCGTCGTGGTGGGAGCTGATGGCAACTGGAGCTTCACTTCGCCTGCGTTGGCTGAAGGCCAGCATAGCTTTACCACCACGGTGACGGATGCGGCCGGCAATACCAGCGGCTCCAGCGATCCGATCACGTTTATCGTGGATACCGTTGCACCAGTTGCGGCTGCTGGTCTGGTGGTCAGTGATGATGTTGGCGGTACGCAAGGCCCATTAACCGCTGGCTCGACTACCGATGACAATACCCCGACTATCAGCGGTACTGCTGAACCGGGCACCTACGTTAGCGTGTATGACGGCACTACACTGCTCGGCACTGCAACCGTTGGGGCGGACGGCACCTGGAGTTTCACCACGCCAGCCTTGAGTAATGGCGCGCACAGCCTGACTGTGACGGTTACCGATACGGCGGGCAATGTGAGTGCAGCCACAGATCCGTTTAACTTCAGCGTGACGGCGGATCTGCCTCCAGCAACCTCCACGTTGGAAATCAACGATGATAACGGTCCTGCGCTGGTTCCGCTGACCAATGGTGCTTACAGCAATGACAACACTCCGGTGCTAAGTGGGCTTACCACCGCGGGAGCCGTGGTTACCCTGTATGACGGTGCAGTCGTGCTGGGCAGCGTGGTAGCGGGTACGGATGGGCAATGGGTCTTCACGCCCGCCGCACTGGCTGACGGTTCACACGCCATTCATGCCACTATTACCGATGCCACAGGGAATAGTACTTCTTCTGTCACTATCACCATCAACATTGATACCGTTGTCCCTGATACCGCAACAAATTTGGCATTGGATAATAATGACGGAAGCACCCTTGTGCCGATTGTTCCCGGCGACGCGACCAACGATAGCACCCCATCCCTTAGCGGGACCGCAGAGCCCGGTAGCGTGGTCACCGTGCGTGATGGCGATACCGTACTCGGTTCAGTCACCGTCGGCGGCAATGGCAGTTGGACTTTCACCAGCCCAACGCTGACGGATGGCGCGCACAGTCTGACTGCCACCGTGACTGACCGTGCGGGTAACGTCAGCCCTGCTTCAGAGCCACTGACCTTCACCGTGGATACGGTGGCACCCGCGGCAGCCAGTGAGTTAGTGGTCACAGATAATGTCGGTGAGGCGACGGGCCCCCTGGCTTCAGGAGAGACCACCGATGACAATACACTGGATCTCTCAGGCCAGGCAGAGGAGGGTTCTGTCGTTCGCATTTACGATGGCTTAACTCTGCTAGGTTCTGTTACCACAGGCGTAGGAGGTTCATGGAATTTCACTACTGCGCCGTTGACCAATGGTAGTCATAGCCTGACCGTCACCGTTACCGACGCAGCAGGTAATGTCAGCCAAGCTACCCCGCCATTTGAAGTCAATGTTGAAGCGGATTTACCTCCAGCAACCCTTACGCTGGAGGTGACCGATGATAGTGGAAACACCCTGGTGGCTTTGGCTGATGGCGCCAGTACGCAAGATACCACTCCGGTATTGAGTGGTTTGGCCGTTGCCGGGGCGGTAGTGACCTTAATCGACGGGAGCACCGTACTGGGTTCCGTGATAGCCGATAGTGATGGGCAATGGACCTTTACGCCGGATGCTTTGCCTGATGGTCCGCATGCCTTCCAGTCCAGCTATGTCAATGCCACGGGTAACACCATTGAATCTGATGTCATTACTGTCACCATTGATACCGTTGCGCCTTTACCCGCATCGGGCATCGAGCTTCGCAATGATGCCGACGTTCCGATCGCAGACGGTGGCTCAACCAACGACACCACACCACAACTTAATGGCAATGCCGAACCGGGCAGTACCGTTACTGTCTCAGACGGCACAACGGTATTAGGCACCACAACGGTCGGTGAGGATGGCACATGGACTTACACCCTGCCTCCTTTGACCGATGGTCCACATAACATTACCACCACCGTGACTGATCCGGCAGGTAATACCAGCCCGGCATCCGATCCTATTGCCGTTGTTATTGATACGCTGCCCCCTGCGGCCGCGGAGAATGTCCAACTGAGTAGCGATCTAAGCGGTACGCTTGTTCCTGTCACGACAGGGGCAACTAACGACACCACACCGGTGTTGAGCGGTACTGCTGAAGCGGGTAGTACGGTGACCATTTCTGACAACGGCACGCTGCTGGGTACCGTCACGGTCGATACGAATGGGAACTGGAGCTTTACCCCAACGCTGACACCGGGCGATCATAGCCTGACCACGGTCGTGACCGATCCCGCGGGGAATACCAGTTCTGCTTCAGCGCCGATCAACGTCAATGTTGATACCACTGCACCTGAGGCGGCCTTTGATATCCAACTGAGTAATGATCAGTCAGGAACTGCCGTACTGATTACGGGTGAGACTACCAACGACAGTACCCCGGTAATAAGTGGTCGGGCTGAACCGGGCAGCACCGTGACGATATCGGATGGCAACACCGTATTGGGTTCAGTCAGTGTCCGTCCCGATGGGAGCTGGAGTTACACCACCTCTGCGCTGGCGGAAGGGACCCACTCCCTGACCACAACGGTGACAGACCTGGCCGGTAATACCAGTCCGGCCTCCGCGCCTGTCGCCATTATCATTGACGTGACAGCGCCTATGGCCGCAACGGATGTCTCATTGGCAAATGACGATGGCGATGCCATTGTCGTCGGCGGTGCGACCAACGACACCACGCCGGTGTTGAGTGGTAGCGCTGAGCCAGGCAGTACGGTGAATGTATTGGATGGCACCACGATAATCGGCACAGCGACGGTTGGAGAAGATGGCAACTGGACCTTCAGCTTTGAGCCAGCATTGGCGGCAGGCGAACACAGTCTGAGCGTCACCGTGACCGATCCCGCAGGCAACATCGGTCCAGCCTCCTCGGCAATCAACTTCACCATTGATATTACGGCTCCGGATGCGGCGATCAATCTTCAACTCAGCAACAATGAGGGCGGTGCATCAGTTGCTATTGTCAATGGTGGTGCGACCAATGACACCACGCCAGTGTTGAGCGGTGCAGCGGGCAGCGCCGAACCGGGCAGCATTGTCACGGTTTATGATAATGATGCTGTGACGCCTCTGGGCACCACGACAGTCGCAGCAGATGGAAGCTGGAGCTTCACTTTGCCAGCGCTGGATGCGGGTGAGCACAGTCTAACCGTCACCTTAACCGATCCGGCAGGTAACGTTAGTGATCCGTCTGAATCCTTTGCTTTCTCTGTCGACCTGACTGCGCCAGACGCGGCGACAGCGATTACCCTGGCGAACGACGGGGGCACGGCGATTCCTGCAGGGGGCGCAACGAACGACAGCTCACCGGTATTGAACGGTGCTGCGGGTAGCGCGGAAGCAAACAGTGTCATCACGGTATCGGACGGTCTGAACGTGTTAGGTACCGCAGTTGTGGGTGCCGATGGTAGCTGGAGTTTTACGCTTCCAACGTTAAGCGACGGTGCCCATAGCCTGACCACTACCGTCACAGACCCTGCTGGCAACGTCAGTGAACCCTCTGTAGCAATTGGCTTTATCGTGGATACAGTTTTACCTGACGCCGCGTCGGATTTGGTATTGAGCAGCGATCAGAGCGGTGCGCCGGTGGCGATAACGAATGGCACCACTAACGACACTACGCCAGTATTAAGCGGCACCGCTGAGGCAGGTGCGACGGTGACCGTTTACGCTGATGGCGTAGAACAGGGCAGTACCATTGTGGGTGATAACGGTACCTGGACCTTTACTTCAGATACGCCACTGGAAACGGGAGAACATCGTTTCACCACGACCGTCACCGATCTTGCCGGAAATATTGGTCCGGAATCCGCTCCTGTTACCCTTATCATAGATACCACGGCGCCAGACACGGCCATCAATCTTCAGCTTACGAATGATCAGGGCACCACGCCGGTAACGATCACTAACGGCGGCGCGACCAATGACACTACGCCTGTATTGAGTGGGAGTGCATTGGCAGGCAGTGTGGTGACCATATCGGATGGGAGCAACGTGTTGGGTTCAGTGGCGGTGGGCGCGAATGGCAACTGGAGTTATACCCTGCCAGCGCTGGATTCTGGCACCGATCATAGCCTGACGACCGTGGTCACCGATCCCTCAGGTAACCGCAGTGAGCCCTCTGCACCGATAACGTTTAGTGTCGATACAGAGGTGCCGGATGCGGCTCTTAATCTCGCTCTGGCAAACGATTCCAGCGGCACTGCCATCCCAGTTGCTGCGGGTGGCGTCACGAACGACAATACCCCGCTGCTGACCGGAACCGCTGAGGCGAACAGCACGATCACGGTCTCAGACGGCGATACCCTTCTCGGCACGACGACCGCTGATGCAAATGGTGACTGGAGCTTCACGCCTGCACTCACTGATGGGGCTCACAGCTTGTCTGTCACAGTGACGGATGCGGCGGGCAATACCAGCGTGGCAAGTGCACCGGTCACGGTCACTATTGACACCGTGGCGCCGTCCATCACTAACCTGGCGTTAAGCAATGATCAGGGCGATACGCCTGTGGCTATCCCCAGCGGCGGACTGACCAATGACAGCACGCCCGTGGTCAGCGGGTCCGCTGAGGAAGGCACGGTCATTACCCTCACCGAAGGCACGACGGTATTGGGCCAGATCACGGTGGACGCGACGGGCAACTGGAGTATTGCTGTCACCAGCGCACTATCAGAGGGTCCGCACACGATAAATATCACGGCACGGGATCCTGCCGGTAATACCAGCGACCCTTATACGCTCAGTGTCGAAGTAGATACCACACCTTTGCCTGCGGCTACAGGCATCATCCTGAGCACCGATAACGGCACAGCGCCTGTCACCAATGCTGAGGGCACATTCACCAGCGATAGCACACCGCTGCTATCAGGCTCTGCGACAGCAGGTAGTATTATCAACGTTTATAACGGTGACACGTTACTGGGCACCACGACGGTAGGCAGTGATGGGGCATGGACCTTCACTCTGCCGAATTTGACGGATGATACTTATACGCTTTCCGTGCGCGTTGTGGACGCTGCGGGTAACCTCAGCCCTGCAACTGAGATCACTTTCACCGTGGATACCGACGTTCCCCCAGTCGCCACTTTGCAGGTTTTCAATAATGACGGTACGACCAATGTTGAAGTGCAGGCAGGCGGTTCCACCAATGACAATACCCCACTGCTGAGCGGTACGGCAGAAGCAGGCAGCCTTGTCATCATTTATGATGCCAATCAGTTGGCCCTGGGTTCAACGATTGCTCTGGATGACGGCACATGGAGCTTCCAGTCGCCAATTTTGTCAGAGGGAGCGCATACCCTGACGGCAACGGTGACCGATGAAATTGGTAATGTCAGCAGCCCTTCAACCAGCTTTACAATCAGTGTGGATATCACGGCGCCAGAGCCTGTTAGCGCTCTGCTGGTACAAAATGATGCCGATCCTGATGCCCCTGTAACCCTGACTAACGGTGGTGCGACAAACGATACGACCCCTGCGATCAGTGGCAATGCAGAACCGGGTAGCACTGTATCCATTATTAACACCGCAACGGGTGAAATATTGGGCACGGCAGTGGCTGATGCGGTGACAGGGGCCTGGGTTTACACCACCACCACCGCCTGGGCTGAGGGAACTTACAATCTGGGGATTGTGGCCACCGATAATGCGGGCAATGCAAGTGCTTCCACCAACTTTACGCTCACCATTGATAATACCGCACCGGATGTCGGGACGTTCACCGTCAGCAACAACAACGATGCCAATCCTGTCGGCATCCCCGTGAACACGACCACAAATGACAGCACGCCCGAACTGCGCGGAACCGGAAGTGAAGCCGGTGCCATCATCGCCGTTTATTCCGGTGATATCTTGGTAGGATCAGCGGTGGTCGCTGAAGACGGTACGTGGAGTGTTGTGACCAGTGTACTGAGTGAAGGTCCACAAACGCTTTCCGTAACGGCCACTGATGCCGCCGGGAACAACTCTGCAGCATCCACCTATACACTGAGCGTGGACACCCTCGCCCCAGAGGCGCCTGCGGGTCTTACCGTGACAGATAATGTCGGCGATACAACCGGCGATCTTCTGAGCGGCGCGACCACCGATGACAATTCGCCTGCGTTCGGCGGAACCGCGGAACCGGGCAGCATTGTTTCGGTTTATGACGGCACCGCCTTATTAGGCACCGTCATTGCTGACGCAACAACAGGGGCATGGACGTTCTCGCCCGATGCATTAAGTAACGGCCTGCACAACTTCACCGCCACGGCAACCGATGCGGCGGGCAACGTCAGCCCTGCGGCTCCACAGCCTGCTTTTGAGTTAAACATTCAGGCAGATTTGCCTCCGGCGACCAGCACGCTGCAAATCACCGATGACAGTGGTTCAACATTGGTGGCGCTGACTGACGGCGATTACACCAGGGACACCAGCCCGGTACTGACAGGGTTAACAACAGCCAATGCCGTGGTCACTATCCTGGATGGTTCAGACGTATTGGGTTCAGTCACTGCATCCGCTGACGGTCAGTGGACCTTCACCCCTGCGTTAGACCAGGGTGAGCATGTTCTTTCAGTGACCGTTGTGGATGCGCAAGGCAATGATGGGACAGGAGCAGGTCCTGTTACGATCAACGTGGACAGTATTGCACCCGATGCGGTGGTTAATCTTGTTGTCAATAACAACAACGGTTCAACGCCAGTCGTCATTGGTGAAGGAACGTCAACGAATGACAGCACGCCGCAACTGACAGGCACAGCGGAAGCAGGCGCAATTATCACCGTTTACGATGGTGCGAACATCATTGGCACTACTACCGTAGATACGGAAGGCTTGTGGAGTTTCACCACGTCAACGTTGACCAACGGAGCGCATGCCCTGAGTGTTACGGTGACTGACCTGGCTGGCAACATCAGTCCGGCGTCAACCTCAGTGAATTTCATCGTGGATACCCTCGCACCAGCGGCGGCGACCAATCTCGTGGTCACCAACAATGACGCCACGCCGAATACGGTCATACCAAACGGTGGCTCAACCAATGACAGCACCCCGTTACTCAGCGGTCTTGCGGAAGCCAACAGCACCGTTACGATTTATGATGGTACCACCGTGTTAGGCACGGTCATTGCTAATGGCAGCGGTAATTGGTCTTACAGCCCAGAGCTTGGGGAGGGGACACATGTGCTTAGTGTCCGTGTCACGGATGCCGCAGGTAACGTCAGTGGTGCATCTGCTACCGCTACCGTGATTGTTGATACCCTTCCTCCGGCTCTGACCCTTGCTCTAAGCAATAATAATGGTCCTACCGCCATCCCGATCGCCAACAATGGCATCACGAATGATGCCACCCCAGCACTGAGCGGCACCACCGATCCTGGCAGCCTGGTGATTATTCGTGAGAATAACGTCGTGGTGGGTTCAGTTACCGCCAGTAGCACCGGGTCATGGAGTTATATCAGTGCTGCTCTCGCTGAAGGGCAACATACCTTTAGTGTGACCGCAACGGATCTGGCAGGAAACGTGAGTACAGCGGCGACCGTGACAGTCAACGTCTCCCTGACGGGACCTGCGCCAGTGACGGACCTGATTGTGACAGATGACGTGGCGCCGGTGACGGGGCAGTTGACCAGTGGTACGACCACCAATGACAGCACGCCAACCTTGTCAGGTACTGCCGGTGTAGCCGGTAATGTCGTCACTGTTTACGATAGCACCACAGTGTTGGGTACCGTGATTGCCGGGGCCGATGGCGCCTGGACATTTACCACCGCAACCCTCACTAACGGCGCGCATTCATTGAGTGTCACCGTGACGGATGCCGCAGGGAATACCAGCAGCGCAACCAACTTCCCTCTCATCGTCGATACCGTCGCACCGACCGCTACAACGCTGGTGGTCACCAATGACACCACGGGGATGGTTGTGCCAGCGGGCGGGGCAACCAATGACACCACGCCAACCTTAAGCGGGGTGGCGGAAGCGGGCAGCCGTATCAGCATTTATGACAACGGGGTCTTGCTGGGAACCGCCACTGCGGGCACCAACGGTGCATGGAGTTTCACGACTGCGGCACTCGGCGCAGGCAGCCATCCGCTCACAGCGACCGTGACCGATGCGGCAGGTAACGTCAGCGGCTCAACGGCGGCGACGGTCACCATTGATACCACCGCACCGGGCGCCGTCACGGTTGCAGCCAGCAACAACAATGGCTCAACACCGATTGCCATCGCCAACGGCGGCAGCACCAATGACAACACGCCAGCGCTGAGCGGCACTGCAGAGGCGGGTAGTATCGTTATCGTACGTGAAGGCAACACGGTGCTAGGATCAACGACGGCGAGCAGCAGTGGAGCATGGAGCCTCACCAGCGCCACACTGACTGACGGCACGCATAACCTGAGCGTCACGGCAACGGATGCGGCGGGCAATGTCAGTACGCCAACCCCTATCACATTGACCATTGATACAGGCGTGCCGGTCGCGGCCTCCAACCTGACAGTGACCAACGACAGCGTGACGCCTAATGTTACCGTGTCCAGTGGCGGGTCAACCAACGATAGTACGCCAGTGCTCAGCGGCACCTCGGAAGCGGATGCGATTGTGACGGTGTATGACGGCAACACGGTACTGGGTTCGACTACTGCCAATGGATCCGGTGCCTGGAGTTTCACACCGGCTACTGCCCTGACCAACGGTAGCCATGCTCTAAGCGTGACGGTGAAAGATGCCGCGGGCAACGTCAGCCCAGCCTCTGGCATCTACACGGTGATTGTGGACACCATCGCACCAACCGCCACCACGCTGGTGATTACCAATGATATTACCGGTGTGGTAGTACCGACAGGCGGTTTAACCAATGACACCACACCAACCCTGAGCGGTGTGGCAGAGGCGGGCAGTCGTGTCAGCATTTATGATAACGGGGTTCTTCTTGGTACCACGACGGCGGGTACCAACGGTGCCTGGACCTTCACCACAGCAGTGCTCGGTACGGGCAGCCATCCGTTGACCGCAACCGTGACGGATGCAGCAGGGAATGTCAGTGGCACCACCAGTGCCACAGTCATCGTGGACACCACGGCACCCTCTGCTGTGAGCCTGATTGCCAGTAACAACAATGGCAATACACCCGTCACGATTCCAAACAATGGTGTCACCAACGACAGTACACCACTGTTGAGCGGAACCGGTGAGGCGGGTGCGCGCATCAGCGTCTATGAAGGCACTACGCTGCTGGGTACTGCGACGGTTGCCAGCAACGGAAGCTGGAGCTTTGTCACTGGCACCTTAAGCAACGGTACGCATACGTTGAGCGTGACTCAGACCGATGCAGCGGGCAACGTGAGTCCGGCAGCCTCAACCACGCTGCTTGTTGACACTGTGGCCCCATCAGCCAGTACGCTCACGATTATAGATGATGCCGGTACAACGCCGGTCACCCTGGCTAATGGCGCGTATACCCGTGATACCACGCCAGTACTGAGTGGCACAGCAGAAGTCGGTGCAGTTGTGACTATCTTTGATGGCGCAACGGCGCTGGGTTCGGTCACGGTAGGGGCAGGGGGCACCTGGACATTCACCCCCGCGGCACTAAGTAATGGTGCTCATACCCTGAGCACCACGGTGACCGACACTGCAGGGAACGTCAGTACAGGGAATACCACGGCAACGGTCAATGTTGATACCGTCGCCCCTGCGGCCGTATCGGGTCTGGCGATTAACACCGCGGGTACGGTGGTGACGGGTAGCGGTGAAGTGGGCGCTACCGTCACCGTCCGTGATGCAGGCGGTGCAGCTATAGGAACAGCGACCGTAGGTACGGGCGGCACATGGTCAGTCTCACTCACTACTGCGCAAATCACCGGAGCTACCCTGTCAGTGACTCAGACGGATCGGGCAGGTAACGTTTCAACCAGCACACCGTTGGTCGGTGCCATTCGTGTAGTTGCCACAAACGACACCAATGAGGTGGATTACAGTACCACACAAGGCACCATCAATAATGGCACGACCAGTGTTTCGCATGTGGCGCTCGCCAATGTCGGTTTAGGAAGCGTGTTGAATGCGACTGTCTTGTCGAACGGTAACGCCTATGTGTTCTCGGTAGGGCCGGAAGATACCCGCACCATCACGTTGAACGGTTCTGTGGGCGGCATCAGTCTGATTTCAACTTACTCTCTGTATCTGTACGAGCAGCAGACGGATGGGACCTGGTTGTTGATCCAAACTAACGGCAGTTATCTGTCAACGGGATTGATTTCACTGGGTACACAAACCGGTGCCAACATCACCTACAGCAATTTGGGCACGGGCAACTATGCAGTAGTTATCGGTTCAAACGTGAGTGTGGGCGTGTTGCCGACCACCACTATCAGCACAGTATCGGATATCACTACGCTGGCGGTGACGGTTGCGGCGACGGTCACCGGGAACCTGTTAACGAATGACACCAGTTCGATTGCAGGAACGATACCCACTGGCACCACGGTAACCGCCGTCTCAGGTAGCGCAGTTTCCTCAAGTGGAAACACTGTTATTAATACCACCTACGGTACCTTAACTATTGATTATCATGGTGATTATACCTATACCCTGAAGGCGGGTCTGAACATTGATACCTTGCCAACAGCCGATACCTTCACTTACTCGGTGAGGGATGCGAGTGGTGCAGTCACCTCTGCCACCTTGACCGTGACTTTGCATAACGGTGCGGCAACGTCGATCACCGTGAGCACTCTGGTTGCTGAAACCACCTCTGCAGAGCATGACGCCAGCGGCAGTATTTATGGTGATTCCTCTGCCACGCATACCGGAACCTTGAGTATCACTAATGAAAACGGCGATCTTACTACCGTGAGCAGTACGGGTACCACCTCGGTTGCGGGCGAGTACGGTGTGCTCACTATTGCCGCCAATGGTAGCTACACCTATAACCTGAATGCGAATGTCGAGGGGCAAAACATTCTGCATAAAGAGGTATTCACTTACACGTTGGCAGCAACCGATGGCACCATCACCACCCACTCGTTCACCATCGATCTACACCCGACCATCACGGGTACGACAGGCGCTGACACCATCACCGGCGGTGCCTACGACGACACCATCACCACCGGTGCCGGCGCAGACACGCTGGTATACCACCTGCTGGCGACTGCGGATGCCACTGGTGGTAACGGGCACGATACCTGGACCGACTTTAATGTTGCGCAAGGCGACAAAGTTGACATCAGTAACTTGCTCATTGGCTGGAATGATTCCACAAGTAATATTAATGATTTCGTCAAAGTAGATCATACTTCTGATGGCAATACCGTGCTCTCAATTGACCGTGATGGTACAGGTACGGCGTACAGCAGTACTCAACTGGTCACGCTGGAAGGCGTCAACGTATCTCTGGAGGAACTGCTGCAACAACCGCACCAAAACACCACGGCTTAACGGTGTAAATCAAGCAGGGAAGCAGTATGGGCACAGGGATGTGCCCCTTTCTTTGTTACTGACTGGTGGATTATCGATGGATTTGATGCAATCAGGCGCTCCAACTCGCCGTTATTCTAAGCTCAGCGTCTTCTGTGCGGGCATCGCTTTATTTCATTGTTCACAACTTATGGCTGCCAGTGATGCGCTCACCTCGGCCAGCCGAATCACCTCCGCAGGCCTGGCGCAACAGCAGCAGGATCTGCCGTCATTAACCGGTGAAGTGGCCGAACCCGCATTGGCTCACGTCCCGGATTCACTCACGATTAACCAGGCCGTACAGCGTGCCATTCAGTGGCATCCAGATATCGCGCAGGCGGTGGGGAAAATGCTGGAACAGGCCAATCAGGTGGATGTGGCGAAAGCCAAATATTATCCGCAGATCAGCGGCGGGATGAACAACGGCTACAGCAATGCTTATACCGAGAAGGGCTTTAGCCCATCGTTCGTATTGTCGGTTTCGCAGATGCTGTATGACTTTGGCAAAGTCAGCAGTTCGGTGCGATCCGCTGAAGCTGGCGTGGCGATGGAACAAGCCAACGTGCTGGTGAGTATTGATACGGTGGCACATGACACGGCTTCCGCGCTGGTGGAAGTGCAGGGCTATCAGCAACTGGTGAAAATTGCCCAGCAGCAGCTCGATGCACTGAGCAAAATTGGCGATCTGGCCCGTCAGCGAAATGATGAAGGCGCGGCTTCGCTCTCCGATGCCACGCAAACTGATGCGCGTATTGAAGGGGCGCGCACCACGCTGATTCAGTATCAGGCCAACCTCGATCGCTGGCGTGCCACGTTGGCGACCTATCTCGGTTGGCCGCTGGTGAAGAAAGTGAATGAGGACTTTCCGGTGAACCTGACGCGCTCCTGCGCGGTGGGTAAAGCGGATGACAAACTCAACCCGGCAGTGCTGTCGGCATGGGCACAGGCCAATCAGGCACAGGCAAAACTGGATAATGCTAACGCGCAGAACCTGCCAACGATTTCGCTGGAACCCCAGGTCACGCACTACCTCAACAATCACTACTCCGGCAGTGAAACGCTCGATCGCACTCAGTATCAGGCCTTCGTCAAAGTGGAGATGCCGATCTATCAGGGAGGCGGGATCACTGCCGCGCGTGACGCCGCTGCCAACGCCTTGCAAGCGGCCAACGCGGCCGTCAACTCCGCGCGCCTGAAAGCACGGCAGCAACTCAGTGAATCGCAAAGTGCAGCCCTTAGCTTGTCGCAGAGTCTGGCGATTATGGGGCGGCAACAGAGGCTGGGTGAGAAAACCCAGCAGCTCTATCAGGATCAGTATCTGCAACTCGGCACCCGTCCGCTGCTGGACGTGCTTAACGCCGAGCAGGAAGTATTCCAGACCCGTTTCACCCTGCAGCAAACCATCAGTCAATTACGATCGTTGCAACTCGACTGCTTATACAGCACCGGGCATATCCGATCGGCGTTCGCTTTGAATAATCAGCGGATCCAGAATGTGGAGATCCAGCCATGACCCAATTACAAATTCCCGACGCCCCGAATGGTGATACCAGCAGTGGTGCTGACGGTCACGTTCCGTTAAATGGATGGGCGACGGCGATCATTCAGATCGCCACCCATTATCGTTTGCCCTGTTCTCCGGGCATGATTATGGCCGCCGCCGAATGGCAGGGTAAACAGACGCGTGACAAAGCGTTGCGCCATCTGGCGCGTCAGGCTGGTTTATCGCTACAGCTTTATGAAGAGAATAAATGGGAAATCACCAGCTGGCGTTTGCCGCTGGCGGTAGAACTGAACGATGGGCAAGTCGGTGTTATCACCAGTTTTGACGGTGATGATGAAGTGCGCGTACATTTCTCCGGAGATGAACAACCCGCCCCCGTCGCGCTGGCAACGTTGCTGCCTGAAATCCGCTTCGCCGCCGCATTACGCCCGGTAACGGCCGCCAAAGACAGCCGTGTCGATCGTTATCTGGCAACCGTAAAACCCAACTGGCTGATGAAGCTGGTGCTGCACGATATGCGGCCTTACGGCCATGTCATGCTGGCCTCCTTCCTGATCAATCTGATGGCGCTGGTCGGCATTATCTTCTCCATGCAGGTGTATGACCGCGTGATCCCCGCGCAATCTTATCCCACGCTGTATGTGCTCTATATCGGCGTCATTATCTCGGTGGTGTTCACCTACATATTGCGAGTCGGCCGCGATCACGTCACCGACTTACTGGGTAAGCGCGCTGACATGCGTGTATCGGATCGCGTGTTTGGCCATGCGCTGCGGCTGCGAAACAGTGCGGTGCCGCGTTCGACTGGTACCTTTATTTCGCAGCTGCGCGAGCTGGAATCGATCCGTGAGATGGTGACTTCAACCACCGTCTCCGCCATCGTCGATATGCCGTTCTTCCTGCTGTTCCTGCTGGTGATGGCGATTATCGCTCCCCAGCTGGCATGGATAGCGCCCATCGCGGTGATTTTGATGGTGCTGCCAGGCCTGTTCAGCCAGAAAAAACTGGCGAAGCTGGCACAGCAGGCGATGAAAGAGTCCACGCTACGCAATGCGGTGCTGGTGGAGAGTGTGCAGGGGCTGGAGGATATCAAGCTGATGCAGGCAGAAGATCGCTTCCTGCAGCAGTGGAACAGCTACATTCGCATTACCGCGCAATCCGGCGTTGAGATGCGAAAAGTCATGCATTCGCTGATCAGTTGGGGTGTGACGGTACAAGGTCTGGTATATGCCAGTGTCATCGTAGTGGGCGCGCCAATGGTGATTAATGGCGATATCTCTACCGGTGCGATTGTGGCGGCATCCCTGCTTTCCTCTCGAATGATTGCCCCCATGGCAACACTGTGTGGTGTGCTGGCGCGCTGGCAGCAAGTGAAAGCCGCCAAAATCGGTCTGGATGCGTTGATGAACCTGCCGGTGGAAAACAGTAAAGACGAAACCCGTATTCATTGCCCGGTGCTGTTTGGCCATTACCAGTTCAATGATGCGATGTTCCGCTATTACAGTGATTCACTCACCGTCGCACTGCGTATTAAAAGCCTGACGATCAAACCGGGTGAACGTATTGCCGTGCTGGGTCGCAACGGTTCGGGCAAATCAACCTTGTTGCAAGCGATGATCGGCGGCATGGATCTGGTGGGCGGCGAACTGCGTCTGGATAACCTCAGCTTACCGCATATTGATGTGTCGGATGTGCGCCGCAACGTGGGTTTAATGACGCAAAACGCACGCCTGTTCCACGGCACGCTGCGTGAAAACCTCACCATGGGCGCGGCCCACGCGACTGACGATGCCATCTTCGGTGCATTAACGGTCAGCGGCGGGGCGGATTTCATTCGTCGTTTGCCACTCGGTCTCGATCATCCGGTTATGGAAGGCGGGGTAGGCTTATCAGGCGGCCAGCGCCAGTCAGTACTATTGGCTCGCATGCTGTTGCGCGATCCCAACATTATCCTGCTGGATGAACCCACGGCGGCGCTGGATGATCATACCGAGAAAGAGTTTATCGAGCGTTTAGGGGCTTGGCTCAATGGCCGCACCTTAATCGTCGCCACTCACCGTGCGGCGATCCTTGCACTGGTGGATCGCGTGTTGGTACTCAAGGATGGGCAACTGGTGATGGATAGCCCGAAAGAAAACGCGCTGCCGCCACCGCGTGCGGGTGGTAATCCACCGGAGGTGCACTCATGATGAAGCAACTCCCCGGCAAACTGCGACTGGTCACCGCGGCAGAAGTCAATTCCTCTGACGATCTGTTGGGGGAACTCAAATCTGAGACTCACTACACCGGTGCGGTTAGGCTGATCACCATCAGTGCCGCGTTGATCCTGATATCGCTGGTGTGGGCCTGGTTTGGCGTACTGGATGAAGTCTCAACCGGCACGGGCAAAGTGATTCCGAGCTCACGTGACCAGGTGCTGCAATCCTTAGAAGGCGGCATCCTTACCGAGCTTTATGTGCACGAAGGCGATCGGGTGAAAGCGGGGCAGGTGGTGGCGCGTCTTGATGCCACGCGCTCGCAATCCAGCGTGGGTGAAAGTGCGGCGCGTTATCGTGCGGCACTGGCAGCGGCCTCGCGCCTGAGAGCCGAGGTCAACGACGATCCCCTTACGTTCCCCAATGAGCTCAAGGCTTATTCTGATTTGATTGCCTCCGAGACGCGGTTGTATAAAACCAAACGCGCCCAGCTTAATGACTCGACAAAGCAGTTCAAAGAGTCGCTGGCGTTGGCAAACAAAGAGTTAGCGATCACACAGCGACTGGCGAAAACCGGCGCAGCCAGTAGCGTTGAAGTGCTGCGTTTGCAGCGCGATAAATCGGATCTGGAGCTGAAACTCACCGACATGCGCTCGCAATACTATGTGCAGGCGCGTGAGGAGCTGGCAAAAGCCAGTGCCGAAGCGGACAGCCTGGCTGAGGTGATCAAAGGGCGTGAAGATACGGTGACGCGCCTGACCATCCGTGCGCCGATGAATGGCATCGTGAAAAACATCAAAGTCTCCACCGTCGGCGGGGTGATCCCTCCCAACGGTGAACTGATGAACATCGTGCCACTCAACGACCGTCTGCTGATTGAGGCGCGCCTGTCACCGCGTGATATTGCTTTTATCCATCCCGGCCAGCGTGCGGTGGTGAAGATCTCGGCCTATGACTACGCGATTTATGGTGGCATGAACGGCGTGGTGGAAAGCATTTCACCGGATACTATTCAGGATGAGGTGAAGCCAGAGATTTACTACTACCGCGTGTTTATCCGCACTGATAACGACTACGTGCAGAACAAAGCCGGTAAGCGCTACTCGATCAGTCCGGGGATGGTTTCTACTATCGATATCAAGACCGGCGAGAAGACCATCATGGATTATCTGGTGAAACCGTTTAACAAAGCCAAAGAGGCGATGCGCGAACGTTAATCGCACAATCTCGATGTTTAAGGGCCGCCGTTGAGGAGTCAACGGCGGCTTTTTTGTGTCTGTTAGTCAGGTGACTTAAAGTAAATTGATGTTTTGTTAAGGTGCAGACAGGTGCCGTTTTGCAGGAGGTGACATTTGTTATCCAGTATCAGCGCTAACCTGTTCGCCAAATCTAATGCTGAAAGGATGCAGCTAACCAAGGCCATTCTCAGGGAGTTTTCTCGGTTTTCTTTGACCTGATGGGTTGCAATGGTAATTACTGGAAGCTTTTTGACATTTTTAGAAAATTTTAGTGCGAATTAGTGAAGCGTGTTGGGGATTTGACTTAAACTTTCGTTAACCAGATGAATTAAAGCGTTTTATACCAGTAGGTGCTTTTTTGTGGTTAAGAATTGACCGCTGAATGGGTAAGGGTTCAATAAGAATATGCTTAAAATTCTTGTGCCGCCTGTTGCTGTATGTTACATAGAGTGTCGAATTTCTATCCCTTGCTCACTTCAGATTTTTCCGTGAGCGTCGCAGTGAAAATAATAAAAAGAGCTTACCTCACTACCCGTTAAGCGGATGCCTATGCGCACGCTTTGGCTCGCCACTGATAAAGATGGCGCGATGAGGTTTTTCAAGGGATAGAGCAAAATCGTTAATGCAATTTAGCTATGCGTCCGTTGTCTGGAAGCGTAGCGAGAGCATTTGCCAGATACATCATGCAAAGGAACTGACATGAAGCAGGTTGTTTTTCAGGAGCAGCAAAGCGGCAGCATTTTGCCGGGATTGATCCCTTCAGTTTCTACCGTGTTGGTTGAGTGGCACCCAGCGCTTAGCCTCAACTCTCAGCATGACCCAATCGAATCTAAGAATCCGCAAATAGGGTGCAGATCCTCTGAGTCCCTGCGCTTTTGATTACCCGTTGACTGAATAAAAATAACCAGCCTTGTACAAATTTTCGGCTGACCATGGAGAAGTGGGTGTGAGAGATATTGCCAAACCCGAATTGTAGTTTGGACACCCCAACAATAATTGATGACTGTTACATGTTGATGAAAGTGAAGTCCGCCGCATCCACGATGCGTTCGCGTTTTCCTGCCATTTCACTGGCGGAAATCCAGAAGCACCTGGCGAAAATTATCATTCTGCTGCCGATGGCGCTGCTGCTGATCTATCTCGTGATCTTCAGCCAGCCGCGCTATATGAGCGAATCCAAAGTCGCGATAAAACGTTCGGACGATCTCACCAGCAGTAGTCTTAATTTTGGCTTGTTGCTGGGTGCCTCTAATCCCAGTTCCGCCGAAGATGCGCTCTACCTCAAGGAGTACATCAATTCACCGGACATGCTCCGGGTGCTGGATAAGCAACTCGACTTCCATGAAGCCTTTAGCCATAGCGGGTTGGATTTCCTCAACCATCTGGCGAAGGAAGAGACTGCCGAACGCTTCCTGCAGTATTACCGCGACCGTATCAGCATTGCTTACGACGACAAAACCGGCCTGCTGGATATCCAGACGCAAGGCTTCAGCCCAGAATTTGCGCTGAAGTTTAACCAGGCCGTGTTGAAAGAATCCGAGCGCTTTATCAACGAACTGTCGCACCGGATTGCACGCGATCAGCTCTCGTTTGCTGAAGCGGAAATGGAGAAAGCACGCGTTCGACTGGATGCCAGCAAAAGTGAATTGCTCGCTTACCAGAACAGCAACAACGTGCTGGACCCGGAAGCGCAGGCTCTTGCCGCCAGCACCCTGGTCAATACCCTGATGGGTCAAAAGATCCAGATGGAAGCCGATCTGCGTAACCTGCTGACCTATCTGCGTGATGACGCGCCGCAGGTGGTGAGTGCGCAAAACGCGATCTCCTCCTTACAAGCGCAGATTGACGCTGAAAAAAGCAAAATCACCGCGCCGCAGGGCCACAAGCTGAACCGTATGGCGGTGGATTTTGAAGAGATTAAATCGAAGGTGGCGTTTGATACCGAGCTGTACAAGCTGGCGCTGACTTCGATTGAGAAAACCCGCGTGGAAGCGGCACGTAAGCTGAAAGTCTTGTCGGTGATCAGTTCACCGCAGCAGCCGCAGGAATCCACATTCCCCAATACCCCTTATTTGATCGCCTGCTGGTTGCTGGTGTGCTGCTTATTGTTCGGCACGCTGAAATTGCTGTTAGCCGTTATTGAAGATCACCGGGATTAATTGAGTTCGTCATGAAATTATTGAAGTCACTGTTACTGCTTGCCGTCTGGCAAGCCACCTCCGCCAGCGCGGCCGTCGATATTAATGCCGATCCGAATCTGACCGGTGCGGCACCGCTGCCTTCGTTCCTCACCGGCCAGCAGAGTCAGGTGCAGAGCAGCGATGGGTTTGATAACACCCCGCGCCCGGTAGCACCGGCGATGATGAGCCGCATGTTTGGCGCACAGCTGTTTAACGGCACCAGCGCCGATAGCGGCGCAACCGTCGGCTTCAACCCCGGCTATGTGCTTAATCCCGGCGACAGCATTCAGGTACGCTTGTGGGGCGCGTTCACTTTTGATGGCGCTCTGCAGGTTGATCCGAAAGGCAATATCTTCCTGCCGAATGTGGGGCCGGTAAAAGTCGCGGGCGTGAGCAACAGTCAGCTGAATGCGTTAGTGACCAGCAAAGTCAAAGAGGTTTATCAGGCTAACGTCAGTGTGTACGCCTCGCTGCTGCAGGCGCAGCCGGTGAAGGTTTACGTGACCGGTTTTGTGCGCAGCCCTGGACTATATGGCGGTGTGACCTCTGATTCCCTGCTCAACTACCTGATTAAAGCCGGCGGCGTCGATCCCGATCGCGGTAGTTATGTGGATATCGTGGTGAAGCGTGGCAACCGCGTGCGTTCCAGCATCAACCTGTATGACTTCCTGCTTAACGGCAAGCTGGGCCTGTCACAGTTTGCCGATGGCGACACCATCGTGGTGGGGCCACGTCAGCACACCTTTAGCGTGCAGGGCGATGTGTTCAATAGCTACGACTTTGAATTCCGTGACAGCAGCATTCCTGTGACGGAAGCGCTGAGCTGGGCACGTGCCAAGCCAGGCGCGACTAACATCACCATCATCCGCCAGCAGGGCTTGCAGAAACGTAGTGAGTATTACCCGATCAGCTCTGCGCCGGGCCGCATGTTGCAGGATGGCGATACGCTGATTGTCAGCACCGATCGCTATGCTGGCACCATTCAGGTTCGCGTCGAAGGTGCGCACTCTGGCGAACACGCGATGGTGCTGCCATACGGTTCGAGCATGCGTGCGGTGTTAGCGAAGATCCGCACCAACAGCATGTCTGAAATGAGTGCTATCCAGCTTTACCGTCCTTCTGTGGCGCAGCGTCAGAAAGAGATGCTGGATCTGTCCCTGCAGAAACTGGAAGAAGCCTCGCTCTCTGCCCAATCCTCCACCAAAGAAGAAGCCAGCCTGCGCATGCAGGAAGCTCAGCTGATCAGCCGCTTCGTCAACAAAGCGCGCAACGTGGTGCCTAAGGGTGAAGTGATCCTCAACGAGAAGAACCTCGATTCGATTCTGCTGGAAGATGGCGACGTGATTAACATCCCGCAGAAAACCTCGCTGGTTATGGTGCATGGCGAAGTGCTGTTCCCGAACGCAGTGAGCTGGGAAAAAGGCATGAGCCCGAAAGATTACATTGAGAAGTGTGGTGGTCTGACGCAGAAATCGGGTAACGCCAAGATTGTGGTGATTCGTCAGAACGGTGCAGCCGAGAACGGTGAAGATGTTGACACGCTGAACCCAGGCGACGAGCTGATGGTGCTGCCGAAGTACGAATCGAAGAACATCGAAGTCACACGCGGTATCTCCACCATCCTCTACCAGCTGGCGGTGGGTGCGAAAGTGATTCTGTCGATCTAAGGATAAAGAGACATGATTGGTATTTTCTCATCAGGTATTTGGCGTATTCCGCATCTGGACAATTTTCTGGCACAGCCGTGTCAGAAGCTTTCTCCGCTGCGTCCAATACCCGCTGAGATTAATACTGTCGCTGTGTGGGGCCATCGCCCAAGCGCACGCAAGCCGGTGGAATTAGCACAGGCGGCAGGTAAATCAATTCTCCGTCTCGAAGATGGTTTTATCCGCTCGCTAGATTTGGGGGTAAGCGGTGCGCCACCACTTTCCATGGTGCTAGATGATGAAGGGATCTATTACGATGCCAGCCGACCGAGTGCACTGGAGCGTTTGATCCATCAACGCGAAGAAAATCAGGCATTAGCCGCTGAAGCGAAAGAAGCGATCCACACCATCGTTACGGAAGATCTTTCCAAATATAACCAGGCTCCGGCATTCATCGCCGGGGAGAGCCTGACCAGTAACTTAGTGCTGGTGGTTGATCAGACCTTTGGCGATATGTCAGTGACATACGGTAACGCCGGGCCAGACGATTTTGTGGCAATGCTGGATGCGGCTATCAAAGAAAACCCGTCATCGACCATTTGGGTGAAAGTCCATCCTGATGTGTTAGAGGGTAAAAAAGCCGGTTACTACCATCAGCTGCAATCGACGCATCGCGTTCATCTGATGGCGGATAACGTCAGCCCGCAATCGTTGCTGCGCCATGTCTCACGCGTATACGTGATGACTTCGCAATATGGTTTCGAAGCTTTGATGGCGGGCAAACCGGTTACCTGCTTTGGTCAGCCCTGGTTTGCAGGATGGGGGTTAACCGACGATCGCCATCCAAAGGCGGAGCAACTTCGCCAGCGCCGTGGAAGCTCAACCTTGGAAGAGCTATTTGCCGCAGCTTATTTGCGTTACAGCCGGTATATCGACCCGTTGACGGGAGCAGCCGCAACCCTGTTTGATGTGTTGGGCTGGATGCAGCTACAGCGACGTCATCAGCAGCAACGCAGTGGGCATCTATGGGCACCAGGATTAACGCTGTGGAAATCCACCATCCTCAAACCGTTTTTACATACCACCGCCAATAAGCTGAGTTTTTCCCGCCATTGCCGTGCTGCTACTGCATGTGTGGTGTGGGGAGTACGAGGCGAGCAACGCTGGCAGGAGAAAGCCAGATTACGCCAGCTGCCGTTATGGCGGATGGAAGATGGTTTCCTGCGCTCTTCAGGTTTGGGTTCTGACTTGTTACCGCCACTTTCTTTGGTACTGGATAAGCGCGGCATCTATTACGACGCCACGCGCACCAGCGATCTCGAAGTGATGCTAAACCATAGCGAACTGACGCTGGCACAACAGTTGCGAGCAGAGAAACTGCATCAGCGTTTGGTTGAAAACAAACTAAGTAAATACAACTTAGGGGCGGATTTTGCCCTGCCACAAGGTTCGCAGGGTAAGCGAATTCTACTGGTGCCCGGCCAGGTTGAAGATGACGCCTCAATTCAAACGGGTACGCTTTCCATCAACACCAATCTGTCATTACTGCGCACGGTTCGTGAGCGTAATCCCGGTGCCTTCATCGTTTATAAGCCGCACCCTGATGTACTGGTAGGCAATCGCAAAGGGGATATCCCAGCGGAAGTGGTGGCGCAACTGGCGGACTATCAGGCGCTGGATGCTGATGTTATTCAGTGCATCCAGATGGCAGATGAACTGCATACCATGACTTCACTCTCCGGCTTTGAAGCGTTATTGCATGGCAAGCAAGTGCATTGCTATGGCCTGCCATTTTATGCCGGATGGGGGTTAACCAATGATGAGCATGTCTGTGCAAGGCGCAAACGCAAGTTGGGGCTTGCAGATGTGATCTACCAGGCATTGATTGCCTATCCAACGTATATCCATCCGCTGCGTTTGGCAGCTATTAGCGCGGAAGAAGCGGCAGAGTTTTTGATTCACGCACCGCGTGGACAGATGTTTGTTAATAAAAAGAAAGCGAGTTACCTCGTTAGGCATTATCGCAAGATGTTGATGTTTTTTAAGGTTAAATTCGGTTAGGAAAACCGATTCATAAAATAAAAAAAAGAAGGTTGATGATGCACAGTAACGCTTTAAAAATGCTGCTGTCTGGGAAAAAGTATCTGCTATTACAGGGGCCGATGGGGCCGTTCTTCAATGATCTGGCCACATGGCTCGAATCACTTGAGCGTGAAGCTGTTAATGTAATATTTAACGGTGGGGATCGTTTTTACTGTCGCCAGCGTAAATATTTGCCTTACCTGAAAACTCCAAAAGAATTTCCATCATGGCTGCGCGATACGCATAAAGAATACGATTTCGACACGATTCTTTGCTTTGGCGATTGCCGTCCTATGCATCAGGCTGCCAAGCGCTGGGCGCAAGCCAAAGGGATACGTTTTATCGCATTTGAAGAAGGCTACTTGCGGCCGCACTTTATTACGGTAGAGGAGGGCGGGGTAAATGCGTTCTCTTCCTTACCGCGCGATCCTGAGTTCTATCGCCGTCTGCCAGAAATGCCGCCAATGCAAGTTGAGAAGCTTAAGCCCTCAGCCATGAAACGTATCGGCCACGCCACCTGGTATTACCTTGTAGGTTGGCGCTATCGGCATGAATTCCATGAATATCGGCATCATAAATCTTTCTCACCGTGGTATGAGGCACAGTGCTGGATTAGGGCTTACTGGCGCAAGCAATGGTACGGCTGGCGTCAGCGCAATGTGTTATCGCATTTGCAGAATAGCCTTGATCAGCGTTATTTTCTCGCTATCTTGCAGGTATATAACGATAGCCAGATCCGCAACCATAGCCCGTATAAAGATGTGCGCGACTACATTAACGACGTAATCTTCTCATTTTCGAAGAAAGCACCGCGTAACGAGTTTTTGGTGATTAAGCATCATCCGATGGATCGCGGACACCGTTTATATGGTCCGCTGATCAATAAACTCAGCAAAGAGTACGGCGTAAAGAACCGGGTGATTTATGTGCATGACGTGCCAATGCCTGAGTTGTTAACTCATGCAAAGGCAGCGATCACGATTAATAGTACGGCAGGGATTTCAGCGTTGATCCACAATAAACCATTAAAGGTGATGGGGAACGCGCTGTACGATATGAAGGGATTGACCTATCAAGGGCATCTTAATCAGTTCTGGACGGCAGATTTTAAGCCGGATATGAAGTTGTTTAAGAAGTTTCGTGGTTACCTGCTGGAGAATACGCAGGTGAATGCGGTTTATTATGGCGATTTTAGGAAAAAACAACCATCATCTAATCGGCTTCCGGTTGTAACTAAAAAAGACATGATAAGGGATTGAATTAAAAAGACGATTTTATATTTTTTATTGAGATGTGATTTCTTTAGAGAGCTCTAACGGTTTTAAAAAAACAGTCTAATGAAGTTGCAACTGTAAGCATGAATGAGGCATGCAAAAATACAATGGATAGAGAGTTATCTTCAGTTGATAAGGGCCGTGATTTCCATTGATAGGATGGGGTATTTATTATACCCACCCAAGGAATACTCTTTAATATGGATCTTAAAATACCTTTTATTAATTATTTTTTATGAGACGTCCCCTTTAAGTAGAATTTTAAAAGCGTTATACAAACGCTTATTAAATGGCATGCTTATTGGTCTCAAAGTAGATTCTGATTCATCAGTCAAATTCCAGTATGCGGACTTTATTATTGACGATGAATTAGGTTTGTAATAAGGTTTTACTAGGTTAAGGTGGGGCCTCTCCCAAGCAATGTTTTTTTTAACAACTCTGGCTGGCAATCCAACGGCAACACAATTATTAGGTATCTTTTTTTTCAATATACTACCATAACCTAAAATACTTCCGTCACCGATACTACCACCATTTAAGATAACAGCCTTGGCAGCAATCCAAACATGATTGCCAATTATTATATCTTGCGTAGGATTTAATCTTCTACCAGTATCAACATCAAAAAATGGGTGTGCATCATCAGATCTTATTTCAATATTGGATGCGAACATACAGTCGTCACCAATTTCAACTTTAGAACCCTCTGCGGTAGATATATAAGTCCATCCTGTGAATGTTACACCATCCCCTATTTTTACAACACAGTCTTGTCCAACCCTTACCATACCGTTAAACGAATTATCTCCAAGAGTACATGTGCCATTATCGCAATCAAAGGTAAATGTTGAGTTTTTTAATTTAGTGTTTTTATGTACATTTAATGTATTGTTTGATCCTATGAAGGTTATTTTCATATTGCTTATGATATTACCCTCATAGTTTATGATGTTATTTCTTTCATCTTTATATGACTTTAACTCTGTTAGCATCGTGCCCCCTTAGAGTGTGATTTTTTAGGTAGTTAAGTAATTAATGATGCACTTAACTGAGGTATCTAAACCATCAAGTTTATTTTTTTCCAGAATTAAAAACTGTTATGTTAATGAGTCTCTACGTATATTAAATAAATGCGTTTCTATATTACGCGATAATATTTTTGAAGTAAAACTGGTACGTAAATGATGAGATAACTTGCTAGTTGGTAACGAAATTAAAGTTTTAGTATAGGTGGAGAAAGGAGTTTTACAAAAAGTGTTAGGCTCCTCAGTAGGTCAGAATCCTACTTAAGAAGCCTGGGTTTAACTCTACAGTTTTATATTTCTTTTGAAGTAAGACTATTTATAGATCTAATTAGCTGTGCATTTTGCAATCTTATTACGGCATTTTTAGGCGCGGTTGTTGGGTGCAAGCGAATAATTGAGTTCCAACATAATACGACATCATCCCAATTTTCAGTGATTTGTGAAAGTTCTGAACGAAGCAGCCAATAATTTACGTCAAATTTACCTATTTGGTCATTTACTTCTAAAATATGATAGCTTTCATCTATCATACCTAGCATTCGGTACGAATAAGCTAATTTGTATGGTGACTCAAATTCTGAATTCGAAAGTAGCAACCAATTCTCAGCAGATTCAGCCCATTGCCCGGCTTTAAAGAAAAATTCCGCAATTTCATGGCGAACTGAATTTGCGGATTTTGATTCTTCATTCAGACAGGATAAAGCTTCTATAAATAGATCATGGTTATTAATATGTCTTAATGAATTCAGATAAATCGTAGTAAGTTCAGGTGGGAATAAATCAAAAAACTCTTTGAGTGGACTGATCATATTAACCACATTATTAAAAATATTTAAGCTATGGTTAATTGAAATAGACTGAATCCACCACAAACTATCTTTTTCTTGCTTGCTGAAGTTATTATTTAAATATGAAATTAAATCTACTTTCCCTTTTTTATATTGCAGATAAAAAAGTGTGATTATTTTTGTTGTTTTTTTAATTTCAATGTTTTTACTTATGTTTTCATTAGCTGATTCAAATATGGTCTCAACCTCATCCCAATCTCTTCTTGAAAAAGATTCGCACAACTTCAAATGATTTTCAAACTCATTTTTTTCAGTATCTTGAGGTGGAGCAAAAATAAAATTGTCACCTCCATTAAAAGCACAAGTAAAGTTATGATAAATGGTATTATTATTATTATTATTATTATTATTTGTTATTTTTTTTGCATTAGATTTTTCATTAAAAAATGTTAGGCTCTCAATTGCTAAGTTTAACCTATCTTTAATGTCATCTATAGTGGCCTGCTCGATGTGCGGTGTATTTATATCTAATGATTTTATCATTTTTAATGACTGGAACACTTTTCCATGTTGAAGCAACGCCTGAGCATAGTTTACAACATCTGAATTAGTTGCTTCATTTATAAATGAATCTATAGAAAATAGCTTTTCCCACCGATCACAAGCGCTTGCCCAATACCCTTTTTTAGATGCGATAATTGCTCTTCTATATAATGCTTTTATATCAATGTGATCATCGTTACATTGGTCCAACGCAGTAATAGCATTATAGGTGCGCTCGCAAGATTTACCATCCCTGTAAGGGAATGTGTTTTCGATTAAATTAAGAGTTTCATCAGATGGTATAGCATCATTTTCAAGCAGTTTGTTAAGAGAAACAAATACATCCTCTAAATAATTACAAACTGGGCCGAAGCCATGTTTCCTATATTCATAGTAACCCTTAGAGTAGGTATGTGCTCCAGAAAAAACTTCTTCCTCATCAAATTGATAATAAATTGTTTGTTTTCCCTGTATTGCTAATTCAAAAGCTACAGATGAATAGTCCGTAATCAAAAGAGATGATTCACTAAACAGCTCTTGAATTCTGATTTCTGATGGTTTTTTTAATGTAATATATGAGGGGATATCGAATTCATCAATGTAATTAATAAGGTTTGGGTGAGGATGAAGGACGATTTTGTAATTGTACTTTTCTGATAAGTGCTTTAGCTCCTGAGAGTTAAATAAATTATTCCAATGTATAGCAAAGCTTGAACTCATGAAATCAGGATTTTTAGAACGTTCATGCCCGTTACGATTAGCTTCTCCTGCAATACTAGCACGCCAAGTAGGCATAATTAGAATTTGTTTATTGTGCCCTGAACTATTTAATAAAGAATCATGCCGTGGGAAACCCGTAATTTTCACTTCCTTACTAGAATACTTATAATTGCTATCATTAGAAACGATTGATTTATATTCATCACTTGATGCAGTAATAAAACAGTCAATGTTCTCTTTCTGATTCAACCAGCCTGAAAGATCATCTTTTGTCACTCCATGCTGAAGAAATATGAAGTGTCTGCCTGATAGCATTCGCGGCCCCAATAAGTTTACAACACAATAATCTACATGTGAACTTATGACTTTACTACAACTTTTTAATTTTGATAGATGTTCTTCACCCCCAAAGTTTAAAAGGTTAAATCCCTCTTTTTTTAAACGCTCCCAGTCATGTGAAGTTTCATTAAGTGCAAAATAAATTTCTTGGTTAGGATGGTGTTTACTAATATAACGATATAGGTGTTCAGCATTATCATCGGCTTGATAATCTCGATCCATCAAAATCCAAGCATCAGTTTTTTTTGCTTTGGATACATAATCAGGTATTAAATTATCAAAGTGGCGTACAATTTGTTCACCAGTTATTCCATTGCTATACTGTTTTCCTGCAAGAGATATTGTTGTTTTAACATCTGAAATGTTTATTATTATTTTCTCATGCCAGCCAATTTTCACCCAAATTCGCTTCTCTTGAGCGAAACTACGAGATAATAAAGAGTGGTTTATTATTTTTTCGTAGCTAGGGTAAACTTCCTTTCCACCAATTTCGATGGCTTCAAATACTTCCTTATACGTAAAGTACCTTAGTTGGACCATTTTTTTTATACGATCATAGCCTTCAACATATACAATTTGCATATTTGGATCTATGTCTTTAAATGCACCTAACATTCCTACTTTATGATAGAACCATGCACCTGCAAGATTGAATCTCATAATCACAGATTCATCAATGTATAAAAAAATCTCATCTAAGAGAGAAAGAAAGCGTTCTTGCTTTTGTAAGCTTAGGAAATTTAATTTTTGCTGATTATTTATCAACTTCTTAAAATACCAAATAAGATGATATACAACTGTTATTTGAATGTTCTCAGGCACACTTCCTTTTTCATTTGCGTATTTTTTAAGGAGATCAAGGCAACCTAATTCTAATACTTGATCATATAATCCTGGTTTTTCCCATGACTTATCTAAAGTTGAACTTCCATCACTTCTTTTTCTATATAAATATTTTGCTGACTTTAAAAATGCTATGTTACTTTTTTGAATATGCAATAGGTAAGATGAAGCAAAGTGTGCATCTTCAAAATTTGGTTTTATATTTTCATTAAACCTTATATTGTTAGATTCTATTTTTTCATGTTTGAATATTGCTGAGTTTACCGATAGTTGAATTTCTTTCCCTAGGCTATTTACGGGGATGATCTTATCACCACCTGAAAATCTATATTTAAGTGGATGAGTGTCTTTAATTTGATCTTTGTCTTCAAAGTAGAAAATGAAGTTGCAGGAAACCAAATCTAAATTCCCATGATTATTTTTACTAATAAACTTGTCAACTGATAAAAAGTAATTTATGTCTATAAAATCGTCAGGGTCAATAAAGGTTACCCATTCTGTTTTAACATAATCCAACCCTACATTGCGTGCTGAAGCCTGCCCACCATTTTCTTTGAGAATATACTTTATATTTCTAGGGAATTTTTTTTGCCATTTATTTATTATTTCTGCAGAGTTATCAACGGAACCATCATCTACCATAATCAAAAAAATGTTATTTTCAAAATCTAATCTTTGAGTGGTGATGCTTTCAAAATAATTATCAAGGTAATTGCTTACATTGTATACAGCAGAAACTACTGTGTATTGATATGCACCATGATTTTTTTTTGGCTTTAGCTTGTCAATACTCTTGTTTCTTTTTAACATCATGTCTGAAATGAATAGTTTTGGATCTCTAATGAGTTTTCGCATTTTTTTTATGTTCATTTATTTTCAGTCTCGTAGTAATTATCTAATTCTTTTTTAAGAGTATCTTGATAGCTTTCAAACGGAGCATTGAGAGAATTAAAGTCATTTGCACAGAATGAATGAGGGCGATGATTGTCAATTTTTGCTTTTCTTAATGCTTTGTAGAAACTATTCGCTGATTTTGATCTAATGTTGAAATAATAACAAATATCTCTTTGGAGAATTGAATTACCCTTGTAATAGCTAAACCATGGCACTAGAAATGTTGCGAGGTTTAAGTCACTATCTGTTCTGAATTTATTCATAAGAAAAGATTCAATTTCATCTTTATACAATTCCCAGACATCTAAGTAATCACTTTTACGTAATGGAACATAAGTATGAACCAATGGATTGTCTGGTCTGTGATTAAATGTCTCTTCTATGAGCGCGGATGAAAGCAATGATGCTGAAAGTGTGGGAGTCAATGTTCCTCTTTCGACCATTTGACTGAGGTTTTTGGAGGACACAAAAAGTGAGGCGTGTCCATTATTCTTGAAAAAATGACTTGCTTCTAATGGTCTTGCTACAAAAACGTCATCATTGAAGTAGATAAAACTCTCGGAAATTTCAGGTATATTATGTAAGAAAGCCTCGATAACATGAGAGTTGAATGTAGGCAGGAATTTTCCCGGAATGATTTCGGTATGATCAATTATTATGATTTTTTTGGATTTAAACTTTTCCAGCCATGCTGGTATCTGATTATCAGTAACTATGAATATATTTCTCACCCAAGGTAAAAATTTGTGAACACTCTGAAGTGAATAATATAATTCATCATGATTTTCAAACCTAGCTGAATCAGTAGCATATCTTCCTAATTCTTTATTTCCACTTTTCTTAAAGTGATTATATTTATCAGACCAGATTAAATCATCGCTGTTAACCCAGGTGAAAACAATATCAATTGGTGCATTATTTTTGAATGTTCTTTCTAGTTTTTCATCATAACTTATTATTATTTGCTCCTCTTCTTGAGGGCACTTTATTTCATTAAGATGTATGGGGTGTTTTTTATTGAGATAATCTTTAAAAAATAAAGATGGTGTTTTTATGAGTTTTTTTATTTTTTTTAACATGGGCATAAATTATCTCATTCATTCAGGCGGTTTGTTCAGTTTTATGCTTTTCTAAAGCTTTCTCTATATCCTCAAAGTAATTTACTTCATTATCTTTTTCGATATAAATGGCACAATCACAAAATTCCTTAAGTGAGTTCAGACTGTGTGAAACCATTAGGAAGTTGGATTTTTTATTAAGACCTTTGAAATATTTAGCGCATTTTTGTTTAAAACTAGAATCGCCTACTGAAGTTACTTCATCAACTAAATAATAATCAAACTCAAATGCCATGCTCAGACCAAAGCCTAAGCGAGACTTCATTCCTGAAGAGTAAGTTTTTATTGGCATATCAAAATATTTTCCAAGTTCGGCAAACTCTTCAACAAATGCTACTTTTTCTTTTAGTTCTTCCTGCTTGGCATATAACCGGGCGACAAACTTTACATTTTCCCGCCCTGTCAAACTACCCTGAAAGCCACCAGAAAGGCCTACCGGCCATGAGATAGTTTTATCGGTGGTGATGGAGCCGCTATCAGGACGGTCGATGCCGCCAATCATCCGAAGTAAAGTTGATTTACCCGCACCATTACGACCTATAAGCGCTACACTCTTTCCGCTTGGAATTTCGATGTTTAGGTCTTTAAAAACATAATGGCGACCTTGAGGCGTGCGGTATGATTTCGTTAAATTTTCTATTTTAATCATGAGGTAAGCATTGCCTCTTCACGATTGCGATATAATGCAAGGCCAGCAAATACCGTGACTAAGGTACAAATCGCTAGATAACTGAGACTTACACCCTCACTCACATAACCTGGCATTACCGCTTCACGGCTGAGTTCAACTGCATGAACCAAAGGGTTCCATAACAAATAAGGCCAGTAATCTGTTGGAATGGAGTGCAAAGGGAACATAATGCAGGAAATAAAATAAAGCGGTTTTAGCAATATCGGCAAAAACTTCTGGGTTTCGGCAAAGGTTCTTCCCACTACCATAAAGATTAACCCAATTCCGCATGAAAATAGAATCAGCAATCCCCATGTCGCAACTAATTGCAGAAGGTTGGTAATTTCAAAGTATTCGCCAGCCATCCACACAACCACCATCAGCAGAATATAAACGGCGGCATAGATCAGCGTTTCTAGCAGTGCGCGGGCCATAATGGTGTCGATCGGCTTTACCGGACGGTAATTAAACAGCCCTTGGTTAGCTTCAATCGCTCCGACTGAACGGTTTGTAATATTACTGAAAATAAAGTACGGAATAATGCCATTCAGCAGGAATACCGGGAATGATATATCCGGCATGGTGCGGTGCATAACAAAACCAAATATGCCCAGCAGCACCAGCAAATGTGCAGACGGCTCAAGAATCGCCCAAAAGTAGCCTAAGCGAAATTTACCAAATCGGGTGCGTATTTCACGCAAAAACAAGGCCTTTACGGCAGCTTGCTGGACTTCAAATCCACTTCTGGCCATTTGTTTAACTCATAAGAATTGGGTGGGATTTTTACACGCTACCGCCCCTGGCTTAACAGCTACCAATGCACTGGACGCAATACAGGCGGTGTAGGGGGGAGGTTTATAGTTTTTCAGACGGGGGAGCTGAATTAGTCAGCAGATTTTACGCAAATTCAAAAGATTAGAGCTGATGAATACGCGAAAGGCGTGATGCCATTTTGAACAATTAGATGGTTTGTCGTTGATATGGATCCATCCACTTGAACAGCTGGTCCCTGCTTGTCTGTAAGAATTTTCCCTAATTTTGATGACGTAAGTTACAGATCATGTCGAAATAATCCTAAACGTTTTCGTCTATTAATATTTTGCAAATTATCTGTAAGGCCTATTGAACTAATCATTGCACCTGATTTAACTCAACTGACTGAATATAATGACTTTAATGCTTAAGTACGTTTCTGTTCTTGACCTTACTCTGCATCATGAAATCAACACTGCTAATCAATTCATTCACGAGACAATCCACTGAATTTTACAAAAAGTAGTAGTTGTTACATTTGAAAAGTGACGATTGCAGGTCGCCTGATTCTTCGCGATAATCATGCACAACAAATCCCTTCCTCGTCGGGCATAACGACGCGGAGGGGATTTTTTTCATCTATACCTTAGTGGCTAAACGACTCACGGATCTAAAGAGGACAAGTTATGTATAACACCCTGGGCAATCAGTACGATAACTCCCTGGTTTCTAACGCCTTCGGTTTCATGCGCTTCCCGGTGAACTTTCAGCCTTACGACAGCGATGCTGAGTGGGTGATCACTGGTGTACCTTTCGATGCCGCAACTTCAGGCCGTCCGGGCAGCCGTTTAGGGCCGGGCGCGATTCGCCAGATCTCTACTAACCTCGCATGGGAAGGTTGCCGCTGGCCGTGGGATTTCGACCTGCGTCAGCGCCTGAATGTGGTGGATTGCGGTGACCTCGTTTACGCATTCGGTGATTCACAGGATCTCTCTGACAAACTGCAGGCGCACGCTGAGAAGCTGTTGGCAAACGGTAAGCGTATGCTGACCTTCGGGGGCGATCACTATGTCACGCTGCCACTGCTGCGTGCCCACGCTAAGCACTTCGGTAAGATGGCATTGGTGCACTTTGATGCACACACAGACACCTACTCCAACGGTCCAACCTTTGACCACGGCACCATGTTCTTCACCGCGCCGAAAGAAGGTCTGATCGATCCGAATCATTCAGTGCAGATTGGTATCCGTACCGAGTTTGATAAGAGCCTTGGCTTTAACGTGCTGGATGCAGCGCAGGTTAACGATCGCAGCGTCGATGACATTCTGGCGGAAGTGAAACGCACCGTGGGTGATCTGCCGGTGTATCTGACCTTTGATATTGACTGTCTGGATCCGGCACATGCACCGGGCACCGGCACGCCAGTGATCGGCGGACTGACCAGCGATAAAGCTACCAAGCTGATTCGTGGCTTGCAGGGTATGAATATCGTCGGGATGGATCTGGTGGAAGTGGCGCCGGGTTATGACCACGCTGATTTGACTTCACTGGCGGCTGCTACGCTGGCGCTGGATATGCTGCACGTGCAGGCTGCAAATAAAGGTTAATCCAGATGAGGGCAGGGCGATGGCCTTGTCCTCAACTTAATAGTTGTTGTTGATATCGTTGCTGGCTGAACGCACTACGGCGAATCCGGCAACCGCTAATAACGTCACTGCGCTAATGATGATAATTGTCAACATAAGTGGCTCCAGTCAGAGTCTTTGAACCACGCTACATTTTATTTATGACAGAAATCTTGCTTCGCCCGCTAATTCAGAATCATCCTTCCAGGGACATTCATCGCTTCTGAGCTTTCTCATCACGTTTCTGCTTTCTCATTCTCCACGCGAATTCGTCTACTGATGTTTATCGTCCTTTCTCAACGCGCATTGATAGCAATGATGTCAATCTGTGAAGTGGGTTGGGATTTGTTTTGAGCGGCGCAGAGTGATTAAGAAAGGGTGATAGCTGATGGGGCGATCCATTGCCCTCGACGTCCCCGGTTCCTAGTAATCGTCATTCACATCTTTGGCTGCGGAACGTATCACCAGATACGCGCCAATCAGCACAATCGCGATAACGATGGCGAGAATAATCAGAATGGTCAACATAGTATGTGGTGCTCCGGTGACTCTCTCTGATATCGCCTAAAAACAAACGGTCAGTGTAGACCATACTCACTATGACATGGCCTCGTCTGGCGAGTTCAGACCATTGTCACGCTTCTCGCATCAACGGCTCAACAACTTAACGGTGACAATTCGTTATCGGCTGCGCGTGGCTATACTTTGATGCGTACGTCATTAATCGCTTCGTTAATCACGGTTACACAATCTTCGGAGGTCAATATGGGCTTTCTGGATGAATTAGTCGGTTCGCTGGGGAACGGCAACGGGCAGGGCAATCAGTTGGGTCAGTTGCAGGCGATCTGGAATTGGGTGCAGGAGCAGGGCGGTATCGAAGTGCTGCTGCAGAAGTTTCAACAAGGCGGGCTTGGCGAGGTGCTGGGTTCGTGGATCGGCACTGGCGGCAATCAACAGGTCGGTGGCGGCGAGATTCAGAATGCTTTCGGTCAGGAGGAGTTGCAGTCGCTGGCCGATAAGCTGGGCACCGATGTGAATGGTGCATCTGGCACGCTGGCGGCGCTGTTACCGCAACTGATCGATAAGATGTCGCCGCAAGGTCAGCTGGATGAGCAGAGTTTGCACAACAACCAAATGGATTTAGGTTCGATGGTGGATGATCTGTTTAAGCGCTAGCTGTTGAAGCTGAGAACAGGAGCGCACAAGGCGCTCCTTTTTATGGCCGATTATTTGCCATCTGCCGCAATACGATCGCGGATGTGCTGTGCACGTGCTGCGGAATCCGGGTGCGAATCGAACATCGAACTCGTTTGGCCTTGCTGCATTTTCGCCAGTTTCTCGAAACTGGTGGCTAAGCCAAGTGGATTAACACCGCGCTTTTTCAGCAGGTCATAAGAGTAATCATCCGCCTGCGATTCCTGTGTTTGCGAGAACTGCGCATTGACCAGCTTCTCACTCAGATCGCCCAGCTGTGACTGCGAAAGCTGACCAATCACGCCGCCAACCGAGGCCGCAGCAGTGCGTGCCGCCGTGGTGGCGTAGGCAACCTGCATCGCTTTGCGCGTATGGCCGAGCGCAACGTGGCCCATCTCGTGGCCGAGCACACCTTCCACTTCGTTATCCGTCATCATATCCATCAAGCCGCTGTAGACGCGGATGCAGCCGTTGGCCATCGCCCACGCGTTCACATCTTTGGTCAGATAGACTTTGTAGTTGGCCGGCACGCCATTGATGTTATCGCCCAGCGCTGCGGCGATTTTGTTCAGGCGCTGCTGATATTCACTGTTGGCAGGCGCGAGCTGGTTGTCTTTGTCCATCTGGGCACAAGACTGATCGCTTAGCTGCTTCACTTGTGAATCATTCAACGTATAAGCCTGATAGGCCTGCGCGCCGGATTGCAGCAGCGCGTTGTTGTCCATTCCTTCGCAGCCGCTCAGCAGCGAAGCGATTCCCACAGCAATAATTGTGGCGCGGATTTTCATTGAGAGGTCCTTTGCGTAACAAGGTAGAGAAAACAAACACCTGAAATTGAGATCGGTGTTCAAACGCTTTGGTTATAGCGCGCATCTTGTTCACTGGCTAGCAGACAAGCCCCGAATTGCAACCGTTTACCCGCTATTTAGCACGTCGACGCATGTACTTTTGCCCCGATTTTCATGTACATTGATGTGCGACTTTTTTCTCGCTTCGCCTGATAACTGATTAATTACAATACGTTAAGCGCGGCGGAGCATTAATCCGACCTGGAGTAGAAGATGCCCTCTCGTAAAGAGCTTGCCAACGCCATTCGCGCGTTAAGTATGGATGCAGTACAAAAAGCCAAATCGGGACATCCTGGTGCCCCTATGGGCATGGCGGACATCGCCGAAGTGCTGTGGCGTGACTTCCTGAACCACAATCCGACTAACCCGCTGTGGGCAGATCGTGACCGCTTCGTGCTGTCTAACGGTCATGGCTCCATGCTGATTTATAGCCTGCTGCACCTCACCGGTTATGACCTGCCGATGAGCGAGCTGCAGAACTTCCGTCAGCTGCACTCTAAAACTCCAGGCCACCCAGAATACGGCTACACCGCTGGCGTTGAAACCACCACCGGTCCACTGGGCCAGGGTATCGCTAACGCAGTGGGCTTTGCCATCGCTGAGCGCACTTTAGCCGCACAGTTCAACCGTCCAGGCCATGACATCGTAGACCACAACACTTACGTGTTCATGGGCGACGGCTGCATGATGGAAGGCATCTCACACGAAGTATGCTCCATCGCCGGTACCCTGAAACTGGGTAAGCTGGTTGCCTTCTATGATGACAACGGCATCTCAATCGATGGTCACGTTGATGGCTGGTTCACTGACGATACCGCCGCTCGCTTCGAAGCTTACGGCTGGCACGTAGTGCGTGGCGTAGACGGTCACGATGCTGACGCCATCAAGAAAGCAGTAGAAGAAGCCAAAGCGGTTTCAGACAAACCTTCACTGCTGATGTGCAAAACCATCATCGGTTTCGGTTCTCCGAACAAAGCCGGTACCCACGACTCACACGGCGCACCGCTGGGCGACGACGAAATCGCACTGACCCGTAAGCAACTGGGCTGGAACCACGCGCCGTTTGAAATTCCTTCAGACATCTACGCGCAGTGGGATGCGAAAGAAGCTGGTCAGGCGAAAGAGTCCGCATGGGATCAGAAGTTTGCTGCTTATGCTGCTGCTCATCCTGAACTGGCTGCTGAGTTCACGCGTCGTACCAACAACGAGCTGCCAGCTAACTGGGAAACTGAGTCGCAGAAGTTCATTGAACAGCTGCAGGCTAACCCAGCTAAAATCGCCAGCCGTAAAGCTTCCCAGAACGCGATTGAAGCCTTCGGTAAGATCCTGCCGGAATACATGGGTGGATCGGCTGACCTGGCGCCAAGCAACCTGACTATGTGGTCTGGTTCTAAGCCAATCAACGAAGATGCAGCCGGTAACTACATCCATTACGGTGTGCGCGAATTCGGTATGACCGCGATCGCCAACGGTATCGCGCTGCACGGTGGTTTCCTGCCGTACACCGCAACCTTCCTGATGTTCGTAGAATACGCGCGTAACGCGGCACGTATGGCTGCACTGATGAAGATTCGTCAGATTATGGTTTATACCCATGACTCAATCGGTCTGGGTGAAGATGGTCCAACGCACCAGCCGGTTGAGCAGATGGCCAGCCTGCGCGTAACACCAAACATGAGCCTGTGGCGTCCATGTGACCAGGTTGAGTCTGCGGTTGCCTGGAAATACGCTATCGAGCGCGTAGACGGCCCATCAGCCCTGATCTTCTCTCGTCAGAACCTGGCGCAGCAGGATCGTACCGCTGAGCAGCTGGCAAACGTGGCACGCGGTGGTTATGTGCTGAAAGACAGCGAAGGTACGCCAGAGCTGATTCTGATCGCTACCGGTTCAGAAGTGGAACTGGCCGTTGCCGCTTATGACAAGCTGACCAGCGAAGGCCGCAAAGTGCGCGTTGTCTCTATGCCTTCAACCGATGCCTTCGACAAGCAGGACGCGGCTTACCGTGAGTCTGTACTGCCGAAAGCCGTTGCTGCACGTGTGGCAATCGAAGCGGGTATCGCCGATTACTGGTTCAAATACACCGGTCTGAATGGCGCTATCGTCGGCATGACCACCTTCGGTGAGTCTGCTCCGGCAGAGCTGCTGTTCAAAGAGTTCGGCTTCACCGTTGATAACGTGGTGAACACCGCGAAATCTATTCTGTAATCAGCGGTCGCCGTAAGGGCGACCCGACAGGTTAGATGATCGCCAACTAAGGTGCGCTTTATGCGCACCTTTTTTCATTTCTGCTTCCGTTTTTAACCTGAAACGCTTCAATTATTCCTGCAGTAATAATTTTTACATGCGAAATATGTGACGTAGATCCAATAATCAGCAGCGCAATTGATCGCAATCATTCCTGTTATTCCGCGCATGCTTTATTCTAGCTGAACCGTTTCAGTTGCAATTGAGCGGCATCATTTTGCAACGTTAAGCGGGCAATAATTCCCTGTACAAAACGCAGCGAAACGCTCAAGGTATTTGGCACGTTTTTTTGGCTGTTGTTGCAGGAAGTGAGATGACCGTTCGCATAGCAATTAATGGTTTTGGTCGTATCGGACGCAATGTGCTGCGTGCGTTGTATGAAACCGGCCGCCGCGCTGAAATTACCGTGGTGGCGATCAACGAACTGGCTGAAGCCACCGGCATGGCGCATTTGCTGAAGTATGACACCAGCCATGGCCGCTTTGCCTGGGATGTGCGCCAGGAGCGCGATCAACTGTTCGTGGGCGACGACACCATCCGCATTCTGCACCTGGCCGATATCGATGCACTGCCATGGCAGGAACTGAACGTCGATATCGTATTGGATTGCACCGGCGTGTACGGCAGCCGCGCAGATGGCGAAGCGCATCTGCAAGCAGGCGCGAAGAAGGTGTTGTTCTCGCATCCGGGCGGTAACGATTTAGATGCCACCGTCGTGTTCGGCGTAAACGAACAGGCTCTTAAACAAACTGACCGCATTGTCTCCAACGCATCTTGCACCACCAACTGTATTATTCCGGTGATCAAGTTGCTGGATGACGCCTTCGGTATTGAATCGGGCACCGTGACCACGATTCACTCGGCGATGCACGACCAGCAGGTGATTGACGCCTATCACAGCGATCTGCGTCGTACCCGTGCCGCCAGCCAATCGATCATTCCGGTGGATACGCGTCTTGCTGCTGGCATTACCCGTATTTTTCCGAAATTTAACGATCGCTTTGAAGCCATCGCTGTGCGCGTGCCCACGATCAACGTGACAGCCATTGATTTGAGCGTTTCGGTACGCGAAGCCGTGAAGGCGTGTGAGGTCAATGCGTTGCTGCAAAATGCGTCAGAAGGGGCGTTTCGTGGTATAGTTGACTATACGGAATTACCGTTAGTCTCAGTAGATTTTAACCATGATCCGCACAGTGCCATAGTCGATGGCACGCAAACGCGGGTCAGTGGTCATCACCTGATCAAGACCTTGGTTTGGTGTGACAACGAATGGGGCTTTGCTAACCGCATGATCGACACCACGTTAGCAATGGCCGCAAGCGGTTTCAGGTAAGACGCGGACTGCGTCTGGCAAAACTTATGAGAATCAACGAGAGGGTTCACCATGTCTGTAATTAAGATGACCGATCTGGATCTTGCTGGTAAACGCGTTCTGATCCGTGCCGATCTCAACGTGCCAGTGAAAGAAGGGAAAGTGACGTCAGATGCACGTATCCGTGCTTCTCTGCCTACCATCGAAGCGGCGTTGAAACAGGGCGCGAAAGTGATGGTTACCTCTCACCTGGGTCGTCCGACCGAAGGTGAATACAACGAAGAGTTCTCGCTCCTGCCGGTTGTTAACTACCTGAAAGACAAACTGAACGGCACTAACGTGACCCTGGCGAAAGACTACCTCGACGGCGTTGAAGTCGGCGCGGGTGAACTGGTGGTGCTGGAAAACGTGCGCTTTAACAAAGGCGAGAAGAAAGACGAAGAGACGCTGTCGAAGAAATATGCCGCCCTGTGCGACGTGTTCGTGATGGATGCCTTCGGTACTGCGCACCGTGCGCAGGCTTCAACCCACGGTGTGGGCAAGTTCGCCCCTATCGCTTGTGCTGGCCCGCTGCTCTCTGCTGAGCTGGAAGCGCTGGGTAAAGTCATGAGCAACCCACAGCGTCCGCTGGTGGCGGTTGTTGGTGGTTCTAAAGTATCGACCAAATTCGACGTGCTGCAGTCTCTGGTGAAAATCGCTGACACCGTGATCGTTGGTGGCGGTATCGCTAACACCTTCGTGGCTATCGACAACAACGTCGGTAAATCACTGTACGAACCAGACTTCGTTGAAGCGGCGAAAAAGCTGCGTGACGAGCACGGTATTCCGGTTCCAACCGACTCACGCGTCGGAACGGAATTCTCTGAAACTGCCCCGGCAACCGTGAAAAAGGTTTCCGAAGTGGCGGATAACGAAGAGATTATGGACTTCGGTGACGAAACCGCACAGGCGATGGCAAAACTGCTGAAAGAGGCAAAAACCATCCTGTGGAACGGTCCGGTTGGCGTGTTCGAATTCCCGAACTTCCGCAAAGGCACCGAAATCGTGGCGAACGCGATTGCAGACAGCGACGCGTTCTCTGTAGCGGGCGGCGGCGATACCCTGGCAGCGATTGATCTGTTCGGTATCGAAGACAAGATCTCCTACATCTCTACCGGCGGTGGCGCATTCCTCGAGTTCGTGGAAGGCAAAAAACTGCCAGCGGTAGCGATGCTGGAAGAGCGCGCTAAGCAGTAATTTTTGGGGGCGGCGCTTCGGCGCCGTCTGAAGGCTTGCCCATCCTGGGCAAAAAATCGACGTCCCTTTGTGGGATGAACGGTAACGAAACAGGACACAACCATGTCTAAAATTTTTGATTTCGTAAAACCCGGCGTTGTCACTGGTGATGACGTTCAGAAAGTTTTCCAAGTAGCGAAAGAAAACAAATTCGCTCTGCCTGCAGTTAACTGCGTCGGCACGGACTCCATCAACGCGGTACTGGAAGCTGCGGCCAAAGTTAAAGCGCCGGTCATCGTTCAGTTCTCCAATGGTGGTGCTGCCTTCATCGCCGGTAAAGGTTTCAAAACCGACAAGCCACAGGGCGCAGCAATCTTCGGCGCTATCGCCGGTGCGCACCATGTGCATCTGATGGCTGAACAGTACGGCGTGCCAGTCATTCTGCACACCGACCACTGTGCTAAGAAACTGCTGCCATGGATCGACGGTCTGCTGGATGCCGGTGAAGAGCACTTCAAGAAAACCGGTAAGCCACTGTTCTCTTCTCACATGATTGACCTGTCAGAAGAATCACTGGAAGAGAACATCGAGATTTCTTCTAAATATCTGGCGCGCATGGCGAAAATCGACATGACTCTGGAAATCGAACTGGGTTGCACCGGTGGCGAAGAAGACGGCGTGGACAACAGCCACATGGACGCTTCTGCCCTGTACACCCAGCCAGAAGACGTTGATTACGCTTACACCGAGCTGAGCAAAATCAGCCCGCGTTTCACCATCGCCGCTTCATTCGGTAACGTGCACGGCGTGTACAAGCCAGGCAACGTGAAACTGACTCCAACCATCCTGCGTGATTCTCAGGAATACGTGACCAAGAAACACAATCTGCCGCACAACGCGCTGGATTTCGTATTCCACGGTGGTTCAGGTTCTTCTGCTGCAGAAATCGAAGAGTCAATTGGTTACGGCGTAATCAAGATGAACATCGATACCGATACCCAATGGGCGACCTGGGACGGCATCCTGCAGTACTACAAAAAGAACGAAGACTATCTGCAAGGCCAGCTGGGTAACCCAAATGGCGTGGATAGCCCGAACAAGAAATATTACGACCCACGCGTATGGCTGCGCTCTGCACAGGCTTCAATGGTTGTGCGTTTAGAGCAGGCTTTCAAAGAACTGAACGCTGTCGACGTGCTGTAATTTTTCCTTACAGTACAAAAAAGGCCCGAAAGGGCCTTTTTTTATGCATTCGATTCGGAATAATGAGTAAATTCAGCCCATCTTTGGCGCTTCATGCCATTTTTGTTTACCCTTGTACACGGGAGTGCCGGAGCTGATCTGGCCGTTTTTGCATTTTCCTGCGGGAAACTCAACAACAGGGCTAACAAATGGAAGACTTAAATGTCGTCGATGGCATTAATAGTGCCGGCGGCTGGCTGGTACGTAATCAGGCACTGATTCTGAGCTATGCGGTGAATATCGTTGCGGCGATCATCACCATCATTATTGGTATGTTCATTGCGCGTATCGTTTCAAATACGATTAATCGCGTGCTGCAGGCGCGTCATATCGACGCTACCGTTGCAGACTTCCTCTCTGCCCTGGTGCGCTACGGCATTATCGCTTTCACCTTAATTGCGGCGCTGGGTCGCGTGGGCGTGCAAACCGCCTCGGTGATCGCCGTACTGGGTGCCGCGGGCTTGGCCGTGGGTCTGGCACTGCAAGGTTCTCTGTCCAACCTTGCAGCGGGCGTGCTGCTGGTGACCTTCCGTCCGTTCAAAACCGGTGAGTTCGTTGATTTGGGCGTGATGGGTACAGTGCAAAACGTGCAGATTTTCTCTACCACGCTGAAAACCGTGGATGGCAAAATCGTGGTGATCCCGAACGGTAAAATCATCGCCGCCAACATCGTTAACTTCTCGCGTGAGCCGATTCGTCGTAACGAGTTTATTATCGGCGTGGCCTATGATGCGGACGTTGATAAGGTGATCGAGCTATTACGTGAAGTCGTCGAAGCCGATGAGCGTGTGCTGAAAGAGATGGGGATTCAGATCGGACTGAACGAACTGGCCGCCTCTTCACTGAACTTTGTGGTGCGCTGCTGGAGCAAAAGCGGTGACCTGCAAAACGTGTACTGGGATCTGCTGAAGAACTTCAAACGTGCACTGGACGCGAAGGGTATTGGCATTCCGTATCCGCAGATGGATGTGCATCTGCACCAGGTTAAAAGTGAGCAGCAAGCTGCACAAGCCGAGTAATCACTCAGTAGCCTTGTGTTTTGAACGGTAAACTGCACAACATCGTTTAAAGGTCGTCATTTATGGCGACCTTATTATTTTCTCTAATGCCTGATTAAATCTTTCAATTTCCACTAATATCCTCGCGTCACTATACTGCATCGCATTACCTCGTTATTCAGGACTATCAACGTGTTATCTGTTTATTTACAAGGGCTTGCTCTTGGGGCTGCACTCATTCTGCCATTGGGCCCGCAAAACGCATTCGTGATGAACCAGGGCATTAAACGCCACTACCATTTGATGACTGCAGGATTGTGCACCCTGAGCGATATCGTGCTGATTTGCGGCGGCATCTTCGGCGGCAGTGCGCTGCTAAATCAATCCCCCATTATGCTGATGCTAATTACCTGGGCCGGCGTGGCGTTTCTGCTGTGGTATGGCTGGGGCGCACTGCGCAGCGCGTGGCAGGGCGATGTGACGCTGGCCGATGATGCAGTGATGAAGCAAGGCCGCTGGCGCATTATTGCTACCATCGTGGCGGTGACGTGGCTCAATCCGCATGTCTACCTCGATACTTTCGTGGTGCTCGGTAGCCTGGGCAGTCAGCTGCCTTCTACCGCCGCACGCCAGTGGTTCGCGTTGGGCACGGTGAGCGCATCGATTATCTGGTTTTTTGGTTTGGCATTGTTGGCAGCGTGGCTGTCGCCACGACTGCGCACCGTGCGTGCTCAGCGCATCATCAATCTGCTGGTGGGCGGCGTGATGTGGTTTATCGCCATCCAGTTAGCGCGTCAGGGCATTGCCGCGTTCTGATGCAGATGTAAACCGTACAGTGCGGGTAGCGCGCCCGCACTGGCGATCAGCTCTAAGCGTATCTGCCGGAAACTGACATCCTGCGGCACGACGTGATGGCATAGCGAGTGATGATTGTCCTTCACTTCCACCAGTAACATCTCATCCAGCCATAACCGGTAATGTGTGGTGCAGTGCGGCGTCACTGCCTGTGCATGACCCATCTGCACCGTCTCCATCGCATGGTCGAAGTCGTTATCAAACAGCAGGGTGATTTGGCGTGCGTGTTGCTGTAGTTCCCATCGCCAGGTGACCGTCGGCTGAGCATCATCCAGTGCTGGCACCCAACAGTTGGTGTGCTGTTCCGGACGCAATTTGCCGTTGAGTAAATAATCGCGATGCCAGAGTTTTAGCGGCGTCTCCAGCGCGAACGCCAGCAGCACCTGATGTGGCGCACGGCGCGGCAGCCAGAAATCAAACTCATCCACGCCGTAATCGCCATCGTTAATCTGCCTTGTGCGTTTGGCGACGCGCGGATTGAGGCTGTTGAACACCATCATCACGCCAGGCAAACGCTGGCGGGTGAGGGCTACTTCAATCGCTGGCTGCTCTTCGAAGGCGATAAACAAATAGCGATCGACATCCGCCCGGTAATCAAAACTCAGGCGGTAGCTGCCCTGGTCGTTAACCGTGATTGTCTGGCTGGCGATATGCTGATCGCCGCAGGTGTTGGCCGGATTGTCACTGCTGAGCAGCGAAACCTGCAGTTTCTGCGTCTGTTTGGCACGAAGCTGCACGGATATTGCCGGTAAGCGCTCACCGGCTTTCAGTGGCAGCAGCAACGCACAGCGCGATTGCAACGACTGCCAACCGCCATCGGCGGGCAGGGCGCTGAGTTGCAGGGTGCTGCTGACCTCGATCTGCGCATCGCTGACCGGGTTCGCAAGCTGCTGGCGTGGGATGTATGCCCCTTCGCGCAGCAGGCGTTGCTGCAGCTGCGTTGCGTGAGCAGGCTGGGCTAACTGTGCTGGCGTGAGTTGCTGCTGCTGACAGATCGCCGCCGCACGTCCCACCACTTCACCCAGTACGCCGCAGGTGCACATCACGCGCGCACTGCCAAAGGCCACATGAGTGGCTGAAATCAAACGACCTGTGAGCAGCAGATTATCCAGCGACTGGCTGTAAAGCGCACGGAACGGGATGGTATAGGTGCCTTTGCTGTGAAACTGGCGACAGCCATCGTGTTCGCTGTAGACGCCATCGGCCGGATGCAGGTCAATCGACCAGCCGCCGTAGGCGACGGCGTCGTAGTGATCGCGCTGTTCGATGATGTCCTGCTGGCAGAGCCGGGTGTCGCCAAGGAAGCGACGACTCTCGCGTTTGCCGGGAATTAATCCTACCCACTCAATGGTCAGGTTATCGGCATCCGGGAACTCGCCGGAGTTTTTAATGTAATCCCAAACGCCCCAGACGATTTTCCACAGCTCCCATTTGATGGTTTCGCTTTCGTGCACCGTATCGAGCCGTCCGCCCCATTCCAGCCACCACAAATCACAGCCGTTAAGATCGGAGGTCAGGCGTTTGTAACGCGGAATGGCGGTAATCTCTTTAAGCGCAAAAGAGGGCGGGACAAAGCGAACCGGCTGCGAAGTACGTTTGGTGTAGAAGTAGATTGAGTGGCCGAGTTTGTGGCCAAAATGTTCGCCTGGCGCCATCTTTTCGCCAAACTCTTCAACGGTTTCCGCACCCACGCGATGCGCTGCGCCCGCCAGATATCCCAGCACGCCATCGCCGCTGGCATCAATAAACTGGCTGGCCTTAACGTGATAGCGGGTCTGATTGATGGCGTTGAAGGCCTGCACCGATTGCAAATGACGGTCTGATTTCTCGATATCGGTGACCACGGTATTGAGCAACAGGGTTAATCCGGGCTGCGACTGCACCAAATCCAGTAGCACCATATCGAACAGCACCGGATTGCCCTCTTGGTTGCGCCACAGGTTTTCCTCCATGATCTCGCCCATGATGCCGCCTTCGCGCGCCCAGCGGTTGTTGTTGCCCATATGCGATGTCGCCCCGTTGGCCCACAAGCGCACTTCACTCGATGCGTTGCCACCCAGCACCGGGCGATCCTGAACCAACACCACCTGTAATCCGTCACGCGCGGCGGCCAGTGCGGCACACACGCCCGCGAGCCCACCGCCCGCCACCAACAAATCGGCCTGTAATTTTTGCTCTGGGAAGTGGCGCGCATTTTGCGAAGAGAAAGTCTGCATCATTTGCTTCCTGTCATGCTGAAGCTAAGATTGGTGTTTTGAGCGCCACAGGGTGAACTATGTCTTCTCAACCCAACCAAAGCCTGATTGATGGGATTCGCTGCTTGCAGTATTTGGTTTCCAGCGATAAAGCCGTGGGCTGCCGTGAACTGGCGCGACAGATGGACATGAACAGCACACGCGTTAACCGCCTGCTGATGACCATGGCCTCGATTGGCCTGACGATTCAGGACGAACATCGCCGCTATTTGCCCGGCCCGGGGATTCATGCTCTGGCGGCGCAGGCGATTCGCGGCTCCTCGCTGTTTGCCCAGGCGCTGCCGCAACTGGAAGCACACGCGCCACGCGACATCGTGGTGGCGCTGGGCGTGTTGTGGGAGGACCAGGTGATTTACATCTGGCACTCCGAACCGGGTGAGCGCACCAGTGCCAGCCAGGCGCTGGCCGGTTTCCGCATGCTGCCGGCGTGGCAGTCGGTGATTGGTGTGTCGCTGCTGGCGACAGAGAGTGATGAGCAGTTGCGTCCACGATTTACCAACGAACAGTGGGCGCAGATGGCGCCGTTGCTGGCGCGCAAGCGTGATGCAAACCACTTGATCTGGCAACGTAATGACGGCGAAATCAGCATGGCGCAGCCAATCAATAACAACCGCGCCGCGCTGGCGTTTGCCAAAATCTGGCAGGCAGACGATGCGCATCTGCAGCAGCGGGTGACGCAGTTGCAGTCGCTGGCGAAAGTGCTGATCAGTGCGCGCTGACATGCTCGATTTTCCCGACCACGAACAGATAGCTGCAAATGCCTATCGCGGCCAGCACGGCAATAAAGCCGAGTGCTGGCGCGAAATTGTCGCCATCGATCAACGCGCCAATGGCAATCGGCACCACAATAGCGGAAAGCGCACCGGTGAAATTGAATACGCCGCCCGCTAAGCCAATCAGATGGCGCGGCGCCAGTGCAGTGACAAACACCCAGGTGATGGTCGCGAGGCCGTTGCCAAAAAACGCCAGCGACATAAACAGCACGATGAGCGTGGCGTCGTCGGTGTAATTGGCGCCAAGAATAAACAGCGTCAGGAACAGGCCAAGGATCACCGGCAATTTACGCGCCACGCTGGGCGACACGCCTCGGCGTATCATGCGATCCGAAGCGAAACCTGCCAGCAGTACGCCACAGAAAGCGGCGAAGTAGGGAACGGAAGCCACATAGCCGCTTTTAATGAAGCCCATATGGCGATACTCCACCAGATAGGTCGGGAACCAGGTGAGGAAGAACCAAAAGGTGGCGGAGATGGTGAACTGGCCGATATAGATACCCACCAGTTTGCGGCTGCGGAACATTTGTGCCAGATCGGCCCAGCGGGCCTTCGGCTGCAGCGTGTGCTGACGGCTCTCGAGTAAGGCACCGTTGCTGCGCAGGTAGTTTAATTCGGCTTCTGACACGCCTTTATGCTCATGTGGCTCACGGTAAAGCAGATACCACACCAGCGCCCAGATCATCCCGGCCACACCGGTGATCAGAAACAGTCCGCGCCAGCCAAAGGCATCCTGCACGTGAAACAGAAGTGGCGTCATGCAGGCGAGTCCAACGAACTGGGCCGAGGAGTAAATACCGATGGCGCTGGCACGCTCCTGTTCCGGGAACCAGCTGGATATTACGCGGTTATTCGAAGGCATCACCGGCGCTTCAAAAGCACCAACGCCCAGACGTAGTCCGAAGAGCGCACCGAAGCTGTTGGCGAGCGCATGCAGAGCGGTGATCAATGACCAGGCAAACAGTCCTACGCCATACACCAGTCGCGCGCCGAGACGATCGATAAGAAAGCCTCCGGGGATCTGCAGCGCCGCATAGATCCAGCCAAATGCCGAGAAGATCAACCCCATCTCCATCGGCGTAAAGCGCAGTTCGCCGGCCATTTGCGTGGCGGCCACGGAGAGATTGGTGCGATCCATGTAGTTGATGATGATGTTGATAAACACCAGGCCTAACATCAGGAATCGGGTACGTCCGGCGCGAACGGCAACGGCGCTGTGGCTAAGGGGCTGTTCTGTCATAATACAACTCTCCCGGAGGCTAGAATTGTTTCTTTAATAGAAACACCAAGGCGAACTTTCCGCGAATCTGTCAGCATAGTTTTGCGATCGCGGATACGTTAAAAACGCCGTTATCCGAACTTTTTGGTGATTTCAAACTCAGACCATCACGCATAGTAATGTGTTTTAGGTTTAGCCATAGTGGCGACCTGTAAATTGAACCTTCAAGGAGGACTTTCGTGAAACTGAAAGCACTGGCGCTGGCCGCCGTTATGAGCACGGGCGTAATGTCAGCGATGGTACAAGCGGGTGAAGTCCCGAATGGCCCGCATGTTGTGACCTCAGGTCAGGCAAGCGTTGATGCCCGTCCGGATATCGCGACACTCTCCATCGTGGTGAATGTTTCTTCGAAAGATGCGGCAGATGCGAAAAAACAAGCTGATGACCGCGTGGCGCAATATTTCGATTTCCTGCAAAAGAACGGTATCGAAAAGAAAGATATTGATGCGGCAAACCTGAGCACGCAACCCGAGTATGACTACACCAAAGAAGGGAAGTCCGTACTGAAAGGTTATCGTGCGGTGCGTCAGGTGCAGGTGACCTTACGTCAGCTGGATAAACTGAATGAGTTGCTGGACGGCGCGCTGAAATCCGGCCTGAATGAAATCCGTTCAGTAGAGCTGGGCGTGGCGAATGCTGATGCCTATAAAGATCAGGCGCGCAAAGCGGCGATTGCTAACGCCACTCAGCAGGCCGGTGCGCTGGCAGAAGGCTTTAACGCGAAATTAGGCCCGGTATACAGCATCCGCTATCACGTGGCGAACTATCAGCCAATGCCAATGGCGCGCATGTACAAAGCGGCTGCTGCACCTGCGGATACCACCGCGCAGCAGACCTATGAGCAGCAGAGCATTCACTTTGACGATCAGGTCGATGTGGTGTTCGAAATCAAGCCGAATACGGCTCAGTAATCTGATGTGTTGAATCATAGCGGCGTGATTTATGACGCTGAACGGCAGCAATTCTGCTGTTCATTTACGTTATAAATCGCGCCGCTATGCTCGTCTGCAATTGGGCTTAGGCTGTCGCCGTATCCTGACGCAATACGCGATGACCGTGTGCAATCAATGCATCCGTCACGCTGCGCATTAAGCGGCTCTCTGGCGCGAAGCGGTGCCAGTAAAGCATGCGACGCTGATAAAGACCCGGCGTCAAATCCACCAAATCCCCTTGTGCCAGTTCACGCTCAATCTGTAAGTGCGGAATCATACAGCACACCGAACCCTGACGCGCCAGCTGCACGAAGGCTTCCGACGAGTTAACAATGTGGCACGGTACGCTACCCGGGGACAGATCAAAGTTCTGCTGTAAAAACGCCTGATGCATATCATCGAGATGGTCAAACGCCACCGCAGGGGCTTTCAACAAAGCCGAACGCGTGACACCATTCGGGAAGTAGCGCGCAGCAAAATCCGGCGAGGCGCAGAACAGATAATCCAGTGCACCCAATTGATCCACCAGACAGCTTGGCAGCGGCTGCGGTTGAATACTGACAGCACCAACCACTTCACCACGACGCAGGCGTTCCTGAGTACGGGTTTCATCTTCGACCTGCAGATTCAGGCGCACTGGTGAATCGGCCAGCACATCTTTCAGCGCAGGCAGCAGCCAGGTCGCCAGACTGTCGGCGTTGACCGCCAGTGACAGCAGCAATGGCGTGGTGCCGCCGTTGTCATCACCCAGCCACTCTTCTTCCAGCAACTCGACTTGATGTAACAGTGCCAGCAGTTTTTGTCCTTGCTCGGTCGGACGCGGCGGCACGGTACGCACCAGCAGCGGCTGACCAAATAAATTTTCCAGCTGTTTAATGCGCTGTGACACCGCAGACTGCGTGATGCAGAGTTTTTGGGCCGCACGCTCAAAACCGCGCTCGCGAATCACAGCATCCAGCGCCTGAAGCGTTCGATAATCCGGGCGTTTCATTGTTGTTCTCTCTCGTTCAGGATGGAAAGTACTATGCCACAAAACTGTCATATTGTGCTGCGGCGCTTTTTTGCGGGCTGGCTTCCAAAGGCTTAAATCGATGCGTTAACAGCCGCGCATTTTCACGACGCCTTGTTTTATACTACGCGCACTTCGATGTCGCACAGGTTTTAAACATACCATGACCCAGGATGAACTGAAAAAAGCGGTTGGTTGGGCAGCACTGCAGTACGTGCAACCCGGCACCATTGTTGGCGTTGGCACCGGTTCAACAGCGGCGCATTTTATTGATGCGCTTGGCACCATGAAAGATCAGATTGAAGGCGCGGTCTCCAGTTCGGAAGCCTCGACGGAAAAACTCAAAGCCCTGGGGATTCCGGTTTTTGATTTGAATAATGTGGATGAGCTGTCGGTGTACGTTGATGGCGCCGACGAAATCAATCCACAGATGCAGATGATCAAAGGCGGCGGCGCAGCGCTGACGCGTGAGAAAATTGTCGCAGCGGTGGCGAAGAAGTTCATCTGCATTGCGGATGCCTCCAAAGAGGTGGATATCCTGGGTAACTTCCCGCTGCCGGTTGAAGTGATTCCGATGGCGCGTGCATTTGTCGCGCGTGAACTGGTGAAGCTGGGGGGCCAGCCGGAGTATCGTCAGAACGTGGTGACCGACAACGGCAACATTATTCTCGACGTGCATAATCTGCGTATTCTCGACCCGATTGCATTGGAAAAAACCATCAATGCACTGCCGGGCGTGGTTACCGTGGGCTTGTTTGCTGCGCGTGGTGCTGATGTGGCGTTGATCGGCACCGCAGAGGGTGTGAAAACCATCACTTATTGATCTGATAGCGTATTCACCGGCGCGAGTGCTGCGCCGGTTATTTCCATCTGCAAAACATCTTTTCTTGCTGGGGTGAAATTTGGTGACTTATGTCACAAAAGATTCATCAACAGCAGGTTCGTACTTCGGCGCACTCGCATCCCACGATTTTGTACGGCTTTGTGCTGCCTCAACGTGGGCGCGTGCTGGCGGTCAGGCAATCGTTTGTATTGCCGCGCTCGAAATTTTTGATATTTTGGCAGAAGGCTACCTTATGGTAGTCCTCGTTGAATTCTGAATAGGGTCGGGAAATGGCAAAGGTATCACTGGAAAAAGACAAGATTAAGTTCCTGCTGGTGGAAGGCGTTCACCAGAGTGCACTGGATAATCTGCGTGCTGCAGGTTACACCAACATCGAATTCCACAAAGGGGCACTGGATGCGGAGTCGCTGAAGTCCTCCATCCGCGATGCGCACTTCATTGGTATCCGTTCCCGTACCCAACTGACTGAAGAGATCTTTGCGGCGGCTGAGAAGCTGGTCGCGGTAGGCTGCTTCTGCATCGGTACCAACCAGGTTGACCTGAATGCGGCCGCAAAACGCGGTGTGCCGGTCTTCAATGCGCCATTCTCTAACACCCGTTCGGTGGCTGAGCTGGTAATTGGTGAAATGCTGCTGATGCTGCGCGGGATTCCTGAAGCGAACGCCAAAGCACACCGTGGTATCTGGAACAAAGTGGCTAACGGCTCGTTCGAAGCGCGTGGTAAGAAGCTGGGCATCATTGGTTACGGCCATATCGGCATGCAGCTGGGCGTACTGGCAGAAGGCCTGGGCATGCACGTGTTCTTCTACGATATCGAAACCAAACTGCCGCTGGGTAATGCGACTCAGGTTCGCCACCTGTCCGATCTGCTGAACATGAGCGACGTGGTCAGCCTGCACGTACCAGAAAACGCCTCAACGCAGAACATGATTGGGGCAGAAGAGCTGGCGCTGATGAAGCCGGGTGCACTGCTGATCAACGCCGCACGCGGCACCGTGATTGATATCCCAGCCCTGTGCAATGCGCTGGCTAACAAGCATCTGTCCGGTGCGGCCATCGACGTCTTCCCGGTTGAGCCGGCGACCAACAGCGATCCCTTCAACTCACCGCTGTGCGAGTTTGATAACGTGATCCTGACGCCACATATCGGGGGTTCTACTCAGGAAGCGCAGGAGAACATCGGTCTGGAAGTCTCGGGCAAGCTGGCGAAATACTCTGACAACGGTTCTACGCTATCTGCGGTTAACTTCCCGGAAGTGTCTCTGCCGATGCACGCTGCCAGCGCCAGCCGCTTGCTGCACATCCATGAGAACCGTCCTGGCGTGCTGACCGCGATTAACCAGATCTTTGCCGAGCAGGGCATCAACATCGCCGCTCAGTATCTGCAAACTTCTCCGGTGATGGGTTATGTGGTTATCGATATCGATGCAGAAGAAGATGTGGCGGAAAAAGCGCTGCAGCTGATGAAAGCGATTCCGGGCACCATTCGCGCCCGTCTGCTGTACTGATGATTCAGGGCACCGAGTGTGCCCGTTCATCTTGCTGATTGCTCAGGGCGCCACATCGTTTGGCGCCCTTTGTTTTATCGTTCGGCGCTATCCCATTGCCACAGCTTTGACGGCGTCAAAATAGCAGGCAAGGGGACATCCCATGCCGCGACTGGCAATGCCTCAACACGCTGGCAATCGTGCGCAATGCCCATCGGTAAAAAGCCATGCTGCTGCCAGTGCTGCAGGGTGCGATCGTAAAAACCTCCCCCCATGCCCAATCGCTGACCCTGGTGGTCAAATGCCACTAACGGCACCAGCATCACATCCAACTGATCGAGTGTGGCCATCTGCGTGATATCCAGCGGCGGTTCCGGGATGCGCAATTTGTTCGGGGTCAGTGAGGTCTCAGGTGTATAACGCAGGAACAGCAGATGGCCGGGAGCGAAAGGATGCAGTACCGGCAAATAAACCTGCTTTTTCTGCTGCCACAGCTTGGCAATCAGCGGGCGGGTGTTGATTTCGCCATCGACAGATAAAAACAGCGCGATGCGTTGAGCATTAGCGATAGGCGCAAAGTTGATAGCGTGCTCGGCGAGCAGATCGGCAGCTTGTTCCTGCTGTTCAGGCGTAAGGTTGCGACGCAGATGGCGCACATGCTGACGAATGTCCTGGCGATCAAGTAGGGAAGGTGCGGTCATGATGCCCCCCGGCAGAGTCGGCTATTTGGCCAACTATATCATGCGAAGCGGGAGATTCGCGTCATACTTCAGGTACAGGGGGTTAACTGCGCTCATGCACCCCAATCACTCAATTTGTTAAGCTGATTGGGATTCATTTGCTTGCCGCCTTGCTGAAACATGAGTCTCTGGCGAAGGGGACGAAAGAGGAGATCTCCGAGATGCCGCCGCAGGCTGTAACCCTTGAACCCTTGGTTCAAGGTGAATATGCCGTCGCAACCATCAGGCTTCTCGGACGGACCGAGCATGCTCACAGGTTACGGAGCGTCACATTCTGTTGGTATGAAATATCGGCTCAGGGGACTGGCCCGCTTGCAAACATCTCAGAGAAAATTGACTTCACCGTCACTCTAACACGAGTACCATGAAGTGTTATTCGAATTTAGGGCCCTGGCGATCAGTTATGCGACCTTGCTCAACTAATGCTTGTTCAATGGTCTGCTGCAGCATGCGGATACGTTGTTCCATGTTTGCTGCATAGTCGCGCGTCTTGCCTTTTTCCTGTGCCAGCTCGTGGCAGATATTTAAGGCGGCGATGAACACCAGTTGCTCTGTATTGGTGACTCTAGTGCGAACTTTTAAATCTTGCAACCGTTGATTGAGATCCTCAGCAGCCAGATTCAGCGCATCTTGCTGTTCGGGAGGACAATTTACTCTCAATGAACGACCAAAAATCTGAATATCTACCGGTTGTGCAGACATGCCACCATCCTGACTGATTACTCTGTTCGCATCTCCCTTACCTGTCAATGGGTTGGGAGGTGCGCAACTATATAGAGCCGCGATATAAGTTACAACCCCTTTTCTGGAAACCCTGAGGCACCTGGTGGTAGCATAACACGAACTTATTCTGCCAACGACGACCAAAGCCTATGTCTTTACAGAACGAAACTCCTGGTTACAACGCGCTAGCCGCAGCCCTTTCTCAGCAGGGCGTGGGCATGACGCCAGCCGAAATGCACGGATTGCTGTCCGGCATTTTGTGTGGTGGCAATAAAGACACCCGCTGGAAAACCATGGTCCATGACCTCACCAACGAAGGCATGGCGTTTTCACAAAGCCTGTCACAGCCGCTGCAGGCGCTGCATGAAAATCTGAGCAATACGCTGGAAGACGAGGGTTTCATGTTCCAGCTGATGCTGCCGGAAGATGATGACATCACCGTCTTCGATCGCGCGGATGCGCTCGCGGGCTGGGTCAATCATTTCCTGCTCGGCTTAGGCGTTACGCAGCCGAAGCTGGATAAAGTCACTGGCGAAACCGGCGAAGCGATTGATGATTTGCGCACCATCGCGCAGCTCGGTTACGACGAAGATGAAGATCAGGAAGAGCTGGAGCAGTCGCTGGAAGAAGTGATTGAGTATGTGCGCGTGGCGGCCTTGCTTTGCCATGACACATTCACTCGTCAGCACACACCAACTGCGCCGGAAGTGCAAAAGCCAACGTTACACTAAGTGCGTTATTGCGGGCGCGTGGTGCCCGTTTCAACAGGGAGTGCAAACATGATTACACTGGATACTTTCCAGCAACGTCGTCAGGCGCTGATTGCCCGTATGGCACCTGGCAGCGCCGCTTTGATTTTCGCTGCACCTGAAGTGACCCGCAGCAACGACACGGAATACAACTTCCGCCAAAACAGCGACTTCTGGTATTTCACCGGGTTCAATGAACCGCAGGCGCTACTAGTGCTGATCAAAAGTGATGACAAGCATAACCACAGCGTGCTGTTCAATCGTGTTCGCGACCTTACCGCTGAGATCTGGTTTGGCCGCCGCCTCGGGCAAGATGCCGCACCCGCTAAGCTTGGCGTTGACCGCGCTTTACCGTGGGATGACATCGGTGAGCAATTGCATCAGCTGCTCAACGGGCTTGATGTGGTGTATCACGCTCAGGGTGAGTACGCAGAAGCTGACCAACGGGTGTTCAGCGCGTTGGAAAAACTGCGTCGCGGCTTCCGTCAGAATCTCAGCGCGCCTGCCACTGTCACCGACTGGCGTCCCTGGGTGCACGATATGCGCCTGTTCAAAAGCGAAGCTGAGATTGAAATCCTGCGCCGTGCGGGAAAAATCAGTGCGCTGGCGCATACTCGTGCGATGCAAGCCTGCCGTCCGGGGATGTTTGAGTATCAGCTCGAAGGCGAAATTCACCATGAATTCAATCGCCACGGCGCACGTTTCCCTTCTTACAACACCATTGTGGGATCGGGTGAGAACGGCTGCATCCTGCATTACACCGAAAACGAAAGTGAAATGCGCGATGGTGATTTGGTGCTGATTGATGCGGGTTGTGAATTCCACGGTTATGCCGGGGACATCACCCGCACCTTCCCGGTTAATGGCAAATTCACGCAACCTCAGCGCGAGATTTACGACATCGTGCTGGCCTCGCTGTACAAAGCGCTGTCGATGTTCCGCCCTGGCATCAGCATCCACGACGTCAATGACGAAGTGGTGCACATCATGATCACCGGTCTGGTCGATCTCGGCATTCTGGAAGGCAATATCGATACGCTGTTCGAAGAGCAGGCGCACCGCCCGTTCTTCATGCACGGCTTGAGTCACTGGCTGGGGCTGGATGTGCATGACGTCGGCCATTACGGTACACCAAGCCGTGACCGCATTCTCGAACCGGGCATGGTGCTGACCATTGAACCTGGCCTGTACATTGCGCCGGATGCGAAAGTCCCACCGCAGTATCGCGGTATCGGTATCCGTATCGAAGATGACATCGTGATCACCGCTGACGGCAACGAAAACCTGACCGACAGCGTAGTAAAAGATGCCGACGCAATTGAAGCCTTGATGGCAGCGGCACGCCACGCATGAGCATTTTGATTGCAGGCGGCGGCATGACCGGGGCAACCCTGGCGCTGGCGATTTCGCATCTGACGCAAGGCCAACTGCCCGTCACGCTCATTGAGCGCAGTCTGCCGGATAGCCGCAAACATCCGGGCTTTGATGGCCGTGCGATTGCGTTAGCGGCGGGCACCTGTCAGCAACTGGCGGATATCGATGTGTGGCGCTCGCTCGCAGATTGCGGTACGCCGATCACGGATATCCACGTCTCTGACCGTGGCCACACCGGCTTTGTGCAGCTCAAGGCGGAGGATTACCAGGTCCCGGCGCTGGGGCAGGTGGTTGAGCTGTTTGATGTGGGCCAGCGCCTGTTCCAGCGTCTGAAAAGTGCGCCTGGTGTGACGCTGCGCTGCCCGGATTACGTCACGACGGTGGTGCGATCAGCTGAATCTGTCACGGTGACACTCAACAGCGGCGAGCAGCTACAGGGCGCGTTACTGGTGGCAGCCGATGGCTCACGTTCGCCCCTTGCGGCGTCCTGTGGCATCAGCTGGCAGCGGGACGATTACCAGCAGCTGGCGGTGATCGCCAACGTCACCACGCAGCAGCCGCATCAGGGTCGCGCGTTTGAACGCTTTACCGAGTACGGCCCGCTGGCGCTGTTACCGATGTCTGGCAATCGCATGTCGCTGGTGTGGTGCCACCCCGTTGAGGCTGAAGCCACGGTGAAACAGTGGGATGATGCAACTTTCCTGCGCGAGCTTCAGCTGGCGTTTGGCTGGCGCTTAGGGCGTTTCACCCATGCCGGCCAGCGCGAAGTGTATCCGCTGGGGCTGCAAACCGCAGAGCGTCAGGTGGCGCATCGCCTGGCGTTGGTGGGCAACGCGGCGCAAACGCTGCATCCTATTGCGGGCCAGGGTTTTAACCTGGGCTTGCGCGATGTGATGTCGCTGGCGGAAACGCTGGCAGGCGCGCATCGTCATCAGCAGGATGTTGGCGGCTATGGCGTTTTGCAGCACTTCGCTGCACGCCGTCAACCGGATCGCGCCGCGACAATCGGCGTGACCGATGGCCTGGTGCGGCTGTTTGCCAATCGTTATGCGCCCTTAGTGGCGGGAAGAAATCTTGGGCTGGTGGCAATGGACCATCTGCCATGGCTGCGAAACCCACTTGCCGCGCGCACGCTCGGCTGGGTGAAGCGTTGAGCATGAATTAAGGGGCAGCAATGCAAACATTTGATGTGGCTATCGCCGGTGGCGGTATGGTAGGTCTGGCCGTCGCCTGCGGATTACAGGGCAGCGGCCTGCGTGTTGCCGTGCTGGAGAAAGCACCTGAGCCACAATTTGATCCAGCGAGCGCCGCATCGATTCGCGTCTCGGCGATCAATGCTGCCAGCGAACGTCTGCTGCAAAAGCTGGATGTCTGGTCCAGTATCCTGGCGTTGCGCGCCAGTGCCTATCACGGGATGGAAGTGTGGGATCAAGACAGCTTTGGTTCCATCAGCTTTGATGATGAGCAGCAAGGCTTATCCCATCTCGGCCATATTATTGAAAATGAAGTGATTCACAGCGCACTGTGGCAGCGCGCCAGCCAGTGTAGCGACATCACCTTATTTGCCCCTGCGCAGTTGCAGCAGGTGGCCTTTGGCGACAACGAAGCGTTCGTCACTTTGCAGGACGGCAGCATGATGAGTGCGCGCCTGCTGATTGCCGCGGATGGGGCAAACTCGTGGCTGCGCGACAAAGCCGATATCCCGATTACCTTCTGGGATTACGATCATCACGCGCTGGTCGCCAATATCCGCACCGATATGCCGCACGATGCGATTGCGCGTCAGGTGTTCCATGGCGACGGCATTCTGGCGTTCCTGCCTATGCAGGACCCGCACCTGTGCTCTATCGTCTGGTCGCTCTCACCGCAGGAAGCGGCCCGCGTGCAGTCGATGCCAGAAGCATTATTCAACCAGCATTTGTCGGTCGCCTTCGATATGCGCCTCGGCTTGTGCCATGTTGAAAGCGAGCGCAAAACCTTCCCACTGATGGCGCGCTATGCCCGTAACTTTGCCGCGCACCGCCTGGCACTGGTGGGCGATGCCGCGCACACCATTCATCCGCTGGCCGGACAGGGCGTTAACCTTGGCTTCATGGATGCCGCAGAACTGATCGGTGAAATTCGTCGCCTGCATCAGGAAGGCAAAGATATCGGACAGCACCTGTATCTGCGTCGTTATGAGCGCAGTCGCAAGCACAGTGCAGCAATGATGCTGGCGGGTATGCAGGGATTCCGTGAGCTGTTTGCCGGCACCCATCCGGCGAAAAAGCTACTGCGTGATGTGGGATTGAAACTGGCTGACACATTGCCGGGCGTAAAACCGATGATGCTGAAGCAGGCCATGGGGCTGAATGATATGCCCAGCTGGATTCGCTAAACTCTCTTCAAATGGCGCCGATACAGGCGCCATTTTTTTGCTTGATTCACTGCGCCGTCATACCTGAAACCATCCTGATATTGCTCATGTAGTGATTGCTGGGACACTGCGGGTCAGTAAAAAAACCGCACTTAAACTGTTTTTAACCCCTCTGCACTGCTCTGGTGCGCCTCTGCACTCAAATTGCGCCTCGTTTGATTTATTCTAATTTTACTCGCCAATTCGCATTACTTTAACTAATGAAGGTGTCGCGGGTTCGCCGGACCTATTTCCCGTACTGAGGCGTGTGTTCCATTATCAGGCTGTGTTTATCGTTATTAATTGTATTTTATGCGCGGTTAATCACAAAAACGCAGTGAATTGTGCTGTGGTGGGTTTGGTGCGTGCTGAAGGGTGGTACTGTTTCGCCCTCGTTTTCCTTATGGTTAATCGCCGCGTTCGGTGGTAACTTCAGCACAAAGAGAACGTTTGCGTCAGCCTGTACAGGCGGCGCAGGCGCGTCACACTCACTTGTTTTCACAGGATGGTTATGACTCAGCAAACGCCTCTATTCGAACAGCATCAGGCATGCGGTGCGCGCATGGTGGACTTCCATGGTTGGATGATGCCACTGCATTACGGCTCGCAAATGGATGAGCATCATGTGGTGCGCAACGATGCCGGTATGTTTGATGTTTCCCACATGACCATCGTCGATCTGCACGGTGTCCGCACCCGTGAATTCCTGCGTTATCTGCTGGCCAACGATGTCGCCAAACTGACGCAACCCGGCAAAGCCCTCTACACCGGCATGCTGAATGCTTCGGCTGGCGTCATTGATGATTTGATTGTTTACTTTATGACCGAAGACTTTTTCCGCTTAGTGGTGAACTCCGCGACGCGTGAGAAGGATTTGGCGTGGATCAAACAGCACGCTCAGCCGTTTGGTGTCGAACTCACCGAGCGTGACGACCTGGCGCTGATTGCCGTACAAGGCCCGCAGGCGCAGCAGAAAGCACAGACGTTGTTTACTGCGGCGCAGCGTGAAGCTGTAGCGGGCATGAAACCGTTCTTCGGTGTGCAAAGCGAAAACCTGTTCATCGCCACCACCGGTTACACCGGTGAAGCTGGCTATGAAATTGCGATGCCGAACAGTGAAGCGGCTGATTTCTGGCAGAAGCTGCTGGCGGCAGGCGTCAAACCGGCTGGCCTGGGGGCGCGTGACACGCTGCGTCTGGAAGCGGGGATGAATCTCTACGGTCAGGAAATGGATGAAGGCGTTTCACCGCTGGCGGCCAATATGGGTTGGACGGTGAGCTGGGAACCTGCCGATCGCGATTTCATCGGCCGCGAGGCGCTAGAAGCGCAACGTGAACATGGCACTGAAAAGCTGGTGGGTTTGATCATGACCGAAAAAGGGGTGTTACGAAACGGCTTGCCGGTGCGTTTCACCGATGAACAAGGTCAGCCACAGCAGGGTATTATTACCAGTGGTTCCTTCTCCCCGACGCTGGGTTACAGCATCGCGCTGGCACGTGTGCCAGCGGGCATTGGTGAGCAAGCGATTGTAGAGATCCGCAATCGTGAAATGCCGGTGAAAGTCACCAAACCGATTTTTGTTCGCGCCGGCAAGCCGGTCGCTCAGTAATTTTTCAGGAGAAATGGCGATGAGCAATGTGCCTAATGAATTGAAATACCGCGATAGTCACGAGTGGGTGCGTGAAGAAGCCGATGGCACCTTCACCGTGGGTATCACCGAACACGCGCAGGAACTGCTGGGCGATATGGTGTTTGTGGATCTGCCTGATGTGGGCGCCACTTTCGCTGCCGGTGATGACTGTGCCGTCGCGGAGTCCGTGAAAGCTGCCTCAGACATCTATGCACCACTGAGCGGTGAAATCGTTGCCGTGAACAAAGAGCTGGCCGACGCACCGGAGCTGGTCAACAGCGAACCGTACGCCGCAGGCTGGTTATTCCGTATTAAAGCCAGCGACGTTTCAGAACTTGATTCGATGCTCGACGCCGATGCCTATAAAGGCGCTATCGACGAGTAACCGGTAGTCATCGGAGGTGCTGCATTGCAGCGCCTTCTTTTTTATCTGCCTGATTTAATGCCATTTTTGTAACCCAGCCCGATTCAGGATTTACTGCAAATGACCCAGACTCTCAGCCAGCTTGAACACAACGGTGCCTTCATTGAGCGCCATATCGGTCCTACACCCGCGCAGCAGGCCACCATGCTGGAAGCGATTGGTGCCAGCTCTCTGGAATCACTGATCAGCGCCATCGTGCCTGCCGACATCCAATTGCCAGGCCCGCCTGCGGTCGGTGATGCCGCGACCGAACAGCAAGCGCTGGCAGAGCTGAAAGCCATTGCCAGTCAGAACCAAATCTACAAATCCTGGATCGGCATGGGCTACAGTGCCGTGATCACCCCACCGGTTATCCTGCGAAACATGCTGGAAAACCCGGGTTGGTACACCGCGTACACCCCATATCAGCCAGAAGTTTCGCAGGGCCGCCTTGAAGCGCTGCTGAACTTCCAGACCCTGACGCTGGACTTAACCGGTCTGGATATCGCCTCTGCTTCACTGCTCGATGAAGCCACTGCCGCCGCCGAAGCGATGGCGATGGCGAAGCGCGTCAGCAAACTGAAAAATGCCGGTAAATTCTTTATCGCCGAAGACATCCATCCGCAAACGCTGGATGTGGTGCGCACGCGTGCAGAAACCTTTGGTTTTGAACTGATCATCGACAGCGCCAGCAAAGCGCTGGATCACGACGACCTGTTTGGCGTGCTGCTGCAGCAAGTGGGCACCAGCGGTGAAGTGCATGACTACCGTTCACTGATTGCCGAGCTGAAAAGCCGCAAAGTGGTGGTGAGCGTGGCCGCCGATTTCATGGCGCTGGTGCAGTTAGAAGCACCGGGCAAGCAGGGCGCAGATATCGTTTTTGGTTCCGCTCAGCGCTTTGGTGTGCCGATGGGTTACGGCGGTCCACACGCTGCGTTCTTCGCCAGCCGCGATGAGCACAAACGTTCAATGCCGGGTCGTATCATCGGTGTTTCACGTGATGCTGCTGGCAACACTGCACTGCGTATGGCGATGCAGACCCGTGAGCAGCACATCCGTCGTGAGAAGGCCAACTCCAACATCTGTACGTCACAGGTGCTGCTGGCAAACATCGCCGGCCTGTATGCGGTTTATCATGGTCCGGCGGGCCTCAAGCGCATCGCCTCGCGCATTCATCGTCTGACCAGTATTCTGGCCGCTGGCCTGAAAAACGGTGGACTGAAGCTGCGTCACAACAGCTGGTTCGATACCTTAACGGTTGAAGTCGCCGATAAAGCCGAAGTGCTGAATCGCGCGCTGAGCTTTGGCGTCAACCTGCGCAGTGACGTGCTCAACGGCGTGGGTATCACGCTGGATGAAACCACCTCACGCGAAGATGTGCAGACGCTGTTTGCCATTCTGCTGGGTGATGCGCACGGTCAGGAGATTGATGCTCTGGATGCCAGCGTTGCTGCGGAAAACAGCGCTATTCCGGCAGGCATGTCGCGTGAAAGTGAGTTCCTGACCCATCCAGTGTTTAACCGTCATCACAGCGAAACCGAGATGATGCGTTACATGCACAGCCTGGAGAAAAAGGATCTGGCGCTGAACCAGGCGATGATCCCGCTCGGTTCGTGCACCATGAAACTTAACGCCGCTGCCGAAATGATCCCGATCACCTGGCCAGAATTCGCCGAGCTGCATCCATTCTGCCCGGCAGAACAGGCTTCAGGTTATCTGCAGATGATTGGCCAGCTGTCACAGTGGCTGGTACAGCTCACCGGTTACGATGCGCTCTGCATGCAGCCAAACTCCGGTGCGCAGGGTGAATATGCTGGTCTGCTGGCGATTCGTCGTTATCACGAGAGTCGCAACGAAGGTGGACGTAATGTCTGCCTGATCCCAAGTTCTGCGCACGGTACTAACCCGGCTTCCGCACAGATGGCGGGCATGGCAGTGGTGGTGGTGGCCTGTGATAAACAAGGCAACATCGATCTCGGCGATCTGCGTGAGAAAGCCGCTCAGGTTGGCGATGAGCTGTCTTGCATCATGGTGACTTATCCTTCAACCCACGGCGTGTACGAAGAAACCATTCGTGAAGTGTGCCAGATCGTGCATCAGTATGGCGGTCAGGTTTACCTGGATGGCGCCAACATGAACGCCCAGGTGGGCATCACCACGCCAGGTTACATCGGCGCAGATGTCTCGCACCTTAATCTGCATAAAACCTTCTGCATTCCACACGGCGGTGGCGGTCCAGGCATGGGCCCAATCGGTGTGAAAGCGCATCTGGCTCCGTTTGTACCGGGTCACAGCGTGGTGCAAATTGATGGTGTGCTGACGCAGCAAGGTGCGGTCTCTGCCGCACCATTCGGTAGTGCCTCGATTCTGCCAATCAGCTGGATGTACATCCGCATGATGGGCGCGGAAGGTCTGAAGCAGGCGAGTTCGGTAGCCATTCTGAATGCCAACTACATTGCCAGCCGTCTGCAATCGGCTTATCCAATCCTGTATGCCGGTCGCGATGGCCGTGTGGCGCACGAATGTATTCTCGATATTCGTCCGCTGAAAGAGCAGACCGGTATCAGCGAGCTGGATATTGCCAAACGTCTGATCGATTACGGCTTCCACGCGCCAACCATGTCCTTCCCGGTGGCCGGAACACTGATGGTTGAGCCAACGGAATCAGAAAGCAAAATCGAGCTGGATCGCTTTATCGATGCAATGCTCTCCATCCGCATGGAGATCGACCGCGTCGCCGATGGCGAATGGCCCGCTGACGATAACCCGCTGGTAAATGCACCTCATACTCAGATGGAGATCGTTGGCGAGTGGGCGCATCCGTACACTCGCGAACTGGCGGTGTTCCCGGCAGGTAGCGCCAACAAATACTGGCCAACCGTGAAGCGTCTGGATGATGTGTTTGGTGACCGCAACGTGTTCTGCTCCTGTGTTCCAATGAGCGAATACCAATAATTTAGCCGTTATGCTCAGGGCCGCCGTTGTATTGGCGGCACTCATTCACCTCGCTCACGGCCTCATATGGGCTTGCGGGAAGGGGGGGGCCTGCTGCCTTGTGCAACTCAAATTATTTTGGCTAAACACATTTTGATCCCTAATCTAAGGGCCGAGAAATCGGCCCTTTTTCTATTTGGAGGCAACATGGATTTGGCATTAGTCACCGGCGGTAGCCGTGGCATTGGACGCGCAACAGCCTTGATGCTGGCGCAGGCGGGTTATCGTGTTGCAGTTAACTATCGTAAGCGCGCCACTGAAGCTCAGCAGGTCGTGACTGAGATCGAAGCACAGGGCGGCAGCGCCTTTGCCGTGCAGGCGGATATCGCCGATGAAGCTCAGGTCGTGCACATGTTCCAACAGCTTGATCAGCAGCCAGGCAACCTGCGCGTGCTGGTCAATAATGCCGGAATTTTGTTTACGCAGTGCCGCGTAGAAGATCTCGATGCGGAACGTATTCAGCGCGTGTTCGCCACCAACGTTACGGGCACCTTTATCTGCTGTCGTGAAGCGGTCAAGCGCATGGGCACCGCACACGGCGGGCAGGGCGGTTCGATCATCAATGTCTCCTCAGCGGCAGCGCGTCTCGGTGCGCCGGGCGAGTATGTTGATTACGCAGCGTCAAAAGGGGCCATGGATACGCTGACCAAAGGCTTATCGCTGGAAGTGGCGGCGCAGGGCATTCGCGTCAATAGCGTGCGTCCGGGCTTAATCTATACCGAGATGCACGCGGATGGGGGGGAACCAGGCAGAGTTGATCGTGTTGCCAGCTCACTGCCAATGCAGCGCGGGGGGCAGGCTGAAGAGATCGCCGCCGCGATTATCTGGCTGGCAAGTGATGCCGCTTCTTACGTCACCGGCACCTTTATTGATGCGGCAGGTGGCCGCTAATCTTCTGATTGACTATCCGACATTGAGGCCGCGTGATAAACGGCGCGGCCATCGGCCATTTGTCACACGCCTGTCATAGAATTATTTTAGCGTACATGTGTACTCTGAAATTTTTCCCGGTTACCCTGATGTTGATAAAAAACACAGTTCTTAACCCTCTTTCCAGGATGTTAGCGCATGGCACAGAATCGTATACTTGCTCAGGGCTACTCGGTAGCCGAAGAGATTGCCAACAGCATTAGCCACGGAATTGGCTGCATATTCGGCATTGTTGGATTGGTGTTGCTGCTAACACAAGCGGTTGAAATGCGAGCCGACACCATTGCGATTACCAGCTACAGTCTGTATGGCGGCAGCATGATTTTACTGTTCCTCGCCTCAACGCTCTATCACGCCATTCCGCACCAAAAAGCGAAATATTGGCTGAAGAAATTTGACCACTGTGCGATCTATTTACTGATCGCGGGCACTTATACGCCTTTCCTGCTGGTGGGACTGAAATCACCGCTGGCGCAAGGGTTGATGGTGGTGATCTGGAGTCTGGCGCTGGCAGGCATCATCTTTAAACTGACGATTGCACACCGTTTCAAAGTACTGTCACTGATCACTTATCTCAGTATGGGTTGGCTGTCGCTGGTGGTGATTTATCAGTTGGCGACCAGGCTGTCAGCCGGAGGTGTGTGGTTGCTGGCTGCGGGCGGGATTGTCTACTCGCTAGGGGTGATTTTCTATGTCTCGCGGCGTATTCCTTACAACCACGCTATCTGGCACGGCTTTGTGCTGGGTGGCAGCGTGTTGCACTTCTGCGCGATCTATTTTTATGTCGCCTGAGCTTACTGAGCGGTTGATATAAAAAGTGCCACCACCGGGTGTGACTTTCGACAAAGTCGCCATAAATGGCGACCTTACGGGGAAACATGCGGGGTTACTTAAGGTGCGCATTCATGCGCACCTGGAATGCAAATCAATCGACCAATGAATACGGCAGTGGCTGAATCGTCAGTTTCCCGCCTTCATCACCTTCCACGCGCAGCACACTGTCCGGCTCCAGGTCGTTGTTCATCACCACCTGCACCCACACGCTACCGTCATCCAGCTGCACACTGCTCAATACGGTGCCGGTACGACGCCATTTGTCGCCCATTTGCAGCTCCATCGAACCGTCAGCCTGCGGTACTTTGCTGGCGCTGCCCGCCAGCCAGTAAAGCGCACGCTTGTTGGCCCCGCGGAATTTAGCTCGCGCCACCATCTCCTGACCGGTGTAACAGCCTTTCTTAAAGCTAATCGCATCCAGCGCCTGCAGGTTGGTTGCCTGCGGAATCAACTGCGCGCTGGTGGCGGTTTCAATCACCGGAATGCCCGCTTCAATATCCAGCGCCAGCCACTGCGTGCTGTCATTGAACTGTGCAGCACCGGCTAACTTCTCTTTCAACGTTTCTGCCTGAGTCAGCGTGGTCACCAGCAGGAAACGTTCGGCGGGGTGTTCAAACCACAGCAGCGTGCTCTCGCCTTGTTGTACCACCGGTGTTTCTGCATCCGGCAGGGTGGCAAACACATCAGCCAGTGCCGTGCGTGCCTGAAAACCGGCCACACCCAGCAGCACTGCATCATCATCGGCAGCGATGGTGACTTTGGCGAACACCGCATATTTCTTCAGTTCGTTAAGTTGCTGCTCACGCAGATTGCGGCGGACGATGTAGGCGTAACCTTCACCGCGATGAAACAGACGCAGATTACTCCACATTTTACCTTTGGCATCACAATGGGCTGCCGGACGATGCTGGGTGGCGTCCATTGCAGCAACATCTAAAGTGACCTGGCCTTGCAGATATGACGTACTGTCTTTGCCCTGCACCGACACCAGCGCCCACTCGTCGAGGGAGATCAGGGTTAATGGCAGGCGTGAGGCCGCAGCAGGCTGGCGTGGCGGAAGGGTGAAAATCGGCATGGGTGCGTCCTGATTAATAACAATATTGCTTCCAATGTTAAAAGAGCAGTGCTGCTTTGCAACCTGTTTACCTCATCTGGCGCACAAATCGCGTGATAATCCTGCAATGGGTAGAACTGTTGTGCGCAATTTCACGCAGCATTCAGCGCTGCGCCTGCAGGCAGAGAAAAAAGCAGGTACACTGAGCGCCACTGTTTTCAGCCATGGAAAAAAGACACATGGAAATTCATGATAAAGCTCGCGTTCAGTGGGCGTGCCGTCGCGGCATGCTGGAGCTGGATGTCTCCATCATGCCGTTCTTCAAATACGAATATGACTCGCTCACTGACACCGATAAGCAGGTGTTTATCGCCCTGCTCAAGAGTGACGATCCTGACCTGTTTAACTGGTTGATGAACCACGGCGAGCCCGCTGATCCAGAGTTCAAGCGCATGGTGCAACTGATTCAGCAACGCAACCGTGAACGCGGACCGGTTCCAATGTGATGTGCAGCCGTCACGCAGCGCTCGGGCGCTTAACGTGACGCTGTATGTGCTGTTCACCGTTTGGCTGTTGAGTCTTGAGTGGCCCGAGGGCTGGGCGTGGGGCAAAGCCCCGCTGCTGATTCTGATGCTGCTGGAGTGCGGGCGCAATGAGCGTCGGCTCAGGCAGCGCACCGGTCGCTTAGGGCTGGATGAACAGGGTGACTGGCATTGGTATGGAAAGCGCTGGCAATTAGCGCGGCAGGCAGATTGGTTGCCTTTCGGCGTATTGTTAACGTTGCAAAACCAGCAGGGCACGCGCTGGCGACTGTGGTTGATGATGGATAACCTGCCGCCCTATGCATGGCGCTCACTGCGCGCCTGCTGTTTTCTGCGTGACAGAGATGCGTCGCGTTAAAGCAGTGCAGCCGTTTCCGTCAGAATCTGTTCGCACCACTGTTCGACACGATCTTCACTCAGCTCGAACTGATTCACGTCGTCGAGTGCCAGGCCGACAAACTGGGTGCCGTCAGCCGTGAGTGGTTTTTTGCTGACAAACTCATAACCTTCCAGCGGCCAGTAACCGACAAACTGCACGCCCATCGGCTGCAGTAACTCATGCAACATGCCGAGTGCATCTAAGAACCATTCTGAATATTCAGCCTGATCGCCCATGCCGTACAGCGCGACAATTTTTCCCTGCAAATTCAGCGCGGGCAGTTGCTGCCACACCGCTTCCCAGTCCTCCTGTAACTCACCGAAATCCCAGGTGGGAATGCCGAGGATCAGCAAATCGTACTGCTCCATCAGCGAGGGATCTTCATCTTTGAGGTTGTGCAGCGTGACTAACTCTTCACCGATAAAATCGCGAATCTTCTCCGCCGTCATCTCGGTGTAACAGGTACTTGAACCGTAAAACAGACCGATATTCATGCAATTAATGCTCTGACTGAAACTCACTTTGGCGCAATTGTACCAGAAGCAGGTGACTTTCAGGCATAATGAGCACGATTTCACACGTGTTTGGGGGGAACCGTGCAGGATAGCGATCTGATTGAACAATTTCTGGATGCGCTCTGGATTGAGCGTAACCTGGCGCAAAATACCCTTGCGTCTTATCGCCAGGATTTGCAAACGCTCACCGGCTGGTTACACCACCACGAACGCACGCTGCTGACGCTGGAAGCGCTCGATCTGCAGCAATTTCTCGCCGAACGCGTCGAAGGCGGCTACAAGGCCACCAGTTCGGCGCGTACGCTCAGCGCGATGCGCCGTCTGTTTCAATACCTCTATCGCGAAAAGCTGCGCAGTGATGACCCCAGCGCACTGCTCTCCGCGCCCAAACTGCCGCAGCGATTGCCAAAAGACCTCAGTGAAAACCAGGTAGAACGTCTGCTGCAGGCACCGAGTATTGATGTGCCGCTTGAGCTACGTGACAAAGCGATGCTGGAACTGCTGTATGCCACCGGTTTACGTGTGTCGGAGCTGGTGGGTTTAACCCTCAGCGACATCAGTTTGCGTCAGGGCGTGGTGCGCGTGATCGGCAAAGGTAACAAAGAGCGACTTGTGCCATTAGGTGAAGAAGCGATTTACTGGCTGGAGCACTATATGGCGCACGGTCGGCCGTGGTTGCTGAATGGGCAAACGCTGGATGTGATGTTCCCCAGTAACCGCGCGCAACAAATGACGCGTCAGACTTTCTGGCATCGCATCAAACACTATGCCACCCTTGCCGGTATCGACAGCGAAAAGCTATCACCACACGTGCTACGTCACGCATTTGCCACACATTTACTGAACCACGGTGCGGATTTGCGCGTCGTACAGATGTTGTTGGGACACAGCGACCTCTCCACCACCCAAATTTATACGCACGTGGCTACCGAGCGCCTGCGTCAGTTACATCAACAGCATCATCCGCGTGCTTGAACCGCGGCAACAAGGAATTGAGATGAAAAAACAGTTAACGATGCTGGCATTGCTGGTCAGCGCCTTTGCCGGTCTGGCTCATGCCGATGACAGCGCCATTCAGCAAGCATTGAAAAAACTCGGATTGCAGCAGACAGAGATTCAGTCTTCACCGCTGCCAGGCATGAAAACCGTGTTGACCGAAAGTGGCGTGCTGTACGTCTCTGAAGATGGCAAACACATGATTCAGGGCCCACTATACGATGTTAGCGGTGCGCAGCCGGTAAACGTCACCAACCAGCTACTGGACAAAAAAATCACCGCGCTGGCGCCGGAAATGATCGTTTATAAAGCGCCAAAAGAGCAGCACGTGATTACCGTGTTTACCGACATCACCTGTGGCTACTGCCGTAAGCTGCATGAGCAGATGGCCGACTACAACGCGCTGGGCATCACCGTGCGTTACCTCGCTTTCCCGCGTGAAGGTCTGCACGGTCAGGTGGAAAAAGCCATGCGCGCCATCTGGTGCAGCGCCGATCGCAACAAAGCCTTTGATGCAGCGATGAAAGGCGATGCGCCGCAGATGGATGCGCCAGAAACCTGCAAAATCAATCTGGATAAGCATTATCAGCTGGGCATCTTGTACGGTATTCAGGGCACGCCTGCCATTCTTACCGATACCGGCATGATGATCCCTGGCTATCAGGGCCCGCAGGAGCTGAAACAGGTTCTTGATGGTCAGAAGCGAGGCGGTTAATCCACAGTGATGCATTCTGTCGAACTGCGTCGGCGTGAAATCCAGGCCGACGCCAGCTTACCTGATACCTTACCGCCGCTACTGCGCCGCCTTTACCTGCAACGCGGTGTCAAAGAGGCCGCTGAGCTCGAGCGTGGTGCAAAACATCTGTTGCCGTGGCAAACCCTGGGTGGCATCGATCAAGCGGTAGCCTTACTGCATCAGATGCTGGAAACCGGTCGCCGTATTGTGGTGGTCGGTGATTTCGATGCCGATGGCGCAACCAGCACCGCGTTAACGGTCTTAGCGCTGCGCAGCATGGGCGGCAATGTCGATTATCTGGTGCCGAACCGCTTTGAAGATGGCTACGGCCTGAGCCCTGAAGTGGTAGAGCAGGCGCGCGCGCGCGGTGCGGAGATGATTCTCACCGTGGATAACGGCATCTCTTCCCATGCAGGCGTAGAAACCGCCCATCAGCACGGTATTCCCGTGCTGATCACCGATCACCACTTGCCTGGCGAAACGTTGCCAGCAGCGGAAGCGATCGTTAACCCCAATCTCAATGACAGTGCCTTCCCTTCGCGGTCGTTGGCCGGTGTGGGCGTGGCGTTTTATCTGATGCTGGCGCTGCGTGCACACCTGCGTTTGCAGAACTGGTTTAGTGATGGCCGAAACGAGCCCAATCTGGCGGAGTGGCTGGATCTGGTGGCGCTAGGTACAGTGGCTGACGTGGTGCCGCTGGATGCCAATAACCGCATTCTGGTGTGGCAGGGCTTGAGCCGCATCCGCGCTGGAAAATGCCGGGCGGGGATTCGCGCGCTGCTGGAGATCGCCAACCGCGATGCGCGTCAGTTGGCGGCCAGCGATCTCGGTTTTGCCGTCGGGCCTCGCCTCAATGCAGCCGGTCGACTGGATGATATGTCGGTCGGTGTGGCACTGCTGCTCACCGAAGACATTGCGCAGGCGCGCATGCTTGCCAACGAGCTTGATGCGCTGAACCAGACGCGCAAAAAGATTGAGCAGGGCATGAAGAGCGAAGCGCTGGCGCTGTGTGATGAGCTGGAACGCCAGCACACCGATTTGCCGCTGGGGCTGGCCTTCTATCATCCCGAATGGCATCAGGGCGTGGTCGGCATTCTGGCCTCACGGCTGAAAGAGCGTTTCCATCGCCCGGTGATCGCCTTCGCGCCAGCGGGCGACGGCACGCTTAAAGGCTCGGGCCGCTCGATTGCGGGGCTGCACTTACGTGATGCACTGGAGCGTCTTGATACGCTCTATCCTGGCTTGATGATCAAGTTTGGTGGGCATGCCATGGCGGCGGGCCTGTCGCTGGAAACCGAGAAGTATGATCTGTTCCGCGAACGCTTCGCCGCGCTGATCGACGAGTGGTTAGATGGTGAAGCGCTGCAGGGTGTGATTTGGTCCGATGGCGAACTGCATGCGCAGGAATTCACGCTGCACACCGCTGAAATGCTGCGTGAAGCCGGTCCCTGGGGCCAGGCTTTTCCGGAGCCAGTGTTCGACGGCCAGTTCAAATTGCTGCAACAAAAGCTGGTGGGCGAGCGCCACCTCAAGGTGATGATTGAGCCTCTGGGCGGCGGCCCACTATTGGATGGCATCGCGTTTAACGTTGATACGACCTTGTGGCCGGATACCAGCGTGCGCCAGGTGAAACTGGCCTACAAACTCGATATCAACGAATACCGTGGCAACCGCTCGGTTCAACTGATTATCGACCATATCTGGCCGCTATAACCGCATCATTCATTCGGGGGCGTCTAAAAGCGCACCCGGTAACCTGCAGCGAGTGACCCTGGTTCGCCATGGTGGGTAACCGAATCCCTTTGGGCGCACTGTTGCGCTATCTCGCATACCTGCAATGCTACAAAGTACGCGCAGTTTCGGGTAAACTAGCGCGTTACTTTTTATCCCCTTTCACCGAATCGTCAAAAAAGACTGAAAAGCCATGTTTGAAATTAATCCGGTCAAAAATCGTATTCAAGACCTCACCGAGCGCAGCGACGTTCTTAGGGGGTATCTTTGACTATGATGCCAAGAAAGAACGCCTCGAAGAAGTAAACGCCGAGCTGGAACAGCCTGACGTCTGGAACGAACCTGAACGCGCGCAGGCGCTGGGTAAAGAACGCGCTTCGCTGGAAGCGGTGGTAGAAACCTTAGATCATATGCGTCAGGGCCTGGAAGATGTGCAGGGCTTGCTGGATCTGGCGGTAGAAGCCGACGACGAAGAGACCTTCAACGAAGCCGTTATCGAGCTGGATGGTTTAGAAGCCAAGCTGGGCGAACTCGAATTCCGTCGCATGTTCTCTGGCGAGTATGACAGCGCCGACTGCTACATGGATATTCAGGCCGGTTCTGGCGGTACTGAAGCGCAAGACTGGGCCAGTATGCTGCTGCGCATGTACCTGCGTTGGGCAGAGGCCAAAGGTTATAAAACCGAAATCATTGAAGAGTCAGACGGTGAAGTGGCCGGTACTAAATCCGCCACCATTAAAATCATCGGTGACTACGCGTTTGGCTGGCTGCGTACCGAAACTGGCGTCCATCGCCTGGTGCGTAAGAGTCCATTTGACTCCGGCGGCCGTCGTCATACCTCATTCAGTTCGGTGTTTATCTACCCGGAAGTGGATGACAACATCGATATCGACATCAATCCCGCCGATCTGCGTATCGACGTTTACCGCGCCTCGGGTGCGGGTGGTCAGCACGTTAACAAAACCGAGTCTGCGGTGCGTATTACCCACTTGCCGACCAACATTGTGGTGCAGTGCCAGAACGACCGTTCACAGCACAAAAACAAAGATCAGGCTTTCAAGCAGTTGCGTGCGAAGCTGTACGAATATGAGATGCAGAAGAAAAACGCTGACAAGCAGGCCGCGGAAGACAACAAATCCGACATTGGCTGGGGCAGTCAGATTCGCTCATACGTACTTGACGATTCACGTATCAAAGATCTGCGCACTGGCGTAGAGACGCGCAACACGCAAGCGGTGCTGGATGGCGACATCGACCGTTTCATTGAAGCAAGTTTAAAAGCAGGGTTATAAGGAACCGACATGTCTGAACAACAACCGCAGAGCGCTGATGCCGCCCTTGAGTTAAACAACGAACTGAAAGCGCGTCGCGAAAAACTCAGCGCGCTGCGTGAAAAGGGCATCGCGTTTCCTAACGATTTCCGTCGCGATACCACGTCTGATGTGCTGCACGCCGGCTATGACGCAAAAGAGAACGAAGAGCTGGAAGCGCTCGGCGTTGAAGTGAGCGTGGCCGGTCGTATGATGACCCGCCGCATCATGGGTAAAGCCTCTTTTGCCACCCTGCAGGATGTTGGCGGCCAGATTCAGATCTACGTATCACGTGACGATCTGCCAGAAGGCGTCTACAACGAGCAGTTCAAAAAATGGGATCTGGGCGATATCCTTGGCGCGCGCGGTAAGTTGTTCAAGACCAAAACCGGTGAGCTGTCGATCCACATCACTGAACTGCGTCTGCTGACCAAAGCGCTGCGTCCACTGCCGGATAAATTCCACGGCCTGGCCGATCAGGAAACCCGTTACCGTCAGCGTTATCTCGATCTGATCTCTAACGACGAATCACGTAATACTTTCAAAGTGCGCTCTAAAATCATGGCCGGCATCCGTCAGTTCATGGTTAACCGCGACTTTATGGAAGTGGAAACCCCAATGATGCAGGTGATCCCTGGCGGCGCGTCAGCCCGTCCGTTCATCACCCATCACAATGCGCTCGACATCGACATGTACCTGCGTATTGCACCAGAGCTTTACCTGAAGCGTCTGGTGGTCGGCGGCTTCGATCGCGTGTTCGAGATCAACCGTAACTTCCGTAACGAAGGTATTTCGCCACGTCATAATCCAGAGTTCACTATGATGGAACTCTATATGGCGTATGCGGACTACAAAGATTTGATCGAGCTGACCGAAAGCCTGTTCCGCACCCTGGCGCAGGATGTGCTGGGCACCACTGAAGTGCCTTATGGTGACCACACCTTCGATTTCGGTAAACCGTTTGAGAAGCTCACCATGCGTGAAGCGATCAAGAAATACCGTCCGGAAACCGACCTGAACGATCTGGAAGACTTTGATAAAGCCGTTGCGATTGCCAAATCGCTGCATATCAAAGTAGAGAAGAGCTGGGGTCTGGGCCGCGTCGTCACTGAGATCTTCGAAGAGACCGCAGAAGCATACCTGATTCAGCCAACCTTCATCACTGAATACCCGGCTGAAGTGTCACCGCTGGCACGTCGTAACGATGAGAACCCGGAAATCACTGACCGCTTTGAGTTCTTCATCGGCGGTCGTGAAATCGGTAACGGCTTCTCCGAGCTGAACGATGCAGAAGATCAGGCAGAGCGTTTCCTGCAGCAGGTTAACGCTAAGGATGCAGGCGATGACGAAGCGATGTTCTATGACGAAGACTACGTCACTGCACTGGAGCACGGCCTGCCGCCAACAGCAGGTCTCGGCATTGGTATCGACCGTATGGTAATGCTGTTCACCAACAGCCATACCATCCGCGACGTGATCCTGTTCCCGGCACTGCGTCCAACCAGCAAGTAAGGCAAATCGGTGCGCATAAATCCGCGCACTTTGCCGTAAGCCTTAGAGGTCGCCATTATGGCGGCCTTTTTCATTTCTATTCCCCTGGCAAAATTCCTGATGACAACCCGGCACGCTCTGTGCAGGATAGTTTTTTTATTTTCAGGGAATCACCATGAGTGCAAAAGCGGCAACGTTAGAGGGCCGGATTCAACAGCACTGGGATCAACTCTCCAGCCACGAGCAGCGACTGGCTGACGTGCTGCTGGCGGCACCTGGCCAGCTGGCGATGAATACCGCCACCGAACTGGCACAGAGCGCGGGCGTTTCCAAAGCCACCACCACGCGTTTTTTCCGTCATCTCGGTTACGAAAGCTATGAAGCCGCGCGTCGGCAGGCGCGTGAGATGCAGAGCAGCGGCTCACCGCTCTATTTGCAGGCCGTACCAACCGCATCACCGCTGGCCAGCATCATGCAGCAGCACCTGGAAAAAGAGATCGCTAATCTGGTCAACAGCTATCGCACGCTCGACAGTGAACAGCTGCAGCAGGCGGTGAGCGCCATTGCCCAATCACGCCGCGTGGTGGTGATGGGCTGGCGTCACAGCCAGACCATTGCCCAGCTGATTTACCGCGATCTGGTGCATATCCATCCTGACGTGCGTTTGCTGCCGCGTCCCGGCGATTCGCTTGCGGAGCATCTGGCGGCGCTGAATCAGCAGGATGTGGTGATCTGCGTTGGATTGCGTCGCCGTATGCCTGCGCTGGAAGCGGCGATGAATGCGCTGGCAGAACGCAACGTGCCGATGTTGTATATCGCCGATGTGCTCTCCGGCAAACCAGCGCGTCACGCGCAGTGGGTGGTGCGCTGCCATACCGACAGCAGCCTGATGTTCGACAGCACCGCCGCGCTCTCCGGCGTATGCAATCTGCTCTGCTCACTGGTGGCCCGGCAAATGGGCAAAACCAGCAATGATTATCTGGCGCAGGTTGAAGCCTTGCACCAATCCCTCGACGAACTGGAATAACGCCCCGTTCTGGCGCATAGTGCGCCAGATATTGCCCCATAGTAGTGCGCTCACTCCTCCGCTATCCCCGCCTGATTTCCCGCCAATGAAATCACAGAAACTTAAAATTAAAATAAAGAAACAAATGTTTCTCACTGATTTTATTCAGTAATACCCTCTCTACCCCAAAGGTGTTAGCTGGGTGGTGAAAAAACTGGCACAAAATATGCTCAGTAGAAAAAGACATTTCACCAACACCAGGGAAACACCACAATGAAAAAAACAGCACTGCTGATCGCCGCTCTTCTCACCGTTGGCACCATGGCGCAGGCGCAAGCCGATACCCTGAGTGACATCAAAAGCAGCGGCAAAATTACCGTTGGTATCGATCCAACCTTTCCTCCATACGAATACACCGACGACAAAGGCGATATCACCGGCTATAGCGTGGCGATCATGCAATCCTTCGCCAAAGATCTCGGTGTGAAACTGGAGTTTCAGAAAACCGCCTTCAGCGGCATTTTGCCGGGCCTGATCTCTGGCTCGTTCAACGCCGAAGGTTCTTCTCTTAACGTCACCGCCGAGCGCGCGAAGAAAGTGCTGTTCACCGTGCCTTACAGCAAAACCGTAAACGGCGTGCTGGTACGTGAAAGTGAAGCCAGCACCTTCAGCGGCAAAACGCTCAGCCCGGAAAGCCTGTCTGGTCTGCGTGGCGCGGTAAAAACCGCCAGCGTGCCAGAGCAGTTGCTGAAAGGCTTTAACGAGCAGCTGAAAAAGGAGGGTAAAAAACCCATCACCATCATCAACGTGGATTCGCTGGATCAGACCGTCAGCACTTTGATGACCAAACGCGCTGACTTCGTTTACGACGACATCTCCGTGCTGGCCCCGGTCGCGAAAAAATACGCCGGAAAAGTGGCGCAGGTGGGTGAAGTCGGTCCATCGCAATGGATGGGCTGGGCGACACGTAAAGAAGACGGCAGCCTGAACAAAGCCATCAGCGACCACATTCTGGCAATGCAGAAAGATGGCGAGCTGACCAAACTGCAGCAGCAGTATCTCGGCACCACCTTTACCGTGCCCGCCAGCGATTTCATTCCTCAGGAGTAATTATGTGCCAGTGCAACCTGACGGTGCCTGCGGGCCATGGCAAAACCTTCCGCGTGCGTAAGGGCCAGTTTATTACCGTGATTGACAGTGAAGGGCAGCAGGCGGCGGATTTCGTCGCCGTTAACGCCAATGATTTAAACGAAAAGCTGTCGCCGGTGCATACCCGCCAGCATCTACGCTCACTGTTTTTCAAGCCAGGCGATGCGCTGTGGTCGAGTGAAAACCGTCCGATGCTGCGGATTCTGGCGGACAGCATCGGCATCCACGATGCCAACGTGCCAGCCTGCGATCGTACCCGCTTCAGCGTCGATTTCGGCGTTGAAGGCCATCGCAACTGCGTGGACAACCTGCTGGAGGGCATGAAAGCCTTTGGCGTGACGTACTTCTCGCTGCCTGAGCCGTTCAACCTGTTCCAGAACGGTCCGGTGACCGCCGATGGCCGAATGGAAGTGACCGATCCCAACAGCAAAGCGGGCGACAGCATTACCTTCGAAGCGCTGTGCGATTTGATTTGTTCGGTATCGTCCTGCCCGCAGGACATCATTCCCGGTAACGGTTTGCAGGTCACGCCGATTGATATCGTGGTGAGTGACGTGTTTCACGCAGAGGAGATGAATCATGCTGTTAATGCGTGAAAGTTATGAAGAGACCGCTGAGCGCACGCTGGCGCAGTCGGTCACGGTGGAACCGGGCAGCGTCGGGTCGATTAAGGTGCTGCGCGGCCAGTTGCTGCGCATCACGGCGCAGGGCGACGGCGCGGTGGCTTCCCTGTTTGGTTTTAGCCTCGCCGATCCTGCTGTGTGGCTGTCGGTGCATCACACTCGCGTCTTCAGCAACAGCTATCTGCTGGGTTCCGGTATGCGTCTGGTGAACAACCGCCGCCGTCCGATGATGGTGCTGGGCAAAGACAGCGTGAAGCGTCACGACCTGCTGCTGCCTGCCTCTACCCGCGCCTTCCTTACGGAAAAAGGGTATCAGGGTGAAGGCTGTTTGGAAGCGGTGAGCGGCGAGCTGGCGCGATTGGGGATGGTGGTGCCGAAGCTGCCGGACCCGATCAACCTGTTTATGCACGTCAAGCTGACGCGGGCCGGCGACATCCTGCCGGAGCCGAACCTCACCAAAGCAGGCGACAGCATCACCTGTCGCGTGGTGATGGACACGCAGTTTATCGTCTCGGCCTGCAACACCGGCATCGAGGGCAACGATCAACCTGCACCGCTGCTGCTGTCGGTGGCGGAAAACCTGCACGACTTTAACGCGGAGTAACGCATGGGGCTGGATCAACAGGTAGTGGCCGCGCTGCCGGAACTCGGACACGGCCTGCTGATGACGTTGGTACTCACTGTACTGGCATCATTGGTCAGCGTGGTGATGGGGCAGCTTGGCTGCTTCCTGCAACTGCGCCGTGCCTGGATCTGGCGCGCCATCGGCCGGCTGTACGTCAGCCTGATGCGCGGTACACCGGCCATCGTGCAACTGTTCGTGGTGTTTTTCACCTTGCCGCGCCTCGGATTGGGCGGTCAGCCGATGCTGGCGGCGGTGATTGCCATCGGCCTCAACAGTGGCGCTTACGTGGCGGAGATTTTGCGGGTGAACCGTTCACTGGTGACGCGCGGTCAGCTCGAAGCCGCACGCACGCTAGGTCTCAGCCGCTTCTTAACCTGGTGGTATGTGATTAATCCACAGGTGATGCGCGCCAGCCTGCCGATGCTGGTTAACGAGTTCACCATCCTGCTGAAAACCACGCCGCTGGCCTCGGTGGTGGCGCTGACGGAACTGACCTACGCAGGACAGATTGTGATTGCGCGTACCTATGAAGCTACGCAGGTGCTGCTGCTGGTGGCGGCTGGATATCTGCTGATCGCCATGCCGTTAATTGCCGCTGCCCGACGTCTGGAAGCCAAACGGAGGATTGCCTGATGGATTGGCAAGCCATTCTCACTTCCCTGCCTTCGCTGGGAGACGGCATGATCGCCACGCTGCAACTGTGCATTGTTGCCGCGCTCTGCTCACTGGCATGGGGCGGGCTGATGGCATTACTGCTAATGCGCGCTTCGCCGTTCTGGTTGCGTTTACTCAATCTTTACAGCGGATTAACCCTCGCGTTGCCGCTGCTGGTGGTGATCTACCTGCTCTATTTTGTGCTGCCGGAGTACGACATCACGCTGTCATCGCCGGTGGTGGGCGTGCTGGCCCTGACGCTCTATTACGCGCCCTATATCGCACAGGTTATTCGTGCGGCAATAGAGGCATTGCCGAAGGGGCAGTGGGAAGCTTGCCGCGTGCTGGGTTTGAGCCGCAGCGAACAGCTGCGCGATGTGGTGTTGCCGCAAACCCTGCCGCAGATGCTGTCGCCGCTGGTCGGTTTGATGATTGGTTTGATTAAAGACTCGGCGCTGCTGTCGATTGTCTCGGTGCAGGAGTTTATGTACGCCGCCAAACAGGCGATTTCAGATACCTACGCGCCGCTGGAGATCTATCTCACGGTGGCGCTTTGTTACTGGCTGCTCAACAGTCTGATCGACTGGTTGGCACGCGGCCTTGAATCTCGCATGACGCGCTATCGTCGCGGCATGCAGCATTAATCAGGAGAACACTATGTCAGCTGAATATCAGCATCGTGAAGCGATCACCATTCCCGCGCGCTACGGCAAAGCGGTGCGTCTGAAGAAAGGGGAAGCGGTGCAGGTGATCAATCTGCATGGCACTCAGGTAGTGGATTGCTGGGCGTACAACGCCGAAGACGTCAGTGAATATATGTGTATGGAAGCGACGCGCGTGTGGAACCAGCGTCTTAATCCCAAAGTCGGTGACAGCTTTATCACCAGCCAGCGCCACCCGATTCTGACCCTGGTGGCAGATACTTCACCCGGCGTGCATGATTCCTTTATGGCGGCCTGCGATGCGCGTCGTTATGAGCTGCTGGGCTGCACCGAGTATCACCGCAACTGCCACGATAACCTGTTTGAAGGCATGCGCGAATTAGGTGTCGAACTGCCGCACGGCAACCTGGCGTCTCTGAATATTTTTATGAATATTCAGGTGCAGCCGGATGGTATCACGTTGAAAACGCTGCCGGTGGTGACAAAGCCCGGTGACTACATTGTGCTGCGCGCTGAGATGGATTGCTACGTGGCATTCTCCGCCTGCCCACAGGATATCGTCAGCATTCAGGGGCAGGGCGACAACACCCCGCGTGATGCCGAACTGCGTATTCTGACTGCCGGCTTCCCGCAGGTGCAGCTGAAAGGGGCTTGGGTGCCAGCGTAATTACGATTTCACGACCTGATCCAGCCACACCTGAAAACGCGAATAAGGCACATACAGCGCCACATCCTTATACAAGGTCTTACCGCTTTTATTGTCGTCAATCGCGCTGCTGTAGCCGACAATTACCCCCGCCAGCGTATCATCGCTGGCGTTGTACACCGCACCACCCGACATGCCTTTCACTACACCGGCATTCGCCGCGACCACCACACAACTCGGTTTATTCCAGTCGTTGGCCAGTGTGGTGTTGATCAAATTCTTGCCGCTTGAGGCCACCGGCATGGCAGAAATAAAGCTGTAGCCATAGAGATTGACGTTGTCGCCGATATGGCTGTTGCGGAACGGGGGAGGAAGATTGGGTTCGCTGTTCTTGTGGTACACCACGGCGATATCGCACTCGGGATGCCAGGCTTTCACCCGATACATCGAGTATTTTGCCACATGTGCGGCCGTCAAACTGTATTCCGGTGTCAGGGGAATGGTGGTGCCTAGCGCACCAATGCCCAGCACGGTAGGAATGCCGGTTACGGTCATATCGACGCGTTTTGCGGCTTCTTTGCTGTACTCATAGTGCCCCACGGAGCAGCCGCTCAGGCAGCCCACTGTCAGTGCGATCAGCCATCGCATAGGTCATTCCCCCTGCATTGTTTGACACCGCATCACCGCGTAACTGGTTGAGGTATCGGCAATGCGCGCCCATCCTTTACTGCTTGATTGCTCGCCAAAAGCTGATGAGCTGTGACAGCGATCACAACTGAATCAAGCGTAGCGTGAAAAGTGTCATCTGTCTCAGTGGTCAGGCAGAGTCACTTTCGCGCGCGGGGATTATTGCTTTGCAAGCAAAGATGCCTTGCAGCGCAGAGGCTGGTTGAGCTGCCAAGCCTGTGCTTTAATCAGAATGTGACGCAGTTCAAATATCTATAAGCGTCCGTTGTAACCGCACGGCGTTCGTTGTGCGGCCTGCCTGCAAAACATTTTTAGGAGAGTGTGTTATGCCTGTTGCATTACTGGCGCTGGCGTTGAGTGCGTTCGCCATCGGCACCACGGAGTTCGTGATTATGGGATTACTGCCGGAAGTGGCGGGCGATCTGCAGGTAACGATTCCTTCAGCAGGATGGCTGATCAGTGGTTATGCACTGGGCGTAGCCATCGGTGCACCGATTATGGCGTTGCTGACGGCGAAGCTGCCGCGTAAACGAACCCTGATTCTGCTGATGATCATCTTCATCATCGGCAACGTGCTGTGCGCGCTGGCGTACACCTACAACCTGCTGATGCTGGCGCGCGTGGTCACCGCACTCTGTCACGGGGCCTTCTTCGGGATTGGTGCGGTAGTAGCGGCGAGTCTGGTGGCACCGAGCCGTCAGGCATCGGCGGTGGCGCTGATGTTCACCGGCTTAACCCTCGCCAACGTGCTGGGTGTGCCGCTCGGCACCTGGTTTGGTCAGATGTTTGGCTGGCGTGCCACCTTCTGGGGCGTGGCGATCATCGGCATCCTCGCTTTTATCGCTTTGATTGTCAGTCTGCCAACCAACAAAGAAGAGAAACCGGTACATCTGGCGAGTGAAGTCAGCGCGCTGGCAAATGGCAAACTGTGGCTGTCGCTGCTGATGACAGTGTTCTTTGCTGCTGCGATGTTTGCGCTGTTCAGCTATATCGCGCCGCTGCTGTTGCAGGTCACGGGCATCACCGATCGTGGGGTGAGCTGGACGCTGTTCCTGATTGGCGCAGGCTTAACCGTCGGTAATATCCTCGGCGGCAAGCTGGCCGACTGGAAAGTCTCGTTTAGCCTGATCCTCAGCTTTGTGCTGATCGCCGTCTTCTCGCTGCTGTTCAGCTGGACCAGCCACGCGCTGTGGCTGGCGGAAATCACGCTGTTCCTGTGGGCGATGGCGACCTTTGCTACCGTGCCTGGCTTGCAGATTAACGTGGTGCGCCATGGTAAAGACGCACCTAATCTGGTCTCCACGCTTAACATCTCGGCGTTCAACGTCGGTAATGCGCTCGGTGCCTGGGTAGGCGGCGCGGTGATCGATAAAGGCTACGGGCTGACGTCAGTGCCGGTGGCCGCCGCTGCACTGGCGGTGGTCGGTCTGGTCATCTGTCTGATCACCTTCCGCAAATCAGGCGGGCAGGGCGAAACGGTACGCGCTTAAACCAGACGCTCGGCAATGCGTTGGGTAAAGGTGGCCACCTGCTGTTGCAGGTGGTCGCAGAAATGATCAACCAGCGCTGACGCCGGGCGATGCTGTGGCCGCACCAGACTGACGGTGAACGGCACCGCGATACTAAATCTGCGCATCACCACACCGCTGTCGGCGTAATCGAGCGCCGTCAGCGGATTCACAATTGAAATCCCCACGCCGGCGCGCACCATCGCGCAAACCGATGCCGCACTGTGTGTTTCCAGTACCAGACGGCGCTCCACTTCTTGTTCATGAAAGAGTGAATCCAGCAGCTGGCGATAACTGTCACTGCGCGACAAGCTGACGTAATTCTCTCCCTGAAAATCCTGCGGCGTCAGCACCTCACGCTGGCACAACGGATGGTTGGGCGGCAACACGCACACTTCATCGCAGGTCAGCAGCGGTACGCGTTCGGTGCCTGCTGGCGCATGTTGAGTCTCAGTCAAACCCAGATCGTAGCGCTGTGCCGACAGCCACTCTTCCAGCAGCGGCGACTCCTGCGGAATGATGTTCAGGCTGACCTGCGGATAGTGTTGCAGAAAGGGTTGCAGCAGTGGTGGCAGCAGTGACTGCGAGAACACCGGCAAACAAGCAATCGACAGCTCGCCCTGACGGAATTGGCGCAATCCTTCGGCGGCATCCATGATGCGGTCCAGCCCGTACCAGGAGCGTTGTACTTCTTCATACAGCCGTAAACCCTGCACCGTGGGCTGCAATCGTCCACGCACCCGCTCAAACAGTTCCAGACCCAGCTGCTGCTCCAGCCGCGCCAGCTCACGGCTAACGGTTGGCTGCGAGGTGTGCAGCAACGCGGCGGCTTGCGTCAGGTTGCCGCTGGTCATCACCGCGTGGAAAATTTCGATATGTCGCCAGTTAATTTTTGCCATCACTCCTCCGTTAATCCATATCATATTTGTATAGCTGACGCTAAAACAGATATTTTTCTGAATCGTCTTGCTGTGGCTAAATAGTGGTAAAGACACAGGAGAATTGAGATGCCACGTCCACTGAACAACAACGAAACGGCCCTGACCGCCGCTAATTTACTGCCGCTGGCACAGCGCTATGCTGGTCCATTCTGGGCCTACGATGCCGCCATCATTCAGCAGCGTATTGCCCAGCTGAGTGCGTTTGACGTGGTGCGTTTCGCCCAGAAAGCCTGCTCCAATATCCACATTCTGCGCCTGATGCGTGCCGCAGGCGTGAAGGTCGATTCCGTTTCCCTGGGTGAAATCGAACGCGCTCTGGCCGCCGGTTTCCAGCCGGGTGGCGAAGATATCGTCTTTACCGCTGACGTCTTCGATCAGCCAACCCTGGCGCGTATCGCGGAGTTAAAAGTGCCGGTCAATGCCGGTTCTGTGGATATGCTGCATCAGCTTGGCGCGGTCTCTGCGGGCCATAAAGTGTGGCTGCGTATCAACCCGGGTTTTGGTCATGGGCACAGTCAAAAAACCAATACCGGTGGCGAGAACAGCAAGCATGGCATCTGGCATAGCGATCTGCCGCTGGCGCTGGCAGCGATTCAGCAGCACGGCCTGAAATTAGTGGGTCTGCATATGCACATCGGTTCCGGTGTTGATTACGGCCACCTGCAGCAGGTGTGTGACGCGATGGTCGATCAGGTCATCGAATTTGGTCAGGATCTGGAAGCGATTTCAGCCGGTGGTGGTTTGTCGATTCCTTATCGCTTCGGTGAAGAAGCCATTGATACCCAGCACTATTTCGGTTTGTGGAGTGGCGCGCGTGACCGCATTGCGGCGCATCTTGGCCATGCGGTGAAACTGGAGATTGAACCGGGTCGTTTCCTGGTGGCGGAGTCTGGCGTGCTGGTGTCGCAGGTGCGTGCGGTTAAGGAGATGGGCAGCCGTCACTTTGTGCTGGTGGATGCCGGTTTCAGCGATCTGATGCGTCCATCGATGTACGGCAGCTATCACCACATTTCTGTGCTGCCAGCTGATGGTCGTGCATTGAGTGATGCAACGGTGGAGAGCGTGGTGGCGGGGCCGCTGTGCGAGTCTGGCGATGTGTTCACCCAGCTGGAAGGCGGTAAAGTCGAGACGCGTGCACTGCCTGCGACGCAGGTCGGCGATTATCTGGTGTTCCACGACACCGGCGCGTACGGCGCTTCGATGTCTTCCAACTACAACAGCCGTCCGCTGATTCCGGAAGTGCTGTTTGAGAATGGCGCTCCGCGTGAAATTCGTCGCGCGCAGACCATTCAGGAGCTGCTGGCGCTGGAGCTGATGTGATCAACATTGTTCCACTCAGTGAAGTCCCACATCACGCCAGTCATATTACCGACTGGCTGTGGCAGGCGTTTGGCGAGGGAACGTCGCGCGAGTTTTATGACAGCATTGTGCGCAGCAGCCTGAACGGTGCCGAGTATCCGGTGACTTTCGTGGCGCTGGATGGTGATGTGCCGTTGGGCACGGTGGGATTCTGGCGCTGTGATCTCATCAGCCGTCAGGATCTCTATCCGTGGATCGCCGCGCTGTATGTGGATGAACATGCGCGCGGCAATGGCCTGAGCGAAGCGTTACAGCAGCATGTGTTGAATTATGCTCGCGAGCGCGGACATGAAAAACTGTGGCTGTGGTCAACGTTTGGCGGCTACTACGAGCGCTTTGGCTGGCAGTATCAGTGTGATGCGCTGGAGTTCCCGGATGTGCGGGTGAAGGTCTATTCGCAGGTGTTATGACCCGGTGCGCATTGATGCGCACCTGGAGATCAACCCGGTCCGCTCACCGAATGCCTTCTCACCAGCGTCGGGCTAAACATATTGGTCACTTCTGGCATTTCCGTGCCGTTGGCTAACGCCAGCGCCAGCTGCGCCGCCTGCTGCGCCATGGTGACAATCGGGTAACGCACCGTGGTCAAACGTGGACGCACATAGCGTGACACCAGCACATCATCAAAACCAATCAGCGACATCTCTTCCGGCACGCGAATGCCGTTATCACTCAACACCGCCAGTGCGCCAGCCGCCATGGAGTCGTTGTAACAGGCCACCGCTGTGAACTGCTTACCGCGCCCCAGCAATTCCGTCATCGCTTGTTCACCCCCGACTTCGTCCGGCTCGCCCCACGCCACTAAGCGGTCGTTGGACGGTAAGCCGTGCTCTTTCAGCGCGTCGTAGTAACCTTGCAGGCGGTCTTCGGAGTCAGAAATAGGGTGGGTCGAGCAGATAAAGGCGATTTGCGTATGACCTTGCTGAATCAGATGGCGCGTTGCCAGCCAGGCACCGTAACGGTCATCCAGCGCGATGCAGCGCGATTCAAAGCCTTTCAACAGTCGGTTGAGCAACACCATGCCCGGCACCTGCTTCATCAGCACTTCGAGATCGGCGTCAGGAATTTTCTTGGCGTGCACCACCAGCGCATCGCAGCGATGACGCATCAGCTGCTCAATCGCCTGACGCTCTTTTTGCTCAATGTGGTAACCGTTACCAATCAGCAGGAAGTTGCCGGTGGCACCGGCGACTTCATCGACCGCTTTCACCATCGCGCCGAAAAACGGATCGGAAACGTCACCCACCACCAGACCCAGGGTTTCGGTGGATTGCTGCGCCAGCGCGCGTGCATTGGCGTTCGGGTGATACTGCAACTGCTCCATTGCCTGGGTCACGGCGAGACGTGAACTCTCGCTGGCTTTGGGCGAATTATTGATGACGCGGGAAACGGTCGCGACCGATACCCCAGCCATGCGGGCAACATCCTTAATGGTAGCCATGCGGTTACTTGCATCCGGGAAAACGTTTACACATCTCATCAGTGTTACGGAAAACAGTACCTGTAGCAACCCGCGAGAATGCCAGCGCTGTCGCAAAAGCGCGGAAAATCAGGCGCTCACAGCCAGACTTCAGCGCGTCAGGGCGGCATGGTATGCTGCCAGCACGATTCAGACCTGTCTGCCGGACCCAATAACCATGAAAACACGCGTGCCACACCTGGCGCACTGGGGCGCATTTACTGCCGTCACGGAAAACGACCGCCTGATTGGCTGTGAACCCTTTTTTGCTGACGCCGATCCGTCGCCAATGCTCAACACCATCCCGGAACTGGTCTACTCGGATAAGCGTATCCGCCAGCCAATGGTACGTCGTTCATGGCTAAAGTCGCGTGAGAATAGCGATCGCACGCTGCGTGGACGTGAAGATTTTGTCGCCGTGGATTGGGATACCGCACTGGATCTGGTGGCAGAAGAGAATCGCCGCGTGCGCGATCGCTACGGCGCATCGGGTATTTTCAACGGTTCTTATGGCTGGTCTTCGGCGGGACGCGTTAACCATGCGCGCACCCTGATCCGTCGTTTCTACTTCCAGGGCGGCGGCGGGGTGGATCAGCAGGGCAACTATAGCTGGGGCGCCGCGCAGTTCTTCCTGCCTTACGTAATTGGCACCTATATGCCGCTCACCGGCCGCGTCACCGACTGGCCGAGCGTGGTGGAACATGCCGACATCTTTATCGCCTTCGGTGGTCTGGCGCTGAAAAATGCCCAGGTGGCGTCGGGCGGTGCCGGACAGCACAGCCTGAAACCGGCGCTGGAGCAACTCAGCGCCAAAGGCACGCCGATCATCAACATCAGCCCAATGCGCGATGACTGCCCGGCGTTTGTGAATGCCGAGTGGATTCCGATTCGCCCGAATACCGATGTGGCGTTGATGCTGGCGCTTGGCTTCGAAATCACCCGCCGCAATGCGCTGGACGAAAGTTTCCTCGCCAGCCATTGCACCGGCTGGCCGCAGTTACGTGAATATCTGCTGGGCGAAAGCGACGGCATCGCCAAAACGCCGGCGTGGGCGAGTGCCATCACCGGCATTCCGGCGGCGCGTATCGCGTTACTGGCACAGCAGCTGATTGGCAAACGCAGCTTTATCACCTGTTCTTACTCGGTACAGCGCGCCCATCGCGGTGAGCAGCCGTACTGGATGATGATTGCGCTCTCCTCGATGCTCGGTCAGCCGGGCTTACCGGGCGGCGGCTTCTCCTTTGGTCACGGGTCGATGAACAGCGTCGGTAATCCGCGTCAGGAAGGGCCCGCGCCGATGATGAGTACCGGGCCGAATCCCGGCAACTTCTCGATTCCGGTCGCGCGCATCAGCGATATGCTGCTCAACCCCGGCCAGCCTTACCATTTCCAGGGCGAAACCCTGCACTATCCCGATATCCATCTGGTGCACTGGGCGGGGGGCAATCCGTTCCACCACCATCAGCAGCTTAACCGCCTGGTGGAAGGCTGGCAGCGCCCGGATACCGTTATCGTGCAGGATATCGTCTGGACCCCGGCGGCGCAGATGGCGGATATCGTGTTACCCGCCACCACCACGCTGGAGCGCAACGACATCGGCGGATCTTCACGCGATCGTTTTGTGTTTGCGATGCATCAGGCGGTGAAACCGCAGCATCAGGCGCGTCATGACTTCGATATCTTTGCGGATATCGCCGATCGCCTCGGCTACCGCGATCTGTTCACCGAAGGGCGCAACGAGATGCAGTGGATTGAGCACCTGTATCAGCAGTGTGCGGTGGCGCACGCGCGTAAAGATATCCACTTCCCGGAGTTTGGTGAGTTCTGGGAGCGTGGCTTTGTTGAGATCCCGGAAGGTGGCAAGCCGTATGTGTTTATGGATGAGTTCCGTGCTAACCCGCAGGCCCATCCGATCCAGACCGCCAGTGGTAAAATCGAGCTGTTCTGTCAGACCATCGCCGATTATCAACTGGAAGATTTTGCCGGACATCCCGAGTGGCGTGAGCCGCAGGAGTGGTTGGGCTCACCGCTGAGCGGGGATTTCCCGCTGCATATGATCTCGATTCAGCCCTCGGATCGGCTGCACAGCCAGATGGACGCGACTGCCACGGTGCAAGCGAATAAAACGGCCGGGCGTGAAACCTTATATATGCATCCGCAGGACGCCAGTGCGCGTGGGATTGTGGATGGCGACGAAATCGAAGTCAGTAATGCGCGTGGCCGTATGCTGGCCGGTGTGCGCCTGACCGATGGCTTAACCGAGGGTGTGGTGATCATCGCCACCGGTGCCTGGTTTGATCCCGGATTCGGCCGCACCTGGCAGCCGTGGGACCGTGCCGGTAACCCCAATGTGCTGACGCTGGATATTGGCACCTCGTCACTGACGCAAGGCCCTAACGCCATGAGTTGCCTGGTGGAAATCAAAAAACACCTGATGTGAATGGGGTGCTAACAATCTCACCGCTGGTTACATTTTGCGGGTAACTGTTGCGTTTGAGAGATGGAGAACCGTCATGCCACCTTGCTACAGTCAGGGTCCCAGAGGTATTGATGGGTGAACATCAAAAAGTTTTCTTGATTACACCGACCTGCGCAGATGCGCAGGTTTTTTTTGCCTGTCGTTCCCGCTAACGAACTGAAACACAGTTTTCCTGTCAACTCGCTTTACCTTTCTTTATAACTGCGGATAACAAGCTTGAAAAAACTGTTTATTGCAGCGGAATGCTATGCCCCGTATAAAAAAACTTCTGGGAAAAGACCAGATCAAAGCCCCATTTAACCCGTTTCGTTTTCGCCTGATTTGTCTGGGTGTCTTCAGCTGCATGGTGTTGCTGCTGATCTTCGTCGGTGACCTGCAACTGATTAAGCATCCGATGCTGGAGCACGAGGCCGATCAGCGTTCACTGCGCACCGTCACCTTGCCCACCAACCGTGGCACCTTACTGGATCGTGATGGCCAGGCACTGGCACTGAGCGTACCGGCGCGCGATATCATCGCCGACCCGATGCGCGTGCTGGAAGCCAATCCCGACTTTACCAACGCCAAATGGACCTATCTTGCCTCGGCGCTGAACTTACGTCCGGAAGAGTTGCGTGAGCAGATCACCGCGAACCCGAAAAAACGCTTCCTCTATCTTGGCCGTAAAATCGAACTGGGCATCGCCAAAGACATCGCCGAACTGCACCTGAAGGGCATCAGCTCGGTATACAACGACAGCCGCTTCTATCCAATGAGTGAAGCCGCTGCGCCGTTGATTGGCATTGTCGGTGCTGACAGCAATGGCCTGAACGGTCTGGAGAAAGGTTTCGACCACGTGCTGCAAGGCGAGCCGGGCAAAGAGGTTTATCGTCAGGACAAAGAGGGTAATATCGTGGCGATGCTGGATTACGAGCCGCCGAAGCAGCCGCCAACGGTACAGCTGAGTATTGATAAGTTTGACCAGTTCACCCTCTACAGCAAACTGCGCGATGGCGTGTTGCTGAATAAAGCGGATTCCGGTGCGGCAGTGCTGATCAAGATCGATACGGGCGAGATCCTGGCGATGGCTTCCTATCCTTCGTTCAACCCCAACAACTTCGATAACGCCACGCCTGCACAGATGCGCAACACGGCGATCAATGACAGCTACGAACCCGGCTCAACGGTGAAACCGCTGGTGGTGATGGAAGGGCTGGAGCGTCATCTGGTGCGTGCCGACTCGGTGATCGATACCACACCCTACAGCGTTAACGGCCACTTGATTCGTGACGTCGGCCACTGGCCGCGCCTGACCATGACGGGCATTTTGCAGAAATCGAGTGATATCGGCGTATCGCACATTGCGCTGGCGATGCCTGCTGAAGCGCTGGTGAACACCTATCAGGCGTTTGGCCTGGGTAAGCCGACCGGACTCGGGTTAACCGGCGAGAGCGTGGGCTACTTCCCGCTGCACCGTGAACGCTGGGCGGATATTGAACGCGCCACCTTTGCCTTTGGCTACGGCCTGCGCGTCACACCGCTGCAAATCGCCCGTGAATACGCCACGCTTGGTTCTTACGGCGTATATCGTCCACTGTCGATCACCAAAGTGACACCGCCGGTGTTGGGCAAGCAGGTGGCCGATCCGCAAATCGTGCAAACCGTGGTGCACATGCTGGAGAGTGACGTATTGCCTGGTGGTACCGGCGTCAAAGCCGCTGTGCCGGGTTACCGCCTGGCGACCAAAACCGGTACCGCAGAGAAAATGGGCACCAGCGGGAAGTACGATGGCGGTTACGTTAACTACACCGCCGGTATTGCTCCTGCCAGCCATCCTGAGGTGGCGCTGGTGGTGATGGTCAACCATCCGACAGCGGGCGATCACTTTGGTGGTTCGGTAGCGGCGCCGATTTTCGGCAGCATTATGGGGCCGGTGTTGAAGCATATGAACATTGCGCCTGACGCCATTTACAGCAAACCGACTTCGGATAAATCTTAGTAAAATCAGGATGTAACTGCCGTGAGGTGCTTTTCACACCTCGTTGCATTTCGCCGAACTCCGTTGCGATTTGCGGCTGTTTTCTCACACCACTTTCGGCGACGATAAAAGTCCCAGAGGTATTGATTGGTGTGAAGATCGGCTGCTGCGGCAGCAATACCTGTCTTCAGGTATTCACCCTGTTCGGTTGCACCGACCCACGCGGATGCGTGGGTTTTTTTTGCCTGAAATTCAGCACTCAGCGAACTCGCTCACACCTCTTGTCTGAGTCTTAACACTTCCCCGCCAACATAAAAATATCTTGCCGTGTAACCTGTATGTAACGCACCGCGATGCCGCATTCCATTTCGGTTCGCCAGCCCCTTGCCGTGTTGGTAGCGCGGCTTTGGGGCGTTTTTTATTGCCATTCGTTGAGGTGTGACCCGATGCCAAAAACCAAAGACCGAACGCCAAAAGGCGAGGGCCGCTCCACGGCGTTTCAGTTACGCATTCATCCGGAGTTGCATGATCAACTGCGCGAAGTCACCGAAGATGAAAACATCACGCTATCGTGCTGGTTGAAAGATTTGGCGCGTCGCGAACTGCGCCGTTGCGGGATCGAGCCGAAAGGGTAAACCTGTTGCTCTGCATGGCGGTAAAAAACCCGCAAAAAGCTAATTTTCACAGCCATTTATGGCACGAAAGGTTTACCATTTTCCTTTGGAAAATATATTTTACGCAACCTTAACAACCGCCTTATCACTCCCTCCCTACAATGATTTTTTGCATGTCATCACATCAGTGACTATCCCTCCTTTCATCCAGAGAAAAATTATGCGCCTGAAACTTCTTTCTGCCAGCGTGGTGTTTTTACTGGCAGCCTGTGACCAGGGCGGAGCAAAGCCCGCTGCATCCGCGACACCCCAGGTGGGTGTCATCGCCCTAAAATCTGAGCCCGTTACGTTGGTGACACAACTGCCTGGCCGCACCACGGCGGTCCGCACCGCACAGGTGCGCCCACAAGTCAGCGGCGTGATCCAGAAAATCCTGTTTACCGAAGGCGGCGAAGTGAAAGCAGGCCAGCCGCTCTATCAGATCGATCCGGCGACCTATAAAGCCGCTTACGACAAAGCGATGGCGACCTGGCAAAACGATGCGATGGTGGCAAAACGCTATCAGCCGCTCGCTTCTGCACACGCCATCAGCCAGCAGACTTACGACGATGCCGTTGCGGCAGAGCGTGAAGCACAGGCCGATGTGGAAACCGCTAAGGTCAATCTTGATTACACACTGGTGAAGGCGCCGATCTCCGGACATATCAGCCGTTCGCTGTATACCGCCGGTGCGCTGGTGACTAACGGCCAGACCGACTATCTCGCCACCATTACCCAACTTGATCCGATCTATGTTGATGTCAGTGAATCCTCTACCGATCTGCTGCGTCTGCGCCGAGCCTTAGCCGACGGCAAGATCGCCAAAGTGGATGACAACACGGCGGCGGTCGGACTCTCTCTGGAAGACAACAGCCAGTATGGCCAGCAGGGCAAACTGGCGTTCTCGGAAGTGAACGTCGACACCGCCACCGGCACCGTGGTGCTGCGTGCGGTGTTCCCGAACCCGCATAATGAACTGCTGCCAGGCATGTACGTACACGCCAGCTTCCCGCAGGGCATTCAGCAGCAGGGGATTCTGGTGCCGCAGGAGTCGATCATGCATGACACCAAAGGCCAGCCGTATGTGTACGTGGTGAAAAGCGATAACACCATTGAGCAGCGCAGCATTCACACCGGCGAGATGATCAAAGGTGAATGGCTGGTGACCGCCGGCCTGAGCGAAGGTGAAAACGTGGTGGTGAACAATCTGCAAAGTGTGCGTGCCGGGGCGAAAGTCACCACCACCGCCGCCAACACCCATGACACGCCATCTGCCAACGCTGTCAGTCTGTCGATGACCGACGCAGCAGCGCAATAAGGGGGCGGCATGTCGAAGTTTTTTATTGAACGTCCCATTTTTGCCTGGGTTATCGCGATTATCGTGATGCTGGTGGGCGGGATTGCGGCCATCAGTTTGCCGGTCAATCAGTATCCCAATATCTCCCCACCTGCGGTGTCGATCTCGGTGACTTATCCGGGGGCCAGCGCCGAAACCACCCAGAACACCGTGGTGCAGGTGATTGAGCAGCAGTTGAACGGGTTGGATGGCTTGCGCTATCTGGAATCCAGCAGTGCCTCGGACGGCAGTGCGCAGATCATCGCCACCTTTAACCAGGGCATCAATCCGGATATCGCCCAGGTGCAGGTACAGGACCGCGTCTCGCTGGCGGAATCGCAGTTGCCAACCGACGTGACCCAGCAAGGGATCCGCATCCGTAAGTACCAAAAGAACTTCATGATGGTCATCGGGCTGATCTCTAAAGACGGCAAGCTGAGCAACGGCGATCTCGCGGATATGCTGGTGTCGAAGCTGGAAGATCCGATCTCGCGTACGCCAGGCGTCGGTGACTTTATGGTACTGGGTTCGGAATATGCCATGCGCATCTGGCTCGATCCCGCCAAACTGTACAAGTACAACCTGATGCCGAGTGATGTCACCACCGCCATTGATAACCAGAACGTGCAGGTGTCGTCCGGTTCACTCGGCGGGTTACCGACCATTCAGGGCGCCAAAACGCAGGCCACGGTACTGGGGAAAACTCGCTTCACCACGGTGCAGCAGTTTGAAAATGTGCTGTTGAAAGTGAACAGCGATGGTTCACAGGTGCGTTTGAAAGACGTTGCCAGCGTGGCGCTCGGTCCGCAGAGCTACGGCATTGACGCCACCATGAACGGCAAGCCCGCGGCAGGTATCGCGCTGCGTCTGGCCACCGGGGCGAACGAACTGGATACCGCCAAAGCGGTGCGCCAGACCATAGCCGATCTGAAAGACTCACTGCCGGATAATGTTGAAATTCAGTATCCGTATGACACTTCGCCAGTGGTCAGCGCTTCGATTGAAGAAGTGGTGAAAACGCTGATCGAAGCGGTGGTGCTGGTGTTCTTCGTCATGCTGCTGTTCCTGCAAAACCTGCGCGCCACCCTGATTACTACCCTGGTGGTGCCGGTGGTGTTGCTCGGTACTTTCGGCATCCTGTCGGCCTTCGGTTACAGCATCAACACCCTGACCATGTTCGGTATGGTGCTGGCGATAGGGCTGTTGGTGGATGATGCCATCGTGGTGGTGGAGAACGTCGAGCGTGTGATTCACGAAGAACATCTCGATCCGAAAACCGCCACCATCAAGTCGATGCAGCAGATACAGGGCGCACTGTTTGGTATTGCGCTGGTGCTGTCAGCGGTGCTGCTGCCAATGGCGTTCTTCTCCGGCTCGACCGGGGTGATTTATCGCCAGTTCTCGATCACCATTGTGTCGGCGATGGCGCTGTCGGTGATCATGGCGCTGATCTTTACCCCTGCACTCTGTGCCACCCTGCTCAAACCTTCGGCGGCGGAGCACAAGACCACCGGTTTTGCTGGCTGGTTTAACCGTAAGTTTGATAGCGGCGCGATGCACTACACGCGCGGCGTTAACAACGTTATTTCCCGTCGCGGCCTGTTCCTGGTGATCTACCTGGTGATCGTCGGCGTGACGGGCTTTTTGTTCACGCGTGTGCCCACCACGTTCCTGCCTGTAGAAGATCAGGGCTTGATGATGGTGCAGATGACGCTGCCGGTGAACTCCTCTTCACAGCGTACGCAGCAGGTGATCAACGATCTCAATGACTACCTGCAGAAGAATGAAGCCTCAGTGGTCACCACCACCTTTGGCGTGGCGGGCTTTAACTTTGCCGGTCGCGGCCAGAGTAACGCCATGGCCTTCGTGCGCCTGAAGGATTGGGGCGATCGTACCCACAGCGGGCAAAGCGTGCAGAATCTGGCGAACCGGGTGATGGCGCATTTTGCCAACTACAAAAACGCCAAAATCTTCGCCATGGTGCCACCGGCGGTGATGGAGCTGGGTAACGCCACTGGCTTCGATCTCTATCTCCAGGATACGGGCGCGCACACCCATCAGCAGATGATGGATGCCACGCACCAGTTAATCGATCTGGCCAACAAAGATCCGCATCTGGCGCAGGTGCGCATGAACGGACTGGAAGATGAGCCGCAGTATCAGCTGGAGATCAATGACGAGAAGGCCAGCGCGCTGGGCCTGAGCATGACCGACATCAACAACACGCTGTCAGTGGCGTGGGGTTCCAGCTATATCGATCAGTTTATGTATAACGGCCGTGTGAAAGAGGTTTACCTGATGGGTAAAGCCGATTCACGCGTCACGCCATCCGATCTCGATAAATGGTACTTCCGCAACAGCAGCGGCACCATGGTGCCCTTCTCCGCCTTCGCCAGCGGCAAATGGGTTTACGGCTCGCCACACTTCGAACGCTTTAACGGCCTGACCTCTGAAGAGATCCTCGGATCGCCTGCGGCAGGGCAGAGCACCGGTGAAGCGATGAAAGCCGTGGAACAGTTGGCGAAGCAGTTGCCAAAAGGATTCCGCGTGCAGTGGTACGGCATTTCCTATGAAGAGCAGGCGTCCGGCAACCAGACTACCCAGCTGTATCTGATCTCGATTCTGGTGGTGTTCCTGTGTCTGGCCGCGCTATATGAGAGCTGGTCGATTCCGTTCTCAGTGATCATGGTGGTGCCGCTCGGCATTCTCGGGACTATTAGTGCCGTACTGCTGCGCGGCTTGCAGAACGACGTATTCTTCCAGGTGGGCTTACTCACCACGGTGGGACTGGCGGCGAAAAACGCCATTCTGATTGTGGAATTCGCCAAAGAGTTGCACGAACGGGAAGGCAAAACGCTGGTCGAGGCAGCGGTGGAAGCCGCGAGACTGCGTATCCGACCGATTATCATGACGTCGATGGCGTTTATTCTCGGCGTGCTGCCGCTGACTATCTCTAACGGCGCAGGCGCAGGTAGCCAGCACTCGATTGGTACGGCGGTAGCAGGCGGGATGATCACCGCCACCTTCCTCGCCATCTTCTTTGTTCCGATGTTCTACGTGGTGGTTTCGCAGTTCTTCGCCCGCAAGAAAAAAGCATCCGCAGAGGTGACAACGCATGAACACTAAAACTTTCCGTATGGCGCTGCTGCCGCTGGCTATGACGCTGGCGGGCTGTACGCTGGCCCCCCACTATCAGCGCCCCGCAATGCCGGTAGACGCGAAGTACGATCAGCCCACGCCGGTGGGCAACGTGGCGGATCTGCCGTGGCAGAACTTCTTCACTGACGCCACGATGCGCAATCTGATTCAGCTGTCACTCGACAACAACCGTGACCTGCGCGTCGCGGCGCTAAATGTCGAAGAGGCACAGCAGAGCGTCACGGTGCAGCGTGCGGCGTTAATGCCGTCAATCAATGCTACCGCCAGCCAGACCTCGGCGCATGAACCGGCCAACCTCTATAACACCAAGACCAGCGGTGCGGTGACCTATCACGAGTTGAACGCCGGTCTGGGCGTCACCTCGTGGGAGCTGGACTTCTTTGGTCGTTTACAGAGCTTGCGTGATGAAGCGCAGGAAACCTATCTGTCCACCGCCGCGACCGAACGCGCCACGCGCATCTCGCTGATTTCGGAGGTGGCCACCGCCTGGCTGACCTTGAGTTCGGATAACGATCTGCTGCATCTGGCGCAAAATACCGCCAAAAGTCAGCAAGAGTCGTATCGTCTGACGCAACTCAGCTACAACGGCGGGGCCAGTAGCGATCAGGATCTGGCGCAGGCAGAGAGCACGGTGCGGGCTGCGCAGGCGGATGTGGCAAGCTATACGCGTCAGGTACGTCAGGATGTGGACGCACTGCGCTTGCTGGTGGGCACCGATCTGCCCGCTACCTTGTTGTCCCACGCGACGCTGGACGTCAACTGGCAGTTCCCGGCCACGCCAGCGGGCTTGCCATCTGATCTGTTGACGCGTCGTCCGGATATCATGGCCGCAGAACATAGCCTGAAAGCGGCGAATGCCAACATTGGCGCAGCGCGCGCGGCGTTCTTCCCGAGCATCACGCTGACCGCTTCTGGGGGATCGACCAGCAGTTCGCTCGGCAGTTTGCTGGGCGGCGGAACCGGTGCCTGGTCCTTTGTGCCGTCGATCAATCTGCCGATCTTTGACGGCGGCAAAAACGAGGCTAATCTCAACATCGCGCACATCGAGAAACGCATTGAAATTGCTGACTATGAGAAAGCGATTCAAACCGCGTTCAAAGAGGTGAATGATGCGCTGGCCGGTCAGGATACCTGGCAGGATCAGCTGACAGCGCTGCAACAGGAGGTTGGTGCTAATCAACGCGATTACGACTATTCCGAAATGCGCTTTAAGCAAGGCGTAGACAATTATCTCAATGTATTAGTGGCCCAGCGATCGCTTTACAGTTCGCAGCAGTCGTTAATCAGTGCACATCTGGGCCAGTTGAGCGAGAAAATCACCTTGTATAAAGCCTTAGGAGGCGGTTGGAAGGCCTGAGTGCCTTAACGTTACCCTTACGGTTTCTCCATGGAAATTCCATGGCACTTCAGCTGATAATACAAGCAGTGATGATTTCCTTTGAAATAATCCCCTGTCAGTGCAGGGGATTTTCCTTTTTCCTGTTTATCTGAAGAGTCCGATGACAATTAATTCCCCTGGCAAATCGCGTTTCCACTGGCTGAAATGGCTACTCATTTTACTTGTTGTGTTAATCGTGGCTGGCGTGATTTGGCGCGTTGTCGGCGGCCATGGCGGTGCGCCGGGCGGCATGCCACCAGGAGGCGGAAAAGGCGGTCATCGCGGGGGCGCAGGTGGACCTCCGGGCATGGCGATGATGGGCGGCAGTGCCACGCTGGTGCACAGTGGCGTGGCCACGACGGCCAACGTGCCGGTGTATCTCAATGCGCTGGGCACGGTGATCCCCAATGCCAGCGTTACCGTGACCAGCCGCGTAGCGGGTCAACTGGAAAAAGTGTTCTTTACCGAAGGGCAAAAAGTCGAGGCTGGACAGCTGCTGGCGCAGATCGATCCACGTAGCTATCAGGCGACACTGGCGCAGTATCAGGGCGACCTTAATCAGAACCAGGCATTGCTGAAAAGCGCCGAGTTGACGCTGGCCCGCTACAAAAAACTGGCGGCCCAGGACTCGTTGTCACGCCAGGATCTCGACACGCAAACGGCCACCGTTGGGCAGTACAAAGGCGCAGTGGCAGCCGATCAGGCGCAGATCGCCAGTGCGAAGCTGGATATTGAGTATGCGCGCATCACTTCACCCGTCAGCGGCCGTGTCGGCCTGCGTTTGGTTGATCCGGGCAACATGGTGCAAACCACCGACACCACCGGCATTGTGGTGGTGACGCAGATGCAGCCCGCAGCCGTGACCTTCAGCGTGCCGCAGAGCAATATCGCGCAGCTCACCAAAGCGCTGCATAACGGGCAGAGTTTACCGGCGGTGGCTTTTGATCAGGACAATAGCACCCAGCTGGCTCAAGGCAGCGTGCAGTTCATTAGCAACCAGATCGATACCAGCACCGGCACCATCGAGCTAAAAGCCACTTTCCCGAATAAAGATGAGTCGCTGTTTGCCAATCAGTTTGTCAACCTGCGCCTGCAAACCAACATTCTGAATAACGCCACGGTGATCCCGGCGCAGGCGCTGCAACTGAGCAGCGACGGCAGCTTTGTGTTTGTGATCAATCAAGACAACACCGTGACGCGCAAAGCCGTGACCACCGGCCCGGCGTTTGGTGAAGATCAGCAGTCGATCCTAAAAGGTGTCGAGCCGGGCGAGCGTCTGGTCACCGAAGGCATCGATCGCCTGACCAACGGCAGTAAAGTCTCTCTGGCCGATGACAGCAAAACTGCCACAGCGGCCAAAAAATGAATCCGTCACGTCTGTTTATCCAGCGTCCCGTCGCCACCATCTTGCTGATGGTCGGCGTGCTGATTTCCGGGATCTTTGCCTATAAATTCCTCTCCACCTCGGCGCTGCCGCAGGTGGATTATCCGACCATTCAGGTCACCACCCTGTATCCCGGCGCCAGCCCGGATGTGATGGCATCGTCTGTGACCTCACCGCTGGAACGCCAGCTGGGGCAGATGGCCGGTTTAAGTCAGATGACCTCCACCAGCTCCGGTGGCTCCTCGATCATCACGCTAAAATTCAGCCTCGATCTGTCGCTGGATGTCGCCGAGCAGGAAGTGCAGGCGGCGATCAATGCCGCCAACAACCTGCTGCCGAGCGATCTGCCCAATCCGCCGACCTATAAAAAGGTCAACCCGGCGGATACGGCGGTGATTACGCTGGCGGCCAGCTCGGATAACCTGCCGCTGACGCAGGTGCAGGATCTGGTGAACACCCGCGTGGCGCTGAAGCTGTCGCAGATTAACGGCGTCGGCATGGTGACATTGGCAGGTGGTCATCAGCCGGCTATCCGCGTGCAGATGGACCCGAAAGCGCTGGCGGCACACAAGCTGTCGCTGGAAGACGTGAATACGTTGATCAGCAACAGCAACGTCAATGGCTCAAAAGGCGGCTTCGATGGCAAATACCATTCGGTGACCATCGATGCCAACGATCAGCTGCGCACCGCCGATGAGTACGGCAATCTGATCATCACCTATCAGAACGGTGCTGCACTGCGCCTGAAAGACATCGCGCACATCGAACAGGGGCCGGAGAACAGCTTCCAGTCGGCTTGGGCCAATAACAGCCCGGCGATTGTGATCAGCGTGCAACGCCAGCCTGGTGCCAACGTGATTCAGGTGGTGGACAGCATCAAAGCGCAGCTGCCAACCCTGCAGGCCGCGTTGCCCGATGGCGTGAAGATGAGCATCTTGTCGGATCGCACCCAAACCATCCGTGCATCCATCAGCGACGTGCAGTTTGAGCTGATGCTGTCGGTGGCGCTGGTGGTGATGGTCACCTTCCTGTTCCTGCGCAATGTGGCGGCGACGCTGATTCCAAGCGTGGCGGTGCCGCTGTCACTGATTGGCACTTTCGGCGTGATGTATCTGGCCGATTTCAGCCTGAATAACCTGTCGCTGATGGCGCTGACCATCGCCACCGGCTTCGTCATCGATGATGCGATTGTGGTAGTGGAGAACATTTCGCGTCGGCTGGAAGAGGGCGAAACGCCGATGCAGGCGGCGCTGAAAGGCTCGCAGCAGATCGGCTTCACCATCATCTCGCTGACCTTCTCGCTGATTGCAGTACTGATCCCGCTACTGTTTATGGGCGATGTGGTAGGGCGCTTGTTCCGCGAGTTCGCCATTACGCTGGCGGTGTCGATTCTGGTGTCGATGGTGGTGTCACTGACGCTGACGCCAATGCTGTGCGCCTATCTGTTGCAGCATATTCCGGAAGAGAAGCAGTCTCGTTTTTCGCGTAAGGGCGGACAAATATTCGATAAGTTGGTGAACGGTTACGACCGCTTGCTGACGGTGGTGCTGAATCATCAGAAACTGACGCTGCTGGTGGCGCTGGCGACCTTTGCGCTGACAGCGCTGCTGTATATCGCCATCCCGAAAGGTTTCTTCCCGACGCAGGATACCGGACTGATTCAGGGTGTCACCGTGGCGTCGCAGGATGTGTCGTTTAGCGAGATGTCGAAGCGTCAGCAGGCGCTGGCGAAAGTGATTCTCCAGAACCCGTCGGTGGATAGCCTCTCTTCCACCATCGGGATTGACGGCAGCAACACCAGCCTCAACAGTGGCCGTATCCAAATCAACCTGAAGTCGTTTGATGAGCGCGATGACAAAGCCGATGTGGTGATCAAGCAGCTGCAGCAGGCGGCGGAGCAGGTGGCGGGCATTCAGCTCTATCTGCAACCGGCGCAGGATTTGACGGTCAACGATCAGGTCACGCCGAGCCAGTATCAGTTCACGCTGGATGACGCAGACAGTGAAAACCTGGTGAGCTGGACGCCGAAGATGGTGGCGGCCTTGCAGCAGCGCCCGGAATTTAACGGCGTGGTGAGTAACCTGCAGGATCAGGGCCGTGTCGCCTATGTCGAACTGAACCGCGACAAAGCCGCGCGCTACGGCATTACCGCCTCGGATGTGGATACGGCGCTTTACAACAGCTTCGGTCAGCGTCTGGTTTCCACCATCTTTACCCAGGCTAACCAGTATCGCGTAGTGCTGGAAGTGGCACCGCAGTATCAGCAGTCTCCGGCGTCGTTTGATGATGTTTATCTGCCGGTGAGCAGCAGTTCCAGCACATCAACCAGCAGCAGTTCGAGCAGCACATCCAGCAGCAGCTCAACCACCAGTTCCGACAGCGACACCACCACCACGGGCATGGTGAAACTGACCTCAATTGCCACCATTCACCAGCGCACCGGTTCACTGATGCATATGCGTCTGAATCAGTTCCCGGCGGTGATGGTGTCGTTCAATCTCAACAGCGGTTATTCGCTGGAGGATGGGCAGAAGGCGATTGCCGAAGTGACGCAGCAGCTGGATCTGCCATCCAGCATTACGCTGCGCTATCAGGGGGAAACCTCGGCATTCCAGAGCGCGACCGGTAACACGCTGTGGCTGATTCTGGCCGCACTGATCACCATGTATGTGGTGTTGGGCATCCTGTACGAGAGCTTTATTCATCCGGTGACGATTCTCTCGACGCTGCCATCAGCGGCGGTGGGTGCGCTGTTGACGTTATTACTGGCGGGCAGTGAGTTCAGCTTGATTGCGCTGATCGGGGTGATATTGCTGATCGGCATCGTGAAGAAGAACGCGATTATGATGATCGACTTCGCGCTGGAGGCCGAAAACAAGCAGGGCATGAGTGCGCGTGATGCGATTCATCAGGCCTGCTTGCTGCGCTTCCGTCCGATCCTGATGACCACCATGGCGGCATTGCTCGGTGCACTGCCGCTGATGCTGGCCTCAGGATCCGGCGCCGAACTGCGTCAACCGCTTGGTCTGGTAATTGTCGGGGGGTTGATTGTCAGCCAGGTGCTGACGCTGTTCTCCACGCCGGTGATTTATCTGTGGTTCGATGGCATTGCGCAGCGCGGCAAGCGCTATATGCAGCGTAAACAGCAGCAGGCGCGGAGCGAGTAATGAACCTCACCAGACTGTTTATCTTCCGTCCGGTCACCACGTTGCTATTAACGTTGTCGATCATGCTGCTCGGTTTGCTGGGTTATCGGCTGTTGCCGGTGGCTCCTCTGCCGCAGGTGGATTTCCCGACCATTATGGTCAGCGCCAGCTTAGCCGGTGCCAGCCCGGAGACCATGGCGGCCACGGTGGCGACGCCGCTGGAGCGCTCGCTGGGGCAGATCGCGGGCGTTACCGAAATGACTTCGACCAGTTCGCAGGGCTCCACCAGCGTGATTTTGCAGTTTGATCTCGACCGCGACATCAACGGCGCGGCGCGCGATGTGCAGGCGGCGATCAACGCCGCGCGCAGTCTGCTGCCGAGCGCGATGGAATCACTGCCGACCTATCGCAAAGCTAACCCGTCCGATGCACCGATTGTGATGCTGGCGTTGACCTCCGCCACGCGCACGCCGGGTGAGCTCTACGACCTGGCCGAGAGCAAAATTGAGCAGGCGATGGGGCAGGTCAAGGGCGTGGGCGAAGTGTCACTAATGGGCAGCGCCTTGCCCGCCGTGCGTATCGATCTGCAACCGCTCAAGCTGGCGCAATACGGCATCTTGCTGGACACGGTGCGTGAAGCCATCGCCAACAGCACCACCAACAAACCCAAAGGCATTCTGCAGGGTAGCCAGCAATCATGGGTGGTGGACAGCAACGGTCAGTTAGATAAAGCGGCGCAGTATCAGGATCTGATCGTCAGCTATAAAGACGGCAAAGCGGTACGTCTGCACGATGTCGCCACCGTCTACGATTCGGTGGAAGATCAGTACCAGGCCGGTTTCCTTAACTCGCAGCCGTCGGTGATGGTGGGCATTAAGCGCCAGGCCGGCGCCAATATGCTCGACACCATTGATGCCATCAAAGCGCAGTTGCCAGCGCTGGAAAAAGATCTGCCCGCAGATACCCAGCTGAAGGTGGTGGTGGACCGTTCGCCGACGGTGCGTGAATCTTTGTATGACACCGAAGAGACGCTGCTGATCGCCATGCTGTTGGTAATCGCGGTGGTGTTTGTGTTCCTGCGTAACGTGCAGGCGGTGGTGATCCCGGCGCTGGCACTGCCGGTGTCGTTGATTGGCACCTGTGCAGTGATGTATCTGCTGGGCTACAGCCTCGATAACCTTTCGCTGATGGCACTGATCATCGCCACCGGATTTGTCGTCGATGATGCCATCGTGGTGCTGGAGAACATCACGCGCCATATCGAAGAAGGTTTGAGTCCGCTGCGGGCGGCGCTAAAAGGCGCGCAGGAAGTGAGTTTCACTGTGCTGTCGATGACCATGTCGCTGGTGGCGGTGTTTATCCCCATCCTGCTGATGGGCAGTATTGTCGGTCGTCTGTTCCGCGAGTTTGCGGTGACGCTCACCGTCTCGCTGTTGATCTCGATGTTTGTCTCGCTGAGCCTGACGCCGATGCTGTGCGCGCGTCTGCTGAAGCCAAAACCGAAAGTCAGCAAGCGCCCGCATCCGCTATATCAGTTTATCGAAAACCAGCTGAATGCTTTGCTGGCAGCCTACTCGCGTGGTCTGGCGTGGGTGATGGCGCACCAGAAGATCACCATGTTCAGCCTGGTGCTGACGGTGTTGCTCAACCTGTTTCTGTTCACCGTGGTGCAGAAGGGCTTCTTCCCCAATCAGGATACCGGCCTGCTGATGGGCGCACTGCGCGCCGATCAAAACATCTCGTTCCAGGCGATGAAGCCGAAGATGCTGGAGTTCACCAAGATCATCCAGTCCGATCCCGCAGTGGACAGCGTGATGTCGTCGATGGGTAGCGGCATGTTTGGCTCGCGCAATAGCGCCAACTTCTTTGTGCGTCTTAAAGACTTTAGCGATCGCGATGCCACGGCCACCGAAGTCGCCAATCGACTGAGCCTGAAGACCAGCCATATCGCCGGGGCGCAGATGTTCCTGATGGCGGCGCAGGATCTGCATATCGGTGGGCGCAGTGCCAATGCTACCTATCAATACAGCTTGCAGGCCGACGATCTGGATGTGCTGCGCGAGTGGACGCCGAAAGTGCAGGCCGCGCTGGCGGCGATCCCACAGCTCAACAGCGTGGACTCCGATTCGCAAACCGGCGGCCAGGAAGTGGTGATCAATATCGATCGCGACCGCGCGCAACGCCTCGGCGTGAATGTGCAGATGCTGGATACCATGCTGAACAACGCCTTTAGCCAGCGCCAGGTGGCGACGCTGTATCACACGCTGAATCAGTATCATGTGGTGATGTCGTTGCAGGACAGCTACACGCGCGATCCGGAGATTTTGAAAGAACTATATGTGATCAACGACAGCGGCGATCGTGTGCCGCTCTCCGCTTTCGCCAGCTTCAAAGGCGGTAACGCGCCGCTGTCGGTGGCGCATCAGGGGCAGTCGGCCACCAGCACCGTTGCCTTTAACCTGAATGATGGTGTGTCACTGGAGCAGGCGCAGGCGCTGATTAAACAGGCGATGGCGCAGCTCGGCCTGCCGTCCACCATTCAGGCCGGATTTGCCGGCACCGCAGCTGCCTTTGCGCAGCTGACCGCCACCATGCCGTGGCTGATTATTGCCGCGCTGGCGGCGGTGTATATCGTGCTGGGCGTGCTGTATGAGAGCTACATCCATCCCATCACCATTCTTTCGACGCTGCCATCGGCGGGGGTTGGCGCGCTGCTGCTGCTGCTGCTCACCAATACCCAACTGACGGTGATTGCCCTGATCGGCATCATTCTGCTAATCGGCATCGTGAAGAAGAACGCCATCATGATGATCGACTTTGCAATCCACGCTGAGCGCACGCAAGGCATGTCGCCGAAACAGGCGATTACGCAGGCCTGTTTAATGCGCTTCCGTCCGATCATGATGACCACGCTGGCAGCCTTCTTTGGTGCTTTGCCGCTGGCATTAGGCAGCGGCGGTGATGCGGATTTACGCAGCCCGCTCGGCATCGCGATTGCCGGCGGTCTGGCACTCAGCCAGCTGTTAACCCTGTTTACCACGCCGGTTGTTTATCTCTGGCTCGATATTTTAAGCCGCGCCACCAAACGTCAGTGGCAGCGCATGCGTCATGTGGAATCCTGATCGATGAAAAATGTTCTGAAATTTACCCCGATGGTAGTGGCACTGTTGCTGGCGGGTTGTGCGGTGGGGCCGGATTATCAGCGCCCCACCATGGCGATGCCGACGCATTTTAAAGAAGCCAAAGGCTGGCAGCAGGCCACGCCGCAGGATGAGCAGAGTAAAGGTGACTGGTGGTCGGTGTATCACGATGCCACGCTGGATAGCCTGTTGCGTCAGGTGAGCATCTCCAACCAAAACGTGGCGAGCTATGCCGCGCAGTACCGTGAAGCGCAGGCGCTGACCTCGCAGTCACGCGCGGCACTGTTCCCGTCGGTAAGCTACGACGCCAGCAGTACGCGCAGCGGTAGTCGCGCCAGCACCACCGGGCAGCGCAGCGTCAGCAACGCGCATGCCGCCGATCTCAGCGCCAGCTGGGAGCTGGATTTGTGGGGCAAACTGCGCCGTACGCTGGAAGAGAACAAAGCCAGCGCGCAGGCGAGTAAGGCCGAACTGGCGAATATCACCCTAAGTGCCCAATCGGAGCTGGCGCAGGATTACTTCCAGCTGCGCATCCTCGACGAAAAAATTGCTCTGTATCAGCGCAGTATCGATGCCTATCAGCGCTATTTAACGGTGATTCAGAACAAGTACTCGGCGGGCAGCGAATCACGCGCCACGCTGGCACAGGCGCAGATGCAGCTGGAGAGCGCGCGCGCCTCAGCACAGGATTATCAGTGGCAGCGCGCGCAGTCGGAACACGCCATTGCGCTGTTGCTGGGCCGTGCACCGGCTGATTTCTCGCTGCCAGTGGCGAAGCTGGATGCCACGCTGCCAGCCATCCCTAACAGCCTGCCTTCTGCGTTGTTGCAGCGTCGTCCGGATATTGCTTATGCCGAACGTAACGTGGCAGCGGCCAATGCGGCGGTGGGCGTAGCGATTGCCGGTTACTATCCCGATCTGACGTTAAGTGCCACGGGCGGCGTGAGCTCATCGGCCATCAACAGTCTGTTCTCACTGCCAAATCGCGTCTGGTCATTAGGGCCGGAGTTAAGCGGCACGCTGCTGGACTTCGGTGCCACCTCAGCCAAAGTGGAGCAGGCCCGCGCCGCCTATGACGCCAGCGTGGCGGATTATCGCCAGTCGGTGCTGACGGCGATGGGTGAAGTAGAAGATTATCTGGTGCAGCTGAATACGCTGAAGGGTGAGATAGCTTCACAGCAGCTGGCGACCAGCGCTGCACAGGAGTCAGCACGCGTGACGCGTAATCAGTATGATGCCGGGATGATTGATTACCTTGATGTGGCGACCACAGAAAACAGCAGTCTGAGCGAGCAGCAGAGCTTACTGTCATTGCAGAGCACCCAGTGGGTGAGCAGCGTTGAGTTGATCGCTGCGCTAGGCGGTGGTTGGCAGGGATAAGTGTTATTCGTTCTGGCAGGGATGAGTTTTAGCAGCATAGATGAAGGTTGTCTGGCAGTTTAGAACAGCTGAGTTTGATTCTGTTGTGGGCTTTTTTGGCGCGCGGATGGGCCATAGCCCCTCTGCGCCAGCACCTGCTAATCATCCCAGCCTGCGTCAGCACCTGTTTATCATCCCAGTCTACCCAGCCTTGTTTCCCCCTCAGACTGCGCATCACCAGCTACGCCAGTGCAGCCCAGTCTGCATTAGCACTGAGCAGCATTTCACAATAAACAGCACCCCAACGGCACATTTTTACAGATTACACACCACACCCACCTCAATTCCTCACCATAAATCACCGCGCCACTTGTCGAAAATCGCCAGATCCTGCAAGGTAAGCGCCATATTTTAACGCTGCTAAGGAGCTGGCATGCTATTCACTGTTCTGCGATTCCTGTTTCGCCTGTTATGGCGGGTGGACCTGCGTGGCGATCTCACCGCACTGCACAAAGAAAAAGTGCTGATCACCCCTAACCATATGTCATTCCTTGATGGCATTTTGGTGGCGCTGTTTTTGCCGATTAAACCGGTGTTCGCCGTCTACTCCTCGATCAGCGATCAGTGGTTTATGCGGCTCCTGAAGCCGATTATCGACTTCGTGCCGCTCGATCCCACTAAACCGATGTCGATCAAACATCTGGTGCGCATGATCAATGAGGGGCGTCCGGTGGTGATCTTCCCGGAAGGACGTATCACCGTGACCGGATCGCTGATGAAAATCTACAGCGGGGCGGGCTTTGTCGCGGCGAAATCGGGTGCGACCGTGGTGCCCATGCGCATTGAAGGCGCGGAGTACACGCCGTTTGGTCGTCTGGCGGGCGTATTCAAACGCCGCCTGTTCCCGCGCATCACATTAAGCGTCTTACCCGCTACCGTCATTCCGATGCCGGAAGCCAAACGCGCGCGCGATCGTCGCATACTGGCGGGTGAGCACTTACATCATGTGATGATGGAAGCGCGCATGGCGGTGCGTCCACGAGAAACGCTCTTTGAAGCGTTCCTTAATGCACGCCAGCGTTATGGCCTGACTAAACCCTGCATCAAAGACATCAACTTCAAGCCGGACAGCTACACCGGGCTGCTGAAAAAATCGCTCGGCGTCGGCCGTATTCTTGAGCGCTACAGCCAGCAGGGGGAATACGTTGGTCTGCTACTGCCCAATGCCACCGTCACGGCGGCGGCGATCCTCGGGGCGTCACTGCGCGGGCGTATCCCGGCGATGCTCAACTACACCGCGGGCGTCAACGGCATGCGTGCAGCGCTCACCGCTTCACAGGTCAAAACCGTGTTCACCTCGCGCCAGTTCCTTGAGAAAGGCAACCTGGAGCACCTGCCGCAGGGCTTAACGGAAGTCCAGTGGATCTACCTCGAAGACCTGAAAGATACCGTCACACTGAAAGACAAGTTGTGGATTCTGGCTCACCTGCTGATGCCGCGTCGCGCACAGGTCAGGCAGCAGCCGGAAGATGCCGCGATGGTGCTGTTCACTTCGGGTTCGGAAGGCAATCCCAAAGGCGTGGTGCACTCGCACAAAAGCCTGCTGGCTAACGTTGAACAGATTCGCACCGTGGCGGATTTCACCCCGCGCGATCGCTTTATGTCGGCGCTGCCGCTGTTCCATGCTTTCGGCCTCACGGTGGGCTTGTTTACGCCGCTGCTGACCGGCGCGCAGGTGTTCCTCTATCCGAGCCCGCTGCATTACCGCATCGTGCCCGAACTGGTGTATGACCGTAACTGCACCGTGCTGTTTGGGACGTCGACTTTCCTCGGCAACTATGCGCGCTTTGCCAATCCGTATGATTTTGCACGCCTGCGCTATGTGGTAGCGGGTGCAGAGAAGTTGCAGGAAGGCACGCGCCAAATCTACGCCGAGAAGTACGGCATTCGTATTCTTGAAGGCTACGGCGTCACCGAGTGTGCACCAGTGGTGGCAATCAACGTGCCGATGGCCGCGAAACCTCACACCGTGGGTCGTATTCTGCCCGGCATGGATTCACGTTTGATCTCCGTGCCGGGTATTGAGCAGGGCGGTCGTCTGCAACTGCGTGGTCCGAACATCATGAACGGTTATCTGCGCGTCGAGAATCCTGGCGTGCTGGAGAAGCCAGTAGCCGATAACGGTGAAGGCGAGATGGAAGCCGGTTGGTACGATACCGGCGACATTGTTAGCTTCGATGAAGGTGGCTTCTGTCAGATTCAGGGCCGTGCCAAACGCTTCGCCAAAATTGCCGGTGAGATGGTGTCACTGGAAAGCGTCGAACAGATCGCTTTGAAAGCCTCGGGCGAGAAGCAGCATGCCGCGTCACTGCGCCCTGACGGTCATCGCGGTGAAGCCTTAGTGTTGTTCACTACTGACGGCGAACTGGGGCGTGAGCAACTGCTTAAAGCCGCCCGCGATATCGGTGCGCCAGAACTGGCTGTGCCGCGTGACATTCGCTTTATGAAACAGCTGCCGCTGCTGGGTAGCGGTAAACCAGACTACGTCAGCCTGAAACAGCTGGCCGAAGAGGATCAAGCATGAGTCAGGCGGTTAATCCCGATTCACCGTTACTGTCACGCAATATGATGGCGGTGATTGTGGCGCAGTTTTTCTCCGCGTTTGGCGACAATGCGCTGCTGTTTGCCACGCTGGCGGTGCTGAAAAGTCAGCTCTATCCCGACTGGAGCCAGCCGATTCTGCAGATGATGTTTGTGGCCACTTACATTCTTCTGGCACCGTTTGTCGGGCAGATGGCTGACAGCTTTGCTAAAGGCCGGGTGATGATGTTCGCCAACAGCCTCAAGCTGCTGGGTGCACTGGTTATCTGTTTTGGCTTCAATCCATTCCTTGGCTATACGCTGGTGGGTATTGGTGCGGCATCCTACTCGCCTGCTAAGTACGGCATCCTCACCGAGATCACCAGCGGTGAACGACTGGTGAAGGCCAACGGTCTGATGGAGTCCTCTACCATTGCTGCCATCCTGTTGGGTTCAGTGGCGGGCGGTATTCTGGCGGACTGGAATCTGCTGGCCGCGCTGATTGTGTGTGCACTCACTTACGCGTTGGCAGTGGTGGCGAATATCTTTATTCCTAAGCTGTTGGCGGCACGACCGGGTCAGAGCTGGCAGTTTGGTGCCATGTTCCGCAGTTTCAAAGAATCCGCTTTGCTGTTGTGGCGTAACGGCGAGACGCGTTTTTCCCTGCTCGGCACCAGCATGTTCTGGGGCGCAGGCGTGACGCTGCGTTTCCTGCTGGTGCTTTGGGTGCCCGTCGCGCTCGGTATCACCGACAATAAAACGCCCACCACGTTAAATGCCATGGTGGCGATCGGGATTGTGATTGGCGCTGCCGCGGCGGCGAAACTGGTGACGCTGCAAACCGTGCGCCGCTGCATGCCCGCCGGGATATTGATTGGTGTGATGGTGGTGGTGTTCTCACTGCAAACCAGCTTGCTGAATGCCTATCTGGTACTGATGGTGTTGGGTGCGCTCGGTGGCTTCTTCGTGGTGCCGCTTAATGCGCTGTTGCAGGAGCGCGGCAAAGAGTCGGTGGGCGCGGGTAATGCGATTGCCGTGCAGAACTTCGGTGAAAACATAGCGATGTTGGTGATGCTGGCGCTGTACACCATCGCTGTTAAGTTGGGTGCACCTGCAGTGGCAACCGGTATCGGGTTCGGTGGGATTTTTGCTGTGGCGATTGCGTTGCTGTGGTGGAAATCGCGCCGTTAAGGCGGTGCGTTGAAAAACCAGGTCGCCAGCAATGGCGACCATAGATCCGAAATGCGCGCATTCGGTTGCACACAATCAAAAACCGCGTCATACGCCTGTAGGGTGTGCATCCAGGCACATCGGGCCAAAGTCTTAGCCACCAGGCCATCAATGCTGCAGGTCGTTGCGACGCAAACCGTTGCGCCGCAACGATGGCATCCCGTTAGGGTGCCGGGTAAGTATACTGACGATGAATCGCTTCCAGTTCCTCTAACACATCGGCATTCAGCGTCAGGTTGAAACTCTCCACGTTAATCTTCAGCTGTTCCAGCGTCGTCGCGCCCAGCAGGGTACTGGCGACAAATGGCTGCTGACGCACGTAAGCCAGTGCCATCTGTGACGGATCCAGGTTGTGCTTCTTCGCCAAATCCACGTAAGCGGCAATCGCCTGATTCGACTGCTCACCGCTGTAGCGGGTGAAGCGGCTGAACAGCGTATTACGCGCACCGGCGGGTTTCGCACCATTCAGATATTTGCCGCTCAAAGTACCAAACGCCAGGCTTGAATAGGCCAGCAGTTCAACGCCTTCGTGCTGGCTGATTTCCGCCAGGCCAACTTCAAAGCTGCGGTTCAGCAGGCTGTACGGGTTCTGAATGGTCACAATACGCGGCAACTCGTGCTTCTCAGCCAGCTGCAGATAGCGCATCACGCCCCATGCGGTTTCGTTAGACACGCCGATGTAGCGAATCTTACCTGCGCGCACCTGCTCATTCAGGGCTTCCAGCGTTTCCAGCAGCGTCACGTTGGCGGTGGTTTCGCTGTACTGGTAGCCCAGTTTGCCGAAGTAGTTGGTTTGACGTTGCGGCCAGTGCAGCTGGTAGAGATCGAGATAGTCGGTGTTCAGACGCTTCAGGCTGGCATCCAGCGCTTCGCGAATGTTTTTGCGATCCAGTGCCTGGTTAGGGCGAATCGACGCATCTGCGCCGCGCACCGGACCGGCAATTTTGCTGGCCAGAATGATCTTGTCACGGCTGCCGCGCTTCTTCAGCCAGCTGCCAATGTACTGTTCGGTTAATCCCTGGGTTTCCGGGCGTGGCGGCACCGGATACATTTCAGCGGTATCAATCAGGTTGATGCCACTGCTCATCGCGTAATCGAGTTGCGCGTGGGCGTCGGCTTCGCTGTTTTGCTCACCAAACGTCATGGTTCCTAACCCCAGTTGGCTGACTTCCAGCGTACTGTGGGGGATGCGGTGATAATGCATTGCCGGCTTCCTTTTTTCATTATGAAAGGGAATGTTGTGTCCTCTGGGACTATATCCTGTGAAGCGGCGCGGAAGGAAGGGGGGAAAGTTCGGGAAATCGCCTGCACTGGGGAAAAAATCGTGCAGGCAATCGAATTTGGCACTTAACGCTCAATGATGGTGGAGACCTCGTCACCATTGATCTGCATCACATGACCTTGATCGTCAGTGTACTGCACCAAACCTGTCTCTTTATCGATGGACGGTTTGCCATCAGTTTTAATCATACGGCCATCTTTGGTCGCCATCACGTAATCACTACTGCAACCACTCAACGTCAGCGCGACCAGCATAATACCCACGACACTCACCAACCCTTTCATTCTTATCTCCCTCAACCTACTTCAACTGCAAAAGTGTAGTAATAAATGCTTTCGCTGGCTGACGTAATCGCATCATTCCTAAAATTAAAGGGCGAGATGCGCTCGCCCTTGACATCGTTAAGCCGCGCTTTTCTTGCTGCGCATCAGGTTCAGGCACTCCACGGCCATGGAGAAGAACATGGCAAAATAAATGTAACCTTTTGGTACATGGATACCGAAACTCTCCAGAATCAGGGTAAAGCCGACCAGAATCAGGAACGCCAGTGCCAGCATTTTCACCGATGGATGGCGCTCAACAAACTCACCAATAGAGCGTGCGGCAAACATCATCATCAATACGGCAATGACCACGGCTGCCATCATGATGAACAGATGATCGGACAACCCGACGGCGGTGATCACTGAATCGAGGCTGAAAATAATGTCCAGCAACATGATCTGAACGATCGCGCCGAAGAAGGAGTGGACGTTGGTTTTGTGCTCACCTTCGGCGCCTTCGATGGTTTCATGAATCTCCATGCTGGATTTCCACAGCAGGAACAGACCACCAAACAGCAGGATCAGGTCGCGCGCCGAGAAGCTGTGATCCATCAGGGTAAACAGCGGGTTGGTGAGGCGCACAACCCAAGCGATAGACGCCAGCAGACCCAGTCGCATCAGCATGGCACCCATTAAACCGAGGCGGCGAGCTTTGTTTTGCTGGTGTTTCGGTAGCTTAGCGACAACCAGCGACAGGAAGATAATGTTGTCGATACCCAAAACCACTTCCAGAATGGTCAAAGTTCCCAGTGCCAGCCAGGCATTGGGATCAGCAATCCAGTCAAACATGAATCATTCAATCCTAAACGAAAATTAAACGGCGATTATACACGTCCTGTTTCGGCTTGCAGCTGCCTTGGCTGCTCACGTTCACCCCAGTCACTTACTTATGTATGCTCCCGGGGATTCGCGTACTTGCCGCCTTGCTGCACCAAAAAAAGGCCCCATCACGGGAACCGAACCAGTCGTGTAAGGAGTCGAGTCATTTACAGTAGAAAATGGCGTGCCAGTAGCGGTCCGGTGAAGCTTTTCTTGAGATAAAAACCGCGCGGTAGCGTCATTATAGGCTCTCCATGCTCACCGATGGCTTCCGTCAGCGCTTTGCTGTTGGCCGCTTTCGGGCGGATCTGCAGCCAGGCGCCGTGACGGGCGGTAATACGTTCCACCTGGCCCAGCACGATCATATCCATCAACTCTTCCCAGTCTTCACGCAACTGCTGATCTTCTTCCTCGCTCGGTTGCCATAACAGCGGCGATCCCACACGACGATCCGCGAGGGGCAAAGCACGGTCGCCCTCAATCGGGATCCATAACACCCGCGCCAGCTTGTGGCGCACATGGCTGGTCTCCCAGGTTACGCCGCTGTTGCCGGTCAGAGGCGCAACGCAGACAAAGGTGGTTTCCAACGGTTTGCCCAGCGCATCCACGGGGATGGTCTTGAGTTCGATACCGAGATGGGCGAAATCCTGCTCCGCTTTGCTGCCCGCGCTGGCACCAAGGTGCAGCTCAATCAGCATGCCAACCCAGCCTTTATCCCGCCGCAAATCGGCTGGCACCGGCAAACGCAGCTGAGCTGCCAGTGCAGCAAACGTCTGGCCTGCCAGCTGTTGTGCACGTTGCAGTAATTCCGCTTCATCTTGTGGTGGCGGCGGCAATAAAACGGGGGAATTCATGGCAAAACTCATATTGGTTAAAGGATGTACAGCGCTGACGGGTGCGAGTTTTCCACATGCGCGCAGCGTGAATAACCGTGATAATAGCATGATTAAGCGTGCTTTTTTATTTGCATTGCCGGACGGTTGTGGATGCTATGGCAAGGTTATCCCAGTTTGTTATCGACAATGAACAGGATCTCAAGACTACTTATCCACAGAATGGTGGGATAACCCCCCTCGCAGAGCACCACTGTTTCGATTTACAGCCTTGACTTTAGCGATTTGAACGCTTTTTTTCCTTTCTTTGACCAGGTTTAGGGCATTATCTGTGGATAAAAGCGACGCTGGTGGATCTTTGAGCAGCGAATGGAACCTGAGGATAATTAGAAAGTGCTCCGCGTTGAAACACCACTGTCATTTTTTCCTATCACCATGATTAATGGTGTTTTTAGTGCTATTCTTTATCTGCCTTATGAGAATTTTCCGAAGTGGTTATTCAACTCATTCCCGTGTTCTGCACAAAGCTATCCACAGAAAAGGTGAATAAGATCGCCCTGAAAACCGCTCCGCTGTTTATAACTTGGCTAAACTCTGTGAGTTATCCTGTTTTTATTCGGCTATCGCCCCGGATATCCAGTGGTTTACCGCCTGTAAGGAGTGTGAAACAATCAGGCTATTCAAATTTTGCTTTGAGGTAGTCCAGTGATCGATGATGATGGCTACCGCCCGAATGTTGGTATCGTAATCTGTAACAGGCAAGGACAAGTGTTATGGGCCAGGCGCTTTGGACAGCACTCTTGGCAATTTCCTCAGGGAGGCATCAATCCGGGTGAAACCGCTGAACAGGCGATGTATCGCGAACTGTTCGAAGAAGTGGGTTTACACCGCAAAGATGTTCGAATACTTGCTTCAACCCGTAACTGGTTACGTTACAAGTTGCCAAAACGTTTGGTGCGTTGGGACACAAAGCCGGTGTGTATCGGCCAGAAACAAAAGTGGTTTCTTCTGCAGTTGATGTGTAGTGACGCGGAGATCAATGTGCAACACAGCAGCACGCCGGAGTTTGATGGTTGGCGCTGGGTCAGCTTTTGGTATCCGGTGCGTCAGGTCGTCTCTTTTAAGCGCGATGTCTATCGCCGCGTGATGAAAGAATTCGCTGGCGTGGTGATGTCTATGCAGGAGAGTGCGGGGCAGCGTAATAACAATGCCGCTCATCGACGTAAAAGAGGATAGGCCACGCCCTTTATGCTCACTCAGTTGCGCGAAATAGTAGAGAAAGTGGCGAGTGCTCCGCGTCTGAATGAAGCACTCGACATTCTGGTAAACGAAATTTGCCTTGCGATGGAAACCGAGGTCTGCTCGGTTTATCTCGCAGATCACGATCGTCGTTGCTACTACCTGATGGCGACGCGCGGGCTGAAAAAGCCGCGCGGTCGCACTGTCACGCTGGCGTTTGATGAAGGTATTGTCGGGCTCGTCGGACGTTTAGCCGAGCCGATCAACCTTGCCGATGCGCAAAGCCATCCCAGCTTCAAATACATTCCTTCTGTTAAAGAAGAGCGTTATCGCTCTTTCCTTGGCGTGCCGATCATCAGCCGTCGCCAACTGCTTGGCGTGCTGGTGGTTCAGCAGCGCGAACATCGTCAGTTCGACGAAAGCGAAGAATCCTTCCTGGTGACGCTGGCCACGCAGATGGCGGGCTTGTTATCGCAATCACAGCTCGGCCAACTGTTTGGTCAGTTCCGTCAGACGCGGGTGAAAGCCATCGCGGCGGCACCTGGCGTGGCGGTCGCGCCCGGTTGGGTTGATGAAACCCAGCCCTTGCTGGATCAAGTCTCTGCGGCCTCCACGCTGGATGTGCAGCGTGAACGCGAGCGTCTGGTGCTGGCAATGGGCGAGGCGGGCAATGAATTTCGCCGCTTTAGCAAACGCTTTACCGCCAGCGTGCAAAAAGAGAGTGCGGCGATCTTTGATCTCTACTCGCACCTGTTAACCGATGCCCGTTTGAAAAAAGATCTGTTTGCCGAGATTGATCGCGGATCGGTTGCCGAGTGGGCGGTGAAAACGGTGATCGAGAAGTTCGCCGAACAGTTTGCCAGCCTGCAGGATCAATATTTACGCGAGCGTGCGGGCGATTTGCGCGTGCTCGGACAACGTCTGCTATTCCATCTCGACGATACGCTGGTCGGCACCAATGCCTGGCCTGAACGCTTCGTGCTGGTGGCGGATGAACTCACCGCGACCACGCTGGCAGAGCTGCCACCGGAGCGTTTAGCCGGTGTGGTGGTACGCGACGGTGCGGCCAATTCCCACGCGGCTATTCTGACGCGCGCGATGGGCATTCCCACCGTCATGGGTGCGGATATCATCCCTGCGCAGCTCAACAAACGCCTGCTGATTGTCGATGGCTATCGCGGCGAGTTGTTAATCGATCCTGAACCCGTGCTGGTGCAGGAGTATCAGCGTTTGATCAGCGAAGAAAATGCGCTGAGCAAAATGGCTGAAGGTGTGGTGGAGCAGCCCGGCGAGCTGAAAAGCGGCGAACGGGTGCAGGTGATGCTGAATGCGGGCCTGAGCCCTGAGCATGAGCAGAAGCTGGATAACTGGGTGGATGGCATCGGCCTGTACCGCACAGAAATTCCATTTATGCTGCACAACGGATTCCCGTCGGAAGAGGAGCAGGTCGCGCAATATCAAGGCATGCTGCAACTGTTCTACGATAAGCCGGTGACGTTGCGTACGCTGGATGTCGGCGCCGATAAACAGCTGCCTTACATGCCGATCAGTGAAGAAAATCCTTGCCTCGGCTGGCGCGGCATTCGTCTGACGCTCGACCAGCCAGAAATTTTCCTGGTGCAGGTACGCGCCATGCTGCGTGCCAACGTGGCCTCCGGCAATCTCAGCATTCTGCTGCCGATGATCAGTCATATCGATGAGATCGACGATGCGCGTCGGCTGATCGATCGTGCCGGTCGCGAAGTGGAAGAGATGCTGGGCTATGTGATCCCGAAACCGCGTATTGGCGTGATGATCGAAGTGCCCTCCATGCTGTTTATGATCCCGCATCTGGCGGATCGCGTGGACTTTATTTCGGTGGGCACCAACGATCTGACGCAGTATCTGCTGGCGGTGGATCGCAACAATACCCGTGTGGCGAATCTCTACGATCCGCTGCATCCGGCGATGCTGCGCGCGCTGCAGAGCATTGCCCACGAAGCCCGTCAGGCCAAACTGGAACTCTGCCTGTGTGGTGAAATGGCCGGCGACCCAATGTGCGTGGCGCTGCTGGTGGGCATGGGTTATCACCACCTCAGCATGAACGGTAAAAATATTCCGCGCGTGAAGTATCTGTTGCGTCACCTCGATCACGAGGAAACGCAGAAGCTCAGTGAAAATGGTGTGGCGGCCCATACCGCTTCAGAAGTGCGCCATCTGGTGTCCGCGTTTATGGAACGACGTGGCCTGGGCGGTTTGATTCGCGGCGGCCGTTAACGGCGTTTACATTTCCACGGCAATTGTGAAAAGCGGCTGTGCTATCATGCGCAGCCTTTTATGGTATGACCCCTTAGCCAGACCCGTTTCAGGGCAGAAAAAACGATGGTGAAAGATGACTAACGGCTACATTTCGTTTCCCCAATTCGATCCGGTAATTTTCTCCATCGGACCGATTTCGCTTCACTGGTACGGTTTGATGTATCTGGTGGGCTTTGTATTTGCTATGTGGCTGGCGGTGCGCCGAGCCAACAAACCCGGCAGCGGCTGGAAAAAAGAAGAAGTGGAAAACCTGCTGTATGCGGGCTTCCTCGGCGTGTTCCTCGGTGGCCGTATCGGCTATGTGCTGTTCTATAACCTGCCACTGTTCCTCGATAATCCACTCTATCTGTTCAAAGTCTGGGATGGCGGTATGTCGTTCCACGGTGGCTTGATTGGGGTGATTGTGGTGATGCTGGTGTTTGCGCGTCGTACTAAACGCACTTTCTTCCAGGTATCTGATTTCATTGCGCCGCTGATTCCGTTTGGTTTGGGCGCCGGTCGTCTCGGTAACTTCATCAACGGCGAGCTGTGGGGGCGTGTCGATCCCAACTTCAAATTCGCCATGCTGTTCCCGGGGTCGCGCAGTGAAGATATCGCGCTGGCGGCCAACAATCCGCAGTATCAGCAGTTGCTGAGCACTTACGGTGTGTTGCCGCGTCATCCTTCGCAGCTGTATGAGCTGTTCCTCGAAGGTATCGTGCTGTTCATCATCCTCAACCTGTTTATTCGCAAGCCGCGCCCGATGGGCAGCGTCTCTGGCCTGTTCCTGATTGGCTATGGCGCTTTCCGCATCATCGTCGAATTCTTCCGCCAGCCGGATGCCCAACTGGGCCTGTTTGAAGGCGGCATCAGCATGGGGCAGATTCTCTCGATCCCAATGATTCTGGCCGGTGTGATTATGATGATCTGGGCGTTTCGTCGTCGTCCGCAGCAACAAACTCGTGAGGTAAAATGAAACAGTATCTGGATTTAATGCAACATGTGCTGAATGAAGGCGCAGAGAAAGCCGACCGTACCGGTACAGGCACCCTGTCGATTTTCGGCCACCAGATGCGTTTCAATTTGCAGGACGGTTTTCCACTGGTCACCACCAAGAAGGTGCACCTGCGTTCGATCATTCATGAACTGCTGTGGTTCCTGAAAGGCGAAACCAATATCAGCTACCTGAAAGATAACAAGGTGACGATTTGGGACGAGTGGGCGGATGAGAATGGCGATTTAGGACCGGTCTACGGTAAGCAATGGCGCAGCTGGGGCAGTGCGTCAGGCGAAGAGATCGACCAGATTAGCAAAGTGATTGAGCAGTTGAAGCGCGATCCCGATTCACGCCGCATCATCGTATCGGCATGGAACGTGGGCGAGCTGGATCAGATGGCGCTGGCACCTTGTCATGCCTTCTTCCAGTTCTACGTGGCAAACGGCAAGCTCTCTTGCCAGCTTTATCAGCGCTCGTGCGATATCTTCCTTGGTCTGCCGTTCAATATCGCCAGCTATGCGCTGCTGGTGCATATGGTGGCGCAGCAGTGCGATCTGGAAGTGGGTGATTTTGTCTGGACCGGTGGCGACACGCATCTGTACAGCAATCATCTGGAACAGGCACAGCTGCAGCTGACGCGCGAGCCACGCCCGCTGCCGAAACTGGTGATCAAACGTAAACCTGCTTCTATCTTCGATTACAACTTTGAAGATTTTGAGATTGAGGGTTACGACCCGCATCCGGCCATTAAAGCGCCGGTTGCGGTGTAAACGCACGCGTCATCACGCTGAAGCCCTGCCACTGTGCGGGGCTTTTTTATCTCTGTTATCTGTATCCGCCTCGCAAAAATTTGTCTCTGCCTGTACCGCGCGAAAACAGCCTGCGCGACGCTTTCCATCCTGCCGCTTGATGCCTTGTTGCCTGTTCGATTGAAGCGCACATTGGCTGCCATGAACAAACACGCAAATCTCGGTTTCACCCTGCTGGAGTTGCTACTGGTGATGGTGATCGCCGGCATACTCAGCCTCGGCGCCCTGCACAGTTGGCAGCGCTGGCAGCAGCATCAACAACTGCGCGATAGCGTGCTGCAGCTGCAGGGGTTTCTGTTACGGCTGCGCGCCCATGCGAACGGGCATAACAGCGATCTCAATTTGTGGCTGATTCCCGGCGAACGCGGCTGTTTGGGCGTAGGTGTAAAACCGGCGGAGGGCTGTGAACTGCCTTCACGCTGGTGGCTAGCACCGCCGCATGCCGGGGTACGCTTCAGTGCCATCATCGGCGAGCCGGGTTTCTTTGGACGGCGTGACGTGGCGCGCCCTGGCAGCATTGAGATTGAAAATGCGGCCGGTCGCTGGCGGGTGATTATCTCTGCGCGAGCACGTATTCGCGCCTGCCAGACCGGAGAAAAAGGGTGCGAGTAGCGGAGGCCGGTTTCAGCCTGCTGGAAATGCTGATTGCTCTGGCAGTAGGCGCGATATTGATGGTGAGTGTGGGCCGATTTTTGCCGCTACTGCTGGAGCAAAATCTGCGCCTGCAGCAGCGCGTGCAATTGCAACAGGAGCTACAGCAGCTTTCTCATACGCTGCAAAAAGCGTTACAGCGCGCGGGATACTGTCGTGGGCAATGTACTGGCCCCGCACTGACTCTGGCTGCGAGTGGCAGCTGTGTGCTGCTGCGCTGGGATGAAAACAGCAATGGGCGCTGGGAAGATGTGGGCAGCAGTGACAGCGACTTTTACGGCTATCGGTTGCGCAGCGGGCAGCTGGAAATGCAGCGCGCGGTGGATAACTGCAACGGCAACGGTTGGGAACGCCTAACCGATCCCGCTTTCCTCACCATCGAACATTTTAGCGTGGTGCGGCAAGGCACCCGATTAATGCTCCATCTGACGGGGCGATCGGGTAGACAAAGCCTGCAGGTGGAGCACTGGATTGAAGGACGAAACTTATGAACCAGCACGGCAACAGCACGCTGGGCATGGTGCTGATGCTGTTACTGCTCGGCAGCCTGACGCTGCATGCCACACGCACGCAGTTGTCACAGGGTATGGTGCTGGTGGCCGATACGCAGCAGCACCATAAAGATTTTGCGCAGGCACAGGCTGCGCTGCAATGGGGACTGATGCAGAGTTGGCCAGAGGCGTCCGGCTGGCAATGTCAGCAACAGCCCGTACACCAGTGGTTAAGCTGTTTATTACATACGGAGGAGGGCAATGCGCTGTTATCGGGTCAGGATGAAAAGAGTGATCTCCGCCTCTGGCAATGGGTCTCACCACGCAGCCATCGGCTGCAACCCCAGGCGCACGGCTGGATTGACTACTGTCCATTGTCTAAACCGGAGCACTGCCAGCCGCAGGAAGGATCAGCAGGGCTTTAGCCTGGCAGAAACGCTGGTGGCGATGCTGCTGCTGGCGATGACCATCAGCACGCTGTTGCAATACCATCGCGCGCTGGCCTTAGGGTTTAGTCAACAGTGGCAGCAGCGCCAGGCGTGGCAGGTTGCCGGACAAGCCTTGCTGGGGCGTGAGGTGGCGGGCTGGCAGATCGATCGTCAGCAGCAGAGTGTGGGCATAGGATGCGTGCTGGAGCGCGTCACGGTGACGAGCTCGCAACAGCGCAGTGCCAGCCTGGCTCAGCTCAATTGTCACTAAGGTGACCTCGGCGATAGGCATCGTTAGCGATACAGGGTAGAGTGACCAGGCTGCGCTGTTTTCCCTCTCAAGGAGATTTATGTTCCGGGTTTACCACTCCAATCAGCTTGATCTGTTGAAAAATCTGGCAGGTATTCTGATTGAAAACCAGCCGCTGAACGATGCGTTCGCGGCCGAACAGGTGCTGGTGCAAAGCCCCGGCATGGCGCAGTGGCTGCAGATGGAACTGGCAAACAGTTTTGGTATTGCAGCGAATATCGACTTTCCGCTCCCTGCGACCTTTATCTGGAACATGTTTGTCAAAGTGCTGCCCGGCATTCCAGAGGAGAGCGCTTTCACTAAAGCCAGCATGAGCTGGAAATTGATGCATCGCTTGCCCACCTTGCTGGAGCAGGAGGCCTTTCAGCCGTTGCGTCACTACCTCAATGATGACGATGACAAGCGCAAGCTTTATCAGCTCAGCGCCCGCGTGGCCGATCTGTTTGACCAGTATCTGGTGTATCGATCTGACTGGCTCAACAGTTGGGAGCGCGGAGAACTCATCGACGGCTTGAGCGATGCCCAACAGTGGCAGGCACCGCTGTGGCGCGATCTGGTGGCGTTCACTGAACAATTGGGCCAGCCGATGTGGCACCGTGCCAACCTGTATGCGCGCTTTATCCATGCGCTGGAGCAGGCCGAAACGCCACCGGCGGGATTGCCGCAGCGCGTGTTTATTTGTGGTATCTCCGCGCTGCCGCCGGTGTATTTACAGGCGCTGGAAGCGCTTGGCCGCCATATCGATATTCACCTGCTGTTCACCAACCCCTGCCGCCACTACTGGGGCGATATTCAGGATTACGCTTTCCTCGCCAAATTGCAGAGCCGCAAACGTCGCCGCATGCAGTCTGAAGAAGCACAGCCGCTGTTCCGCGATCCCGAAGCAGCGCCGACGCTGTTCAATGAACTCGGCGAGCAACAACTCACCAATCCGTTATTGGCCTCGTGGGGCAAACTGGGGCGCGATAATCTGTTTCTGCTGAGTCAGATGGAATCCGCCGCTAACGATATTGATGCCTTTGTTGAGATGCCGCAGGACAGCCTGCTACACAGTCTGCAAGCCTACCTGCTCAACCTGGATGACCACGCCGTGATCGGTTTGCACGCCGATGAACTGGGTAACAGCCACAAAAAACGGGTGCTCGACCCTGATGATCGCACCATCACGCTGCAGGTATGTCATAGCGCTCAGCGTGAAGTGGAAGTGTTACAGGATCATCTGCTGGCGCTGATGGAGGCCGATCCCGATCTCAAACCGCGCGACATCATCGTGATGGTGGCGGATATCGATAGCTACGCGCCCTTCATTCAGGCGGCGTTTGCCAGTGCGCCTGCGGATCGTTATCTGCCGTTTGCCATCTCGGATCGCCGCGCCAGCCAGGCACATCCGGCGATTCTGGCCTTATTGAGCTTGCTGGCGCTGCCAGACAGCCGCTTTGCTTCCGAAGAAGTGCTGGCACTGCTCGAAGTGCCTGCGCTGGCGCAGCGCTTCTCGGTGGATGAAAGCGGTCTGCGCCTGCTGCGCCGTTGGGTGATGGAATCCGGTATTCGCTGGGGGCTGGATGATGCCAGCGTCGAAGCATTGGCACTGCCTGCCACCGGTCAACATACCTGGCGCTTTGGCCTGCAGCGCATGCTACTGGGTTACGCGCTGGAAAGCCGCAACGGTGACTGGCAGGGCATTCTGCCTTACGACGAATCCAGCGGATTGATTGCCGAACTGGCCGGGCATCTGGCCGAATTGCTCTCTCGCTTAGAGTCGTGGCGCACCCGACTGACTGGCGAGCGTACGCTACCGGAGTGGTTGCCGCTGTGCCGCGAGCTGATCGACAGCTTCTTCAACGGCGATGCCGAAAGCGACGCAGCATTACTGCTGGTTGAAACCCAGTGGAAACAGATTATTGAGCAGGGCACGCAGGCTGATTATCAGCAACCGATTCCCGTCACCTTACTGCGTGATGAGTTGCGCTCGCGCCTCGATCAGCAGCGTATCAGTCAGCGCTTCCTGGCCGGGCCGATAAACTTCTGTACCCTGATGCCAATGCGTTCGATTCCGTTCAAAGTCGTCTGCTTGCTGGGGATGAACGATGGTGTCTATCCACGCACGCTGGCGCCGCTCGGTTTTGACCTGATGCAGCAGCAGGCACGCAAAGGCGATCGCAGCCGCCGTGATGATGACCGCTACCTGTTCCTTGAAGCCCTGATTTCGGCACAGCATCAGCTCTACATCAGCTATATCGGCCGCGCGATTCAGGACAACACCGAGCGTTATCCCTCAGTGCTGGTGACAGAGTTGGTGGATTATCTTGGTCAGAGTTTTTGTCTGCCAGGCGATGAAGCGTGCGAACCCGACGTCAGCGAGCAGCGTGTACGTGAGCATTTACAGAAGCTCCACAGCCGCATGCCCTTTGCAGCGGAGAACTTCCGCCCTGACGCTTACGGCCAGAGCTTCGCCGCAGAGTGGTTGCCTGCTGCTACCGACAGTGGCGTGGCACAGCCAGACTTTGTGCAACGGTTGCCGCCACTGCCGCTGGAAACGCTCTCGCTTGAGCAATTGCTGCGCTTCTGGCGTCATCCGGTACGGGCCTGGTTCCAACAGCGGCTGGGCGTGGCTTTCTGGATGGAAGAGAGCGAATTGCCGGACAGCGAGCCGTTTGCGCCAGATAGTCTGGAGCGTTATCAAATCAATGCGCAGCTACTGAATACCCTGGTCAACGGTGAGGATCCCGCGCAGCTTTATGCGCGTCATCGCGCTGCGGGCAATCTGCCTTATGGTGCTTTTGGGGAACTTTTCTGGCAGAGCCAGACCGAAGAGATGCAGGAAGTGGCTGCGGAAGTGAGTGGACAGCGTCAGCCCTCAGAGAGTTGGGAAATCAATCTGCCGCTGAATGGGGTGCAGTTGACCGGTTGGTTAACCCAGGTGCAAGCTGATGGACTGTTACGCTGGCGTCCGGGTGTGCTGAACATGAACGATGGTCTGCTATTGTGGCTGGAGCATCTGGTTTATTGCGCGCTGGGCGGCAAAGGAGAAAGCCGCATGTACGGGCGCAAACAAAGCCGCTGGCGTTTTAAAGCCATCGACGCTGAGTCTGCGCTGTCACTGTTGAACGAATACGTGACGGCTTATCAGGCGGGGATGACGGAACCGTTGATGTTGCTGAACAAATCGGGTGGCGCGTGGCTGGATGCCAGTTTTGATCGAAAATCCGGCCAGTTGCTGGACGATGACGCCACGCAGAAAAAGGCATTGAACAAATTGCTGCAAGCCTGGCAGGGTGGTTTTCAGGTGGAGGGCGAAGGCAGCGATCCTTATCTGCAGCGCCTGAGCCGGACGCTGGATGATGAGGCGGTGCAGGTAATTGTTGCCGCCGCTCGCCAGTGGTATTTACCGGTGCGCCTTGCGCATCAAGATGATGAATAGCAATTGGGTAACGCCGCTTTTGCGGGTGTTCCCAAAATCATAAAAAGTTGTCTATTGCGCCGCTGGGCACACAGCCAGCGGTAAAGGGTAAAGAAAGGGGTTTAAATGCGGATTTACGCACGCTGGATGGGAGCGCTGCTGCTAAGCATGCTGGCGCTGAATGCCTTTGCCGATAGCGATCGCGGCTGGCAGCCCATCAATGAAACAATTCGAAAAAGCGATCACGATCCGCGCAGTTATCAGGCCATCACGCTGACTAACGGTATGACGGTGTTGCTGGTGTCTGACAAAGAAGCGCCTAAATCACTGGCCGCACTGACGTTGCCTATCGGCTCGCTGGACGATCCGAATCAGCAGCTAGGGCTGGCGCACTATACCGAACACATGGTGTTGATGGGCTCAAAACGCTATCCGCAACCGGATAATCTGGCCGAATTCCTGAAAAAGCACGGCGGCAGTCACAATGCCAGTACCGCTTCTTATCGCACCGCGTTCTATCTGGAAGTGGAAAACGATGCACTGCAACCGGCGGTGGATCGTCTGGCCGATGCCATTGCAGAGCCTTTGCTCGATCCGGTCAACGCCGATCGTGAGCGTCATGCAGTTAATGCAGAGCTCACTATGGCGCGTTCGCGCGACGGCCTGCGTATGGCGCAGGTCGGGGCGGAAACCCTGAATCCAGCGCATCCAGCTTCCCGCTACTCAGGCGGTAACCTTGATACGCTGCGCGATAAGCCCGACAGCAATTTGCATCAGGCGCTGACCGAGTTTTATCACAGCCACTACTCCGCCAATCTGATGAAAGCGGTGATATACAGCAACAAATCGCTGCCAGAGATGGCCGACATTGCGGTCCAGACTTTTGGACGAGTGGCTAACCATCAGGCCATCGTACCGAAAATCGAAGTGCCGGTGGTGACCGATGCGCAGAAAGGCATCATCATCCACTACGTGCCTGCCCAACCGCGAAAACAGCTTAAAGTTGAATTCCGCATCGCCAACAACAGCGACCAGTTCCGCAGCAAAACCGATACGTTGATCAGTTACATCCTGGGTAACCGCAGTAAAAACACCCTTAACGACTGGCTGCAAAAGCAGGGGCTGGCCGACGGCGTGAATGCCGGTGCCGATCCGATGACGGACCGCAACAGCGGCGTGTTTGCCATCACGGTCTCCCTGACCGACAAAGGCCTGGCCCAGCGTGATGAAGTGGTGGCGGCGATCTTTAGCTACCTCGACATGTTGCGTAGTAAAGGCATCGATAAGGGTTATTTCGATGAGGTGTCGCATGTGCTGGCGCTGGATTTCCGCTATCCGTCGATCACCCGTGACATGGATTATATTGAATGGTTAGTGGATACCATGCTGCGCGTGCCAGTGGATCATACGCTGGATGCACCTTATCTCGCGGATAACTTTGACCCTGCGGCAATCAAATCTCGTCTGGATGAGATGACACCGCAAAATGCCCGCATCTGGTATATCAGCCCGAATGAGCCGCACAACAAAGAAGCCTACTTTGTGAATGCGCCTTACCAGGTCGATAAGATCAGTGATGCGCAGTTCAGTGACTGGCAGCAGCGTGGCGCGCATATTCAACTGTCGATGCCGACGCTGAATCCGTATATCCCTTCTGATTTCTCCATTATGCCTGGCGATGGCAAAACGTATACGCATCCGGTGGCGCTGACCGACGGTGACAGCATGCGCATCTACTGGATGCCAAGCCAGTTCTACGCCAGTGAACCAAAGGCAGCCATTACTCTGGCACTGCGCAACAAAGCGGCAATAAGCGACGCGCGTCAGCAGGTGTTATTTGGTCTGAATGATTATCTCTCAAGCGTGGCGCTGGATGAGTTGAACTCGCAGGCGTCAGTGGGGGGGATCAGTTTTTCTACCGGTGAAGATGACGGCATTGTGTTCAGCGCCAGTGGTTTTACCCAGCGTCTGCCGGAGTTACTGAAAAAACTGGTTGAGGGCTATGCCAGCTTCCAGCCGGACGCACAGCAACTGGAACAGGCAAAATCCTGGTATCTGGATCGACTGGAAGCCGCCGAGAAGGGCAAAGCCTTCGAGCAGGCGATTCAACCGATGCAGATGCTGTCACAGCTGCCGTATACCCAGCGTGAGACGCGCCGCAAGTTAGTGAAAGATCTGACGCTGAAAGACGTGACGGATTACCGTGATGCCTTACTGCGCAACGCCACGCCGGAAATGATGGTGGTGGGCAACCTCTCCGCCGATCGCGTTAAACAGCTGGGCACCGATCTGCAACAGCAGTTGCACAGCGATGGTCACAGTTACTGGCACAGCGATTACGTGGTGATCGATAAAGCCATGAAGGCCAACCTGCAAACCGCAGGAAGCAGCACGGATTCAGCACTGGCAGCACTCTACGTGCCACTGGGTTACGACGAGTATCAAAGCATGGCCAACAGCACCATGTTGAGCCAGATTGTCCAACCCTGGTTCTATAACCAACTGCGCACCCAGGAACAGTTGGGCTATGCGGTGTTCTCGTATCAGATGCCGATTGGTCGCCAGTGGGGGATTGGCTTCCTGCTGCAAAGCAACAGCAAGCAGCCAGCCTATCTGATGCAGCGCTTTGAGGCGTTTTATCCGCAGGCTGAGCAACGCCTGCGCGACATGAAACCGGAAGATTTTGCCCAGTATCAGCAGGCGCTGATCAATGACTTAAAACAGCGCCCGCAAACGCTTGATGAAGAAGCGAATCGCTACAGCCGTGACTTCAACCGGCAGAATTTTGCTTTCGATACCCGTGAAAAAGCCATCGAGCAGATTCAAAAGCTCACGCCGCAGGGCGTGGCCGATTTCTTCCATAAAGCGGTGCTGGAACAGCAGGGTATGGCGATGATTTCGCAGATTGGCGGTAGCCACGATGGCGCCACCAAAGATGATTATGCACCTCTGCCGGGCTTCACGACCTGGGATCAGGTGGAGAAGCTACAGCAATCCCTGCCGGTTAAGAGTGACGCGCAATGAGTCTGATTCAGCCGCCAGAACCGCTCAATCCGCTGACGCTGCCGTTGCGTGGCGAGCGGCTGATTGAGGCGTCTGCTGGAACCGGTAAAACCTTCACTATTGGTCTGCTTTATCTGCGGCTTTTGTTGGGGCTGGGCGGGCAACATGCCTATGCCCGGCCACTGTCGGTCGAAGAAATTCTGGTCGTGACCTTTACTGAGGCGGCCACCGCAGAGCTGCGCGGACGTATCCGTGCCAACATCCATGAGCTGCGGCTGGCCTGCATTCGCGGTACCAGCCGCAATCCGATGCTGATGCAGTTGCTACTGGAGATGCCGCAACCTGCAGAAGCGGCATCGCTACTGCTGGCTGCAGAGCGGCAGATGGATGAAGCGGCGATCTTTACTATCCACGGCTTTTGTCAGCGCATGCTCAATCTCAACGCCTTTGAATCCGGCATGCTGTTTGAACAGCAGCTGATTGAAGATGAACAACAGCTGCTGCGTCAGGCCACTGCCGATTTCTGGCGTCGCCACTGTTATCCACTCTCGTTGGATATCGCCCGCGTGATTGTCAGTGAGTGGAGTGGTCCGGAGCAATTGCTGGCGACGTTGCGGCCGTGGCTGCAAGGCGAATCACCTAACCTGCGTTTAGCGCCCGCTGACGACGAAACGCTGACGATGCGCCACAACGAAAACCTGGCGCGTATTAACGCGATGAAAGCCGAGTGGCGCGCGGTGGGTGAAGAGGTGCTGACGCTGGTGGGGCAGTCCGACGTGGACAAACGCAGCTACAGCAGTAAAAATCTGCCGGTGTGGGTGAATAAAGTCAGTTTCTGGGCACAGAGTGAAACCCTGGATTATCAGGTGCCCGCAGAGCTGGCGCGCTTTGGTCAACGGGTGCTGGAGGAGAAAACCAAAAAAGGCCATCCTCCGCACCATGCCCTGTTTGCGGCCATCGACCTGTTTCTGACTCAGCCCATTTCACTACGCGATTTGCTGATTGCGCGCGCGCTGGTGGATATCCGCGCCGCCGTACGGAAAGAGAAACGCCAGCAGGCGCTGCTGGGTTTTGATGATCTCCTGAGCCGACTGGATGATGCCCTGCAGCAGCCTGCAGGAGAAATGCTGGCGCAGGCGATTCGTCAGCGTTTCCCGGTGGCGTTAATTGATGAGTTCCAGGACACCGATCCGCAGCAATACCGTATTTTCCGTACGCTGTACGGTAATCAGCCTGACCATGCATTGCTGTTAATTGGCGATCCAAAACAGGCCATTTACGCCTTTCGTGGCGCAGACATTTTTACCTATATTCGCGCACGTAATGAAGTGAGCGCGCATTACACCCTCGACACCAACTGGCGCTCTTCGCCAGCAATGGTGGAGAGCGTCAATCAGCTGTTCAATCGGCTCGAAGCGCCTTTTGTCTTTGATGCTATCCCTTTCTTGCCGGTGCACTTCGCTGAGCCAAATCAGACGCTTTCTCTCACACTGGATAACCAGGATCAGGCGGCACTGCGTTTCTGGCTGCTGCCGGGCGACGGGTGCAGCGTAGGCGATTATCAGCAGGCGTTAGCGCGACAGTGTGCCGCGGATATCAGCCACTGGTTACAGGCGGGGCAGCAACAGCGTGCACTGCTGGGTAAAGCGGCCGCGCAACGCCCGGTGCAGGCATCGGATATCACGGTGCTGGTGCGCAGCCGCAACGAAGCCAATCTGATCCGCGAAGCACTTAACCAGCTTGGCATTCCCTCGGTCTATTTATCGAACCGCGACAGCGTCTATACCACGCCCGAAGCGCGCGAGTTGCTGTGGTTACTGCAGGCGGTGCTGGCTCCCGAGCAGGAGCGCATGCTGCGCACGGCGCTCGCTACCTCGCTGTTTGCCTTTGATGCGGCACAGTTGGATGCATTGGATCAGGATGCGCGTGGCTGGGATGAGCTGGTGGAGACTTTTGCCCGCTGGCAACTGCTGTGGCAGCAGCGCGGCGTACTGCCGATGCTGCGCCAGCTGATACAGGAACGCCAGCTTGCGGAAAACCTGCTCGCCTCAGAAAATGGCGAACGCCGCCTGACCGATTTGCTGCATCTGGGTGAACTGATGCAGGAAGCGGCGGCGCAGCTCGACAGCCCGCACGCGCTGGTGCGTTATCTGGCGCAGCAGATAGCCAGCCCGGACAGCCAGTCGTCCAGCCAGCAATTGCGTCTGGAAAGCGATCGCCATTTGGTGCAGATCGTCACTATCCATAAATCCAAAGGTCTGCAATACCCACTGGTATGGCTGCCGTTCGCTGCCGGATTCCGCGAGGCGGATACCGCGCTGTATCACGATCGCGACAACTTTGAGGCGGTGCTGGATCTGCAGGCCGATGATGCAAGCCTGGCGATGGCCGAGCAGGAGCGTTTGGCCGAAGACCTGCGCTTGCTGTACGTGGCACTTACCCGTTCGGTGTATCACTGTAGCGTAGGTGTGGCACCGCTGTTTCGCGGCACGCGCAAAAAAGAAGGCGAGAGCGATCTGCATAAAAGCGCACTGGGCCATCTTTTGCAGCGTGGTGAAGCGGCGACAGCGGCACAGCTGGAAACTTTACTCAATCAGCACAATGTCGCGGGTACCGAGGTGATACACGTGCAGGAACAGGTAGCCGAACGCTGGCACGCGCCTGATCCCGCTCATGACACATTGGCTGCCCGCACCGTTAGCCGCACGCTGGTGGAACCCTGGCGCGTCACCAGCTACTCAGGCTTGCAGCAACACGGTAGCCAGCGACTACTTGATGTGATGCCACGCTTCGATCTGGAAGCCGCAGGCGAAGAACAGCAGGAAGAGATCGCTGAAGCTGCACTGACACCGCACCATTTCCCGCGCGGCGCCGCGCCGGGGACTTTCCTGCATGAACTGTTCGAATCTCTCGATTTCCCACATCCCCCCACGGCCGCATTGCTGGAGCAACATCTGCAGCAGAATGGGTATCCATTACACTGGCAACCGGTACTGACGGATTGGATTGCGCGCGTGGTGAGTACGCCGCTCAACGATCAGGGGATACAGCTCGGTCAGGTACAGACCAGCGATCGACTCGTGGAGATGGGCTTCTACTTGCCGATTGACGGTTTGCTGACCGCGAATGATCTGGATGCGCTGATCCGTCAGGATGCTTTATCGTCCGATGCGCCGCCGCTCGATTTTCGTGAGGTACAGGGCATGTTGAAAGGCTTCATTGACTTGGTGTTCCGCTGGCAAGGCAAATATTACCTGCTGGATTACAAATCCAACTGGCTGGGCGACAGCCACGAAGCTTATACGCCAGCAGCGATGAGACAGGCGATGATCGACCACCGCTATGATTTGCAATATCAACTCTACACGCTGGCGCTACATCGCTATCTTCAACATCGCCTGGCAGATTATGACTACGAGCAGCACTTTGGCGGCGTGTTTTATCTGTTCCTGCGTGGCATGGATGGCACTTCACCGGCCAACGGCGTATTCCACACACGGCCAACTCTGGATTTTGTTTCACAACTGGATAGCCTGTTTCGCGGGCAGGGAGCCTCGGCATGAGTGGCATTACAGCGCTACTTCAACAGGCGGTTGAGCTGCGTTTGCTGCGCTCACTGGATGTTCAGTTCGCCCTGTTGCTGGCGGATGACACGCAGCCAGCACGCCTCCTGGCGGCTGCCTGTCTCAGCGCGGAAGCGGGTGAGGGGCACGTCTGCTTACCGCTGTCACAGCTGAGCCGTGAAGGGTTATTCAATGGCCGCCATCCTGAACTGGCGCAGGCCATCTGGCTGGCGGCGGGCGAGCCGCAGGACTGGACGCAAATTCTGGCTGGCTGGCCTGCTCTGAGCAACAGCAACAACGAGCAGGCAGCACCGATTGTACTGACCGAAGGCCGTCTTTATCTGCATCGTCTCTGGCACCATGAAGGGCAGGTGGCGCGTTTCTTTCAGGCGCAGTCTGCTCCGCAGGCATTTCCTGATGGAGAGGTGCGTGCGGTACTGGATAACCTGTTTGGTACTGAACCCGATGACTGGCAAAAAATCGCGGCGGCGGTGGCGCTAACGCAGAAAACAGCAGTCATTTCCGGCGGCCCAGGCACCGGGAAAACCACCACCGTGGCAAAATTGCTGGCGGCATTGATTCGCCTGAGCCAGGGTGCACTGCGCATTCAACTGGCAGCCCCGACCGGCAAAGCGGCGGCGCGTTTAACCGAATCGCTCGGTAAAGCGCTGCAAAAACTGCCGGTCAGCGACACTGAGCGCCAACGCTTCCCAGCGGAAGCTACCACGCTGCACCGTTTGCTAGGTGCCCAGCCCGAAACCCAGCGCTTGCGCTATCACGCCGGTAACCTGCTGCATCTGGATGTGCTGGTGGTGGATGAAGCCTCAATGGTTGATTTGGGCATGATGGCCAATCTCATCGCCGCACTGCCACCCCAGGCGCGCGTGATTTTTCTTGGTGACCGCGATCAGCTGGCGTCAGTAGAAGCCGGTGCGGTATTGGGCGATATTTGCCGCTGTGCGGAAGCGGGATACAGCGTCGCGCGTGCAGCCCAGCTGAGTGCGTTAACCGGTTGCCAGGTTGAAGGCCACGATGATGACAGCGCGCCAGCCGTGCGCGACGCCATCTGCCTACTACGCAAGAGCTATCGCTTTGATGCTAACTCGGGCATCGGCAAGCTGGCGGCTGCGGTCAATGCCGGTGAGCCAAAGGCGGTTGAGGCGGCATTTAACGCGGGCTTCAGCGATATATCACGCCAGCCACTTAATGATGGCGAGGCCTATCAGGCAATGCTGAATGCTATCGCGGAAGGCTACAGTCCATTCCTGCGGCTGGTGAGCCAGCGAGCACAGCCCGCAGAGATTCTGCACGCATTTGGGCGTTATCAGCTGCTGTGCGCACTGCGCGAAGGGCCGTTTGGCGTGCAGGGATTAAATCAGCGTATTGAGCAAAAACTGATGCAGATGCAGCTGATTCGTCGTCCGCTGGGGGGGAGCCGCTGGTATCAGGGCCGTCCGGTGATGGTGACTCGCAATGACAGCGCGCTTGGGCTGTTTAACGGCGATATTGGCATTACGCTGTTTGATGATGAAGGGCTGCTGAAAGTTTTCTTCCCGTTGCCGGATGGCAGCATCAAAGCCGTACAGCCAAGCCGGTTACCGGCGCATGATACGGCCTGGTCGATGACGGTGCATAAATCGCAGGGATCGGAGTTCGAGCATACCGCGCTGGTGATGCCGGCACAGTTTTTACCGGTACTCACCCGCGAACTGATTTACACCGCCATTACGCGTGCGCGCAAACAGTTAACCCTTTACAGCGATGAAGGCGTATTTCGTCGTGCGGTGCAATTACGCACTCAGCGTCGCAGCGGATTGTTGGACCGGTTAAGCGGAGAGTCATTCTGAGCGAGAGTTGAGGTCGGTAAAGAAACCGACCGCAGGCAATGCAGATGTTTTATTGGATGCGCGTGGATGCGCATCCTGACAACGTTATCAGTTTAAGACGTTGGGCAATTCCAGACCGTTTAGCGAAACCTACCCTACGCTGCCTTTAACTGCCTTTAACTGCCTTTAACTGCCTTTAACTGCCTTTAACTGCCTTTAACCGCGTTAGCTGGCATTCCCCGCCGTTAGCGCAAATCCGCCATCAGCACTTTGGACCGGCGCTGATAGTTATACATCTGCTTCTTACTCTCCGGCAATGACTCAATATCCACCGGCGTAAAGCCACGTTCCTGGAACCAGTGAATACTGCGGGTTGTCAGTACAAACAGCTTCTTCAGGCCCATTTGACGAGCCTGTAGCGCCACACGCTCCAGCAACAGCTCACCGCGTGAAGAACTGCGGTAATCGGGATGCACCGCCACGCAGGCCATTTCACCAATCTGCTCATCCGGGAACGGATAGAGTGCAGCACAAGCGATGGTCAGATTATCGCGCTGAATAATGGTGAATTTGTCGATCTCCATTTCCAGCTGCTCGCGCGAACGACGCACCAGAATGCCTTGCTGCTCCAGCGGGCGAATCAATTCGAGAATGCCGCCAATATCGTTGATGGTGGCGCGACGAATCTGCTCAGCGGACTCCATCACAATCTGCGTACCAATACCGTCACGCGAGAACAGTTCCTGAATCAATGCGCCATCTTCCTGATAGCTGATCAGGTGGCTACGACGCACGCCGCTGCGGCAGGCTTTCACCGCGCCGCGCAGGAAACGCACGGTGCCTGACAGGAAATCACCGTCGTTCTCCATCTCATCGATACGCGCCTGCGCTTCGTTGGGGAACAGCTCAGAGATAATCGTACCTTCGCGGTTGGTGACGCCTTGTTCAGAGCAGAAGCCAATCATTTTCTCGGCTTTTAGCTTAATCGCCAACTGCGTGGCCACTTCTTCTGATGTCAGGTTAAAGCTTTCACCGGTCACCGACACCGCGACTGGGCCGAGCAGCACAATGGCATCATTATCCAGCTGACGATGGATGGCTTCTTCATCAATACGACGAATACGGCCGCTATGGCAGTAGTCCACACCATCATCGACGCCCAGCGGCTGGGCAATAATAAAGTTACCGCTTACCACGTTGATGTGCGCGCCCTGCAGCGGGGTGTTATTCAGGCTCATCGACAGGCGTGCGGTGATATCCAGCTGCAAACGTCCTGCTGCCTGCTTCACCAGTTCCAGTGATTGGGCATCGGTTACGCGCGTGTGTTTGTGGTAAATCGGTTCCAGCTGCTGTTGCGCCATGCTGGCATCAATTTGCGGTCTGGCACCATAGACAACCACCAGGCGAATGCCGAGACTATGCAACAAGCCAATGTCGTTAACGATGTTGGAAAAGTTCTCATGCTCGATAGCTTCGCCGCCAAGCATAATGACAAAGGTCTTGTCACGGTGGGCATTTATATAGGGAACGGTATGGCGAAAACCCTGAACCAGTTCAGTACTACGTTCCTTCACGGCAAACCCTCTGTGAATGTTTATTCGTAATTTGTGTATTTTTATGCTCTTTTGCCAGCTAATGCAAGTGCCGGGCCTGACGTTACTTTACGATTTTCCTGATGCAACCCTCGCTAACAGCCTGCATTATCTGGTTTTTCTGGCAAAACATGACACGGCTTGTTAAGCAAAGTTTTCGCCTTCCTCTCGTCAATTGACGATATTTTAGACACTACACGGCAGTTGGAGCGGCATGTCCCAGGCTTTTACACGACGACGATTATTGCAGGGCGCGGGTGCGCTCATGCTATTAAGCGTAACGCGAACCGGGCTGGCGGCCAGTCAGCACATTGTGGCGGTGCGCATCTGGCCATCGTCAACCTACTCCCGCGTGACGCTGGAGTCGAACGTCCCCCTCAAGTACAAACAGTTCACGTTGAGCAATCCCGATCGTCTGGTGATCGACATCGATAACCTGCATATCAATCCGGTCCTGAGAGGGGTGGATAAGCAAGTGCGCGTTGACGATCCCTATATCAAACATGCGCGAGTTGGCCAGTTTGATGCCAACACGGTGCGAGTGGTGCTGGAGCTGAAACGCAACGTGGCGCCGAAGATCTTCACGCTGGCACCGGTTGCGGGCATCAAACATCGCTTAGTGGTCGATCTCTATCCGAGCCAGCCCTCGCCGGAAGAGGATCCGCTACTGGCGTTACTGAACGATTACAACCAGGGCGATCTTGAGCGTGATCAACCGGCGCAAGCACCTTTGCCGGGCAAAGCGGGGCGCGATCGTCCGATCATCATCATGATCGATCCCGGCCACGGTGGCGAAGATCCCGGTGCGCATGGCAAATACAAAACGCGCGAAAAAGACATTGTGTTGAAGATTGGTCGCTATCTGAAGGCGCTGATCGACAAAGAGCGCAACATGAAGGCGTATATGACGCGCAACGAGGATGTGTTTATCCCGCTGCGCGTGCGGGTAGCGAAAGCACGTAAACAGCGCGCCGATCTGTTTGTCTCGATTCACGCCGATGCTTTTACCAGCCGTGCGGCGCGCGGTTCGTCGGTGTTCGCCCTTTCGACCAGCGGCGCAACCTCAACCGCAGCGCGCTTCCTGGCACAAACCCAGAACGAATCGGATCTGATTGGTGGGGTGAGCATGAGCGGTGACCGCTATCTGGATCACACCATGTTCGATATGGTGCAGCGGCAGACCATCAGCGACAGCCTTAAGTTCGGCAAAGAGGTGTTATCGCGCATGGGCCACATTAATCACCTGCATAAACGCACGGTGGATCAGGCGGGGTTTGCGGTGCTCAAAGCCCCGGATATTCCGTCGATTCTGGTGGAGACCGCGTTTATCAGTAATGTGGAGGAGGAGCGTAAGCTGCGCACGCCGCGTTATCAGCATCAGGTGGCTGAGGCGATTCTGCATGGGATTAAGGCGTATTTCGATAAAGGTGCGGTGCTGGCGCGTCGCTGAGAGGAGGGCGGCCACTGCGCCGCTTTTTTTACCGGAAGCCAAAAACAAAAAAACACCCGTTAAGGTGCTTATCTGTAATTGGTTGCGGGGGCCGGATTCGAACCGACGACCTTCGGGTTATGAGCCCGACGAGCTACCAGGCTGCTCCACCCCGCGTCCGTCTGCCGCATTAAGCGACTTTTCACATTGTATTCTTCTTAAGACAATTGGTTGCGGGGGCCGGATTCGAACCGACGACCTTCGGGTTATGAGCCCGACGAGCTACCAGGCTGCTCCACCCCGCGTCCGTCTGCCGCATTAAGCGACTTTTCACATTGTATTCTTCTTAAGACAATTGGTTGCGGGGGCCGGATTCGAACCGACGACCTTCGGGTTATGAGCCCGACGAGCTACCAGGCTGCTCCACCCCGCGTCCGTGGATGCGCACTATACTCTCGACGCGCGGCGATGCAACCCCTTTTTGTGTTAAAGCCTTAAATTTACAGCCAGTTGGTGATTAATAGTGCCATTGGGCGATTAATTGTACAGATGTGAGCGCGGTAACTCGTGGCGGATTTCATTCTCTCTGCCCCTTTGCTATCGTCGCGGTGCAAACAACCGAGAAAAAGAGAAAGTGATGAAAGGACATTGGGCGAAGTATGCACTTACTGGCGCGTTTCTCGCGCTGTTAGCAGGTTGTAGTTCTAAACCGACTGACCGTGGTCAGCAATATATTGATGGCAAGCTGGAGCAACCGCTTGGGCTGGTCAATGAACCGAATGCCAAAGGGCGCCCGGTGAATGGCAGAGATTTTGGTGTGCAGATTCAGCAGATTCAGAGTGCCTCCAGTGGCTTATACAGCCGCAACACCGGCACTTACAGCGCTATTCAGAACTGGCTGCTCTCCGGTGCCGATACCCGTCAGTTGAGCCAGTTCGGACTTAACGCTTATCAGATGGAAGGCACCGATAATTACGGTAACGTGCAGTTTACCGGCTACTACACCCCTGTGGTGGAAGCGCGCTACACGCGTCAGGGTGAGTTCCAGTATCCCATTTATCGCATGCCACCGCGCACGCGCGGTCAGAAGCTGCCGAGCCGTGCTTCTATATATAGTGGCGGACTTGACGATCGTTACGTGATTGCCTGGAGCAACTCGCTGATCGACAACTTTATGATGGACGTGCAGGGTAGCGGCTACGTTGATTTCGGCGACGGTCGCCCGCTGCGCTTCTTCGGCTACGGCGGCAAAAATGGCTGGGCCTATCACAGTATCGGCAAAGAACTGATCGATCGTGGTGAAGTGAAGCGAGAAGATATGTCGATGCAGGCGATTCGCCAGTGGGCACAGGAACATACGCCGGAGCAGGTGCGTGACGTGCTGGAGACCAACCAATCGTTCGTGTTCTTTAAACCAGAAGAGTATGTGCCGGTGCGCGGTGCCAGCGCAGTGCCTTTGATTGCCAAAGCGTCTGTCGCATCCGACCGTTCATTGATTCCCGCAGGTACGGCGCTGTTAGCCGAAGTGCCGCAGTTGAACGAGAAGGGCAAATTTAACGGCAAGTATGAGATGCGCCTGATGGTGGCACTGGATGTGGGTGGGGCGATTAAAGGTCAGCACTTCGACATCTATCAGGGTGTGGGTCCAGACGCTGCGCATCTTGCCGGATTTTATAATCACTATGGCCGCGTTTGGGTGCTGAAAGCCGCGCCAGGTGCAGGACAGCCGCTGTTCAGCAATCCGCAAAATGGCAATAATGGTTCACTGATTATCGGGGCGAATTGATATTCTTCCCTGCGGCAAATCAGCGGGAGTATTCAGCTGATTTGCCATGGGTCGCCAGTCTTCGCGATCCAATGCGTCCATCACTGTTTCTGTAGGGTGCGTATTCATGCGCACCGCATCAAAAGGTTTGATATGAAAGTAGTCAGCGATGCCTGGCGGCAACGTTTTGGCGGTACGGCACGTCTGTATGGGGAAGAGGCGCTGCAGCGTTTTGCCGACGCCCATTTTTGTGTGATTGGTATCGGCGGTGTCGGTTCGTGGTCCGCCGAAGCGTTAGCGCGCACCGGGATTGGTAAAATCACGCTGATCGATATGGACGACGTCTGCATTACCAACACCAATCGCCAGATCCACGCCCTGCAAGGAAAAGTAGGACAAGCGAAAACCGAGGTGATGGCGGAGCGTATTCGCGCCATAAATCCTGAGTGCGAAGTGATCTGCATTGATGATTTCATCACGCCGGATAACACCGCTGAAATGCTGTCAGCCGGTTTTGATTACGTGATTGATGCAATTGACAGTGTGCGCCCTAAAGCCGCGCTGATTGCCTGGTGTCGTCGTAACAAGATCCCGCTGATCACTACCGGCGGTGCGGGCGGGCAAATCGATCCGACGCAGATTCAGGTCAGCGATTTAGCCAAAACTATTCAGGATCCGCTGGCGGCAAAACTGCGTGAGCGCTTGAAAGGCGACTTTGGTGTGGTGAAGAACAGCAAAGGCAAGTTAGGGATTGATTGCGTGTTTTCCACTGAGGCGCTGGTTTATCCTCAGCTGGATGGCAGTGTTTGTACTTCCAAAAGCACCGCAGAAGGCCCGAAACGTATGGATTGTGCGGCGGGCTTCGGTGCGGCCACCATGGTGACCGCCACTTTCGGGTTTATCGCGGTGTCGCACGCGTTGAAGAAATTCCTCGCACGCGCGGCGCGTCAGGCTGCTTGATGCGCGCGCGCGTGGCGCTGCACTGCATCTGCCAACGCTTTTAAGCCACTGCTGCGTGAGGCGCTAAGCTGCGCACGCAGGCCTAAAGTATCAAACAACGCCAGCGGATCTTGTGCTAACAGATCGGCTGGCGTTTTGCCTTCCACCGCCGTCAACAGCACCGCCAGCAAACCGCGCACGATGCGGCCTTCACTGTCGCCGTAAAAGTGAAGTTTGCCGTTGGGTAGCCGTTGGCTGCTCAGCCAGACACGATTTTCGCAACCGCTCAGCTCAATCTCTGCCGTCTTCACGTCATCTTCCAGAGCGGGTAACTGGCGGCTGAGCTGGATCAGCTGGCGATAGCGATCTTCCCACTGATGAAAATGGGAAAATTTTTCGGTCAGGCTGGCTTCAGTAATCACATCGCCAAACGGATGTGGGCCGATCAGGGTGGTCATAACGTTATTCACTCAACAGGTCTACGGCATGATGCATGGCGCGCACCAGCGCATCCACGTCCTGCAAATTATTATAGGGGGCGAATGATACGCGCAGGGTGCCGCTAACACCCAGTGCCGCCATTAATGGCTGTGCACAGTGCTGTCCGGCACGCAGCGCAATATCCTGCTCTGCCAGCAGAGTGACAATATCGCTGTGATGAATGTCCGCGATATCAAACGCCAGCAAACTGGCATTACCACAACGGAAACTGCGAAAGCCGGGAATCTCGCCTAATTGCTCTTCGGCGAGGCTGGCCAGTTGCTGGCTCCACATCTCTGCTTTTTCAGCGTGGTGATGCGACAGCCATTCCAGCGCCGCGCTCAGGCCCACCACGCCCGCGACATTGGGCGTGCCGGCTTCAAATCGCCACGGTACCGCCTGCTGCGTTAAGCCATTAAAGTCGACGTGCGTTAACATCTTGCCGCCGCCTTGCCACGCATCCATCTCTTCCAGCAGCTCGGCTTTGCCGTACAGCGCACCAATCCCCATTGGGCCATACAGCTTGTGCGCGGAGAAGGCGTAAAAGTCGATGTCCAGCGCCTGAACGTTGGGGGGCGCGTGCACCACGCCCTGTGCGCCATCTACCATCACTTTGGCGCCAACATGATGTGCCAGGGTAATCGCCTGTGCCAGATCCGGACAGCCACCGGTGACATTCGACATCTGCCCAATCGCCAGCAGCTTAGTGCGTGCGTTTAGCAAATCAGGCAGTAGACGAATATCGGGCAGACGATCCGCGCCAATCGGCCATTTCACCACTTTCGCGCCTGCGGCTTGTGCCACCTTTAACCACGGCACCAGATTGGCGTGATGCTCGGCTTCGCTGACTACGATTTCATCGCCAGGTTGTAAGCGCGGTGCCAGCCAGCTGTGCGCCACCAGATTGATGGCCTCCGTGGTGCCACGCGTCCAGACAATCTGACGGTCATCGCCCGCGTGCAGCCATTTGGCCACCCGGCCGCGCGCCTGTTCATACTTCTCTGTCAGGTCGCGTGCTGATTTGAACTGGCTGCGATGCACGGTGCCTGCGCTCAAGCTATAGAACTGCGATGTGGCGTCGATCACAGCCTGAGGCTTCAGGGCAGTGGCTGCGCTATCAAGATAAACGCCCGCATCGCTTAATGCCGGAAACTGCGCACGGAAGGCGGTTGGGGAGAAGATGGTCATACGAAACCCACTGTATTCAATTTTAGGACCAGGCTGAAACCCGGCCGATTCGCTGGCAAAGCTGGAAAAGCGCGTTATGCTATTTATTGCAAGGTTTGAACCGCAACCCGCATAACGAATCGACCTTTACCAGTCGATTTCACTTTTTGCTGCCTCTGGTCAGCGCTTGCGGGTGGTTTAATGCAATCAATCTGCAAGGAGATAGAAGATGAAAAAACTCGCCGCAGTGCTGGCCGTGTGTACCATGGCCTTTACCCTGGCTGCTTGTTCCAGCAATTATGTCATGCATACCAATGATGGTCGCACCATTGTAGCGGACGGGAAACCGAAAGTTGACGATGAAACCGGTATGATCAGTTATAAAGATGCCAATGGCAACGAGCAGCAGATCAATCGTACAGATGTGAAAGAGATGGTTGAGATGGGGCAGTAAGCAGCAAGCCAAAAATTTCCCGGAGAAATTTTTACGTCGCTTCAGTGACGGCCCGAAAGGGGTACACAGGGATGTGTAGGACAAAAAAAAGCACCGCAATTTGCGGTGCTGCATAAAATCACTTGGACAGACAGGGTAAATCTACAGGAATTAAAAGCTTGATCTGCAATCGTCAGATCAAAATGCAAACACAACATCACGACCACAAGCCAAAAGCTCTCCAAAAGTCTGCGATCTCTCGCACGTTTCCAGAAATCTTTTCGTTCCGGCTCAGGAAGTGCGGCAACTATAGGTATTTGCTGGAGCTTCCTCAACGGACAAATTATAATGTCTCGGATTAAAATAACTAATACGTAACGACCTTGTATAAGTCGGACTGTTACCTTGTGAATCCGCTGATGGAAAACCATGTCTAAACGCCTTCCACCGCTTAATGCTTTACGCGTCTTCGATGCTGCAGCCCGCCATTTAAGCTTTACAAAAGCCGCTGAAGAGCTGTTTGTCACCCAGGCAGCTGTTAGCCACCAGATTAAATCTCTGGAAGATTTCCTCGGTCTTAAGCTATTTCGACGGAGGAATCGTTCGCTTTTACTGACAGAAGAAGGTCAAAGCTACTATCTGGATATTAAAGAGATCTTCTCGGCTATCAACGATGCGACGCGTAAACTTCAGGCGCGCAGCGCGAAGGGTGCCTTAACCGTCAGTCTGTTGCCCAGCTTTGCCATTCAATGGCTGGTACCCCGTCTTTCCAGCTTTAATATGGCTTATCCGGGCATCGATGTGCGTATTCAGGCGGTGGACCGTGATGAAGAGAAACTGGCCGATGATGTTGATGTGGCGATTTTCTATGGGCGCGGTAACTGGCCGGGTTTGCGGGTTGAGAAACTGTATGCCGAATATTTGCTGCCGGTCTGCTCGCCCATGTTTCTGACTGGCGACCATCCGCTTAAAACGCCCGCCGATCTGGCACACTTTACGCTGCTGCATGATGCTTCGCGCCGCGACTGGCAATCCTATATCCGTCAGCTAGGATTGCAGCACATTAATGTGCAGCAGGGGCCGATCTTCAGCCATAGCGCGATGGTGCTGCAGGCGGCGATTCACGGCCAGGGCGTGGCGCTGGCTAATAATGTGATGGCGCAGAGTGAAATTGAAGCTGGACGGCTGGTCTGTCCATTTAATGACGTGTTAGTCAGTAAAAACGCTTTTTATCTGGTTTGTCATGACAGCCAGGCAGAACTGGGTAAAATAGCCGCCTTTCGTCAGTGGATCCTGGAAAAAGCCGCAGCTGAACAAGAAAAATTCCGCTTTCGCTACGATCACTAATGCGTTGAGTGCTGCACAGTGATGTGCAGTGTCATCCTGAGGAACAATGAATGTCCAGTCGTGCCATGTTTGTGTTTGCCGCCATTAGCGGATTCCTGCTGGTGGCCTTTGGTGCTTTTGGAGCACACGTGCTGAGCAAATCGCTCGGCCCGGCGGAAATGGCGTGGATCCATACCGGTCTTGAATATCAGGCCTATCACACATTGGCGGTGATTGGTTTGGGTGCGGCCATGCTGCGTCGCGCCAATATCTGGTTTTACTGGAGCAGCGCTGCGCTGGCGCTTGGCACCGTGTTGTTCAGTGGCAGCCTGTATTGTTTAGCGTTGTCGCACTTGAAGTTTTGGGTTTTTGTTACGCCAGTGGGAGGGTTGTTTTTCCTGATTGGCTGGTTCTTGATGTTGATTGGCGCATTGCGTCTTAAACGAAAGGCGGATCGCCATGAATAAAGTTTTACTCTATTGCCGTCCTGGCTTTGAGAAAGAGTGTGCGGCAGAGATCAGCGCCAAAGCCGCTGAACGTGAAGTTTACGGTTTTGCCCGTGTCAAAGATGATTCTGGTTACGTGCTCTATGAGTGCTATCAGCAGGAAGATGCCGAAAAGCTGATTCAAACGCTGCCGTTTGCCGAGCTGATTTTTGCCCGTCAGATGCTGGTGGTGGGTGAACTGCTGCGCGATTTGCCGCCAGAAGATCGTATTACCCCGATTGTCGGCATGCTAACCGGTGTGGTGGAGAAGGGCGGCGAGCTGCGTGTCGAAGTGCCGGATACCAATGAAGCGAAAGAACTGACCAGGTTCTGTCGTAAGTTAACCGTACCGCTGCGCGCCAGCCTGCGTGAGAGCAAAATCCTGCTCAACTACGAATCGCCGAAACGCCCGGTGGTGCATGTGTTCTTTATTGCACCGGGTACCTGCTATGTCGGTTACTCGCTGCCAGAGAACAACTCACCATTCTATATGGGCATCCCGCGCCTCAAGTTCCCGTCGGATGCGCCAAGCCGTTCAACGCTGAAGCTGGAAGAGGCGTTTCACGTCTTCATCCCGGCCGATGAGTGGGATGAGCGCCTGGGCAGCGGCATGTATGCCGTGGATCTTGGCGCGTGTCCTGGCGGCTGGACCTATCAGCTGGTTAAACGCAGCATGTGGGTGTACGCCGTAGATAACGGCCCGATGGCGCCCAGCCTCATGGATACCGGGCAAGTCACGCACTGCCGTGAAGACGGTTTCAAATACCGCCCATCGCGCAATAACATTAGTTGGCTGGTGTGTGACATGGTGGAAAAACCCGTTCGCGTCGCCAGTTTGATGACGGAGTGGCTGGTCAACGGCTGGTGCCGTGAGGCGATTTTCAACCTCAAGCTGCCGATGAAAAAGCGTTATGAAGAAGTGACGCAAAATCTGGCCATGATGGATGCGGCATTGAAAGAGAAGGGCGTGAATGCCCAGATTCAGGCGCGCCAGCTGTATCACGATCGGGAAGAAATTACTGTACATGTGCGCCGGCTTTGGGCGGCTGTGGGCGGCCGTCGCGACGAACGCTAAATTTCCCGTCATACTTCGCGCCACAGGTGCGTTGGCTACGTTTATACGCCCCAGTCACATACTGATGTATGTCTCTGGGGACTTAATAAACTTGCCGATCCTGCTTCATACTTTGCACTACAGCGGCGTTGGCTATGCTTGTTCGCCCCGGTCACATACTGGCGTATGCTCCCGGGGACTCTCGCACTTGCCGCCTTGCTGTAGCACAAATTATTTCGCAGGATCTCTCGGGTTAAGTTCGTCGCAGTGCAATTTTTTGCACCTAGCACCAATCACCTATCACCTGTCACCTATCAAGAGATTCGCGTGTTTATGTGGTAGAGGGCGCTGCACCTGCCATTCACGGCTTATACCGCAACGTATTTAAATTCCCCTGCAGAACCAAATCGCGTTTTAACGTTGAGACCTGGCGGCAAATTTCTGCTATCTGCTGGTGATCGCGCAATTTCTTTTGCCACTTTTCCGGAACCTGATCGAACTGCTGATACAGGGCTTCCAGGGTGCCAAACTGCGTGAGCAAATCGCGGGCGCTTTTGGGACCGATGCCGGTAACGCCGGGGATTTTGCTGCTGCTTATGCCGCACAGTCCCCAGTAATCGGGTAATTGCGCGGGCGTGACGCCAAACTCGTGCTCGATGAAAGGCACGTCCAGCCAGCGTTTCTGGAAATAATCACGGATGCGGATATTCGGCGCTAAAAGCTGGCAATAACCTTTGTCGGTGGAGACGATAGTTGCCTGATGTCCGGCATCGGCCATTTTCACCGCCAGCGTGGCAGCGAGATCGTCAGCTTCATCGAGATCGGCGACCCAGCAACGCACGCCGACAGCCTCAAAGGCCTGCTGGATAACGGGCATCTCCATCTGCAAATCATCCGGCATCGGTGGGCGGCCCGCTTTGTAATCGGGCAGCAGCTGATGCCGCCAGCCAGGGTGACGATCGTGGCTATCGAATACCGCCACGACGTGCGTCGGTTGCGTGTGGCCTAAAAGCTGATGCAGCGCGGCGACGCAGGCTTCGCGGCAGGGCGTGCCTTGCACCGCATGCAAACGGCGGATCAGGTTTAGAGCATCAATAATCAGAAGATGAAACGACATAATGATAGCGGCAGCCCGCAGGCTGCCTTCCTGGTGGGTTATTTAATGATTTCGTAGCAGGGGATGTAGGCGCTGCCCGGCAGTTTCATACGTTGTTGTGCGACGAAGCCCTGCAGCAGTTCATCCATGCGATGCATGATGTCGGCGTCGCCGTGCAGTTTGTACGGACCTTTTTCACGAATTTCGCGGATGCCCACTTCCTTCACGTTTCCTGCCACGATACCTGAGAAGGCGCGACGCAAATCAGCGGCCAGTTTCTCAGCAGGCTGGTTCGGGAACAGTTTCAGATTGGCCATGTTTTCGTGTGTTGGAACAAACGGCACCTGCAACTCTGGCGCGATGCGGATTGACCAGTTAAAGCTATAAGCATCGCCAGTTTCACGACGATACTCTTTCACCTGCGGCATGGCTTTCTTCATCAGACGCGCCACTTCGGCGGCATCATCAATGATGATCTTGTAGTGCTTACGCGCGGTTTCACCCAGCGTATTAACGATGAAATCATCCAGAACGCGGAAGTAATCGGCGCTCTCTTTCGGGCCGGTCAGAATCAGCGGCAACACCTGATCGCTGTTATGGGGATTCATCAGAATGCCCAGCAGATACAGCAGCTCTTCTGCCGTACCGACGCCGCCTGGGAAAATCACGATGCCATGGGCAATACGCACAAAGGCTTCAAGGCGTTTTTCGATATCCGGCATGATGATCAGTTCATTCACCAGCGGATTCGGTGGCTCAGCCGCGATAATCGACGGTTCGGTCAGACCAATGAAACGGCTGTCATGATAGCGCTGCTGGGCATGACCCACCGCGGCGCCTTTCATCGGCGCTTCCATCACGCCAGGCCCACAGCCGGTGCAGATGTTGAGTTCACGCAGGCCCATTTGCGTGCCGACATTGCGGCAATACTGATACTCCACCGCGTTAATCGAGTGACCACCCCAGCACACCACGGTGTTGGGATATTCGCCAATGTGCAGCGCACGCGCGTTACGCAGAATCGAAAACACCTGATTCGTGATGTGAGCGGAATCATCAGCGTTTTTCTGATCGCTGCGCTCAAGCTGGCCATTCACAAACAGAATATCGCGCAACACGGCAAACAGGTTGGCCTGCAATGAGCGAATAATACGGCCATCAACAAAGGCTTCTTCCGGAGGATTAATCAGTTCGAGTTTGACGCCGCGCTCACGGCGCAGCACGTTGATGTCGAAATTTTCAAAACGGGAGAGCAGTTCCTGACTACTGTCGGTCTGGCTGCCGGAGTTGAGCACTGCGAGTGAGCAGTTGCGAAAAAGCTGGTAAAGGTCGCTGCTGGCCGTTTGCTTCAGCATGTCGACTTCCAACTGGGAGAGCAGATCCATTGAGCCAAGCGGGCTGATATGTGTAATCAAGAGAACTCCTTTACACGCAAATGCGTGGCGGGTGACGCTGCGCTTAACTTGCTGAACGCAGTGACGAAAATCCTTCGGGGCGCAGGTTTAGACCTTAGCGCCTTTGACAGAGTAACGTTGTACGCAGTGAATGCTCAAGTGGAACCGCGCATCCGTGCTGCGGCCTGCGAGGCGTCTCGCAATCTGTTACTGACGGACCAGGCGGGAAAACCCGGGAGAGAAGGGGACGTTGCTGCGCCACGGATTAATATCCAGTCCTCCACGGCGCGTATAACGTGCATAAACAGTGAGGGCTTCTGGTCGGCAAAAGCGTTGAATGTCGTTGAAAATGCGCTCAACGCACTGTTCATGGAATTCATTGTGCTGACGGAATGAGATCAGGTAACGCAGCAGGGCTTCACGATCGATACGTGGGCCTTTGTAGCGAATCATCACAGAGCCCCAATCGGGCTGATGGGTGATCAGACAGTTGGATTTCAGCAAATGGCTCACCAGCGTTTCTTCCACCACTTCACTGCCCGCAGCCTGCACTAAATAATCGGCGTTAAAAGCATAGTCGTGAATCTCGATATCCTGCTCGTCAATGACATCGCCATTGAAATGGCCGATCGGCTGTCCTTCCACTTCGCCCAGACGGAACAGCGCCACGCTGACCTCGCCATTGGCGCAGGCACGCAAATCGCGCTCGAGTGTCTGGCGCACTTCGCCCCAGTCAGCGAAACGCGTCTGGTTAAAACTGTTAAGATAGAGCTTAAAGCTCTTGGACTCGATCAGGTTTTCGCTGTCCGCGCGCAGTACCACTTCGCCTACCGCCACCTGCGGCACGCCTTTGCTGTTGAGCCAGGAGAGTTCGTACAGCGTCCAGATATCTGCGCCCTGGAACGGCAGATTATCCGGGTAGAGCCCCAGCGGTTCGCGATTCAGGCTGCGCGGCACCGATTGCAGCAGCGTGTTATCGTAGCGATCAACATAAGCCGTGGGCTTACCTAACGTCAGGCCGCTTAACGCCTGATCGCGGTTTTCAGAAGACATATCGGTTACCACTAAATTCCATCAAAGTGGCTAAGTGTAACCGATCACAAGCGAGAAGAAGAATGATGCAGCAAACCGCAGATGCCCTGCGTGAGTTTACCGCCCGTTATGTGCAACATTGGCAGCAGCAGGCTGGACATCTGCCCGCCAGTTCGGATCTGCTGGGTGTGCCATCCCCTTGTATTGTCAGCACGCTGGATGATTGTGTGCTGTGGCAACCACAGCCCTTCACCTTGCCAGCCACGCTGGAAGCCGTCGAGCGGGCACTGGATATTCAGTTGCAATCGGAAATCAGTGCTTTTTACACCTCGCAGTTTGCCGGCGATATGACCGCAACCTTTCAACAGCAGCCGATAACGTTGTTACAGGTGTGGAGCGAATCAGACTTTACCCGCTTGCAGGAGAATCTGATTGGCCATCTGGTCATGAAGCGCCGGTTAAAACAGAGTCCAACATTATTTATTGCGACTACTGAATCGGAGCAGGATGTGATTGCTCTGTGTAATCTTTCCGGTGAAGTGATTCTGGAACAGCCTGGTAGTAAAAAGCGCCAGGTGCTGGCGGCAAGTATTCAGACATTTCTTAATGATTTACAACCGGTTAAAGCCTAATTAGCAGATTTCACAGGTTAGGTTTGTAAGAGATCTCTCACATCAGGTGTGAGAGATCGCTAGATCATCTTGCAGCCATCCGGAAAACAAAGATGTAAAAATATTGTGAATCATAAGGTTATGGCATCACTCCTAAAATTAGTAGTGTGAGAAATCTATTAACGCGTCTTACTAACTTGTTATTACGATGGTTTCTGACAGAATAGTCACCACTGGCAGGATGCTGGGGATAAAGAGACGTTCAGGAGAATGTCAGCCAGGAGGCAGGAACGTAACGGAGTTTACGGCACATGGAAGGCTTCAGGATGAAGCAGGACACTCAGGATTGAGTCAGGGACACCTCCAGGACGGAGAATGAGAGCCACGTGGATGGTGGTGGGCCAGGATGCTAAGGATAACTGTCACGATGACAGGCAATGGAAAGCAGAGGAAGAGTTGTCATGGATGAGCAGGGAGCACAGCGGTGGCGGGAATGCTGCGAACGAAACCGGGAGCACTGTAATCACAGTGCTCCCTTTTTTTTATGCCTTTTTTGCACGTTGAACGACTAGTGGTATGCTTGCCGCCCAATTTTTCTCTGGAGGTGGCGTATGTCGTCGCAAATGATTATTCAACAGCTGCAGCAAATCGAAGCGGTGATGCGCGAACATGGCCACTGGCAGACGCAATCCCCTGAGCCGGCAGCCTTCGCCAGCACCGAGCCTTTTTGTCTCAATACCATGGAGCCGCTGGAGTGGCTGCAGTGGGTACTCATCCCACGTTTCCATGCGCTAATCGAAGCCGGCGCGCCACTGCCGCAAAATTTCTCAGTCACGCCTTATTATGAAGTCGCGTTACCTGCGACCACACCCGGCCATGCGGTCCTGTTGCTGACATTGGGCCAGTTTGATGCGCTTTTTCAGGACCCGACCTCTTAATGCTGGAAATCCTTTATCAAGATGAATGGTTGGTCGCCGTCAACAAACCGTCCGGCTGGCTGGTGCATCGTAGTTGGCTCGATCGCGACGAAAAAGTGGTGGTAATGCAAACGGTACGCGATCAAATTGGTCAGCACGTATTTACTGTGCATCGCCTCGATCGCCCCACCTCCGGCGTACTGTTAATGGCGCTCTCCAGCGAAGTGGCGCATCTACTGTCACAGCAGTTCGAGCAGCATAAAATGCAGAAGACCTATCATGCGGTGGTGCGCGGTTGGCTGGATGGCAGCGCGACGCTCGATTATCCGTTGGTCGAAGAGCTGGATAAGATTGCCGATAAGTTCGCCACTCAGGAACGTACCGCGCAGCCTGCCGTCACCGACTATCGCTCACTGGCGCAGGTAGAGATGCCCGTGGCGATCAGTCGCTACAACAGCGCGCGTTATACCCTGGTGGAGATGTCGCCGCGTACCGGCCGTAAACATCAGCTTCGCCGCCATATGGTGCATCTGCGCCACCCGATTATTGGCGATAGCGCCCATGGTGATTTGCGGCAGAATCGGGGGGCAGCAGAGCACTTTGGTATGAATCGATTGATGCTGCATGCCAGTGCGCTGAGTCTGACGCATCCGGTCACCGGAGAACCTCTGGTGATTCGCGCCGGGCTCGATCGCGTCTGGCAAGGCATGCTGGAACATTTTGGCTGGCAGGATCAGATCCCTGAGGTTCCCAGGGTTGAGTTTGCCGACGAGGCAGTCCAGGATAAGCCAACAGAATAAAGGAGCGGCAAGATGGCAAAGATTGGCATTTTTACAGGTACGGTTTACGGCAATGCATTGCTGGTGGCGGAAGAAGCGCAGCCGGTACTGGAAGCGCAGGGCCACGAAGTGAAAGTTTTTGAGGATGCGTCACTGGCGGATTGGCAGGCTTACAGCAAGGAGGTCATTCTGATTGTCACCTCCACCACCGGCCAGGGCGACTTCCCGGACAATATTGCCCGCTTGTATGTGCAGATACGCGATGAAGTGGGTTATCAACCAGAGCTTCGCTACGGCGTGATTGCACTGGGTGATAGCAGCTATGAGAACTTCTGCGGCGCGGGTAAAACTTTTGATGCCACCTTGCAGGAGCAAAGTGCCAAACGCATCGGTGATGTGCTGCTGGTGGATGCCACTGAAGATCCTGAGCCTGAGTCAGTGACCACGCCTTGGGTTGAGAGCTGGGGTAAGCTGCTGTAATTCTGCCTTCGCTTCGTCTTTGGCAAGCGGCAATCTGAACGGCCTGAAAATAAGATGATGATGTTTCAGGCGCGCCAGATTGCATCCTCTCCCTTGTTGGGAGAGGGTGAGATCGCACTCAGGTCACCGGCGCCGGATTAAACACCGCCAGCTGATTGCGAATGCCCCAGCGATCAGACCAGGTTTGTTTGCGACCACTGGCAATCTCCAGTATCAACTCAAACAACCGCCAGCCCACCTGCTCGATACTCTCTTCACCTGTCGCAATGGTGCCTGCATTAATATCCATCAAATCGTGCCAGCGTTCAGCCAGGGCATTGCGCGTCGCCATTTTAATCACCGGAATCGCAGCCAAACCGTAGGGTGTGCCACGACCGGTGGTGAACACCTGCAAGGTAATGCCCGAGGCCATCTGTTGGGTGCCGCAGACAAAATCACTGGCCGGTGTCGCTGCATAGATCAAACCGCGCTTTGTTGGGCGCTGCCCTGGTGACAGCACTTCTACAATCGGACTGCGTCCTGATTTGGCAATCGATCCCAGCGCTTTCTCCACCACGTTCGCCAGCCCGCCTTTCTTATTACCCGGCGAGGGATTGGCGCTGCGGTCGGTTTGGCCCTGGCTAAGATAATCGTCATACCACGCCATCTCTTCCAGTAGGCGTTTACCCACATTTTCATCGACCACGCGCGGCGTCAGCAGATGTATTGCATCGCGTACTTCGGTGACCTCGGAGAACATCACGGTGGCGCCGCAGCGCACCAGCAAATCAGAAGCAAAGCCGACTGCCGGATTGGCCGTCACGCCGGAAAATGCATCGCTGCCGCCGCACTGCGTGCCAATCACCAGTTCTGATGCCGGGCAGGTCTCGCGCTGGCGCAAATTCAGTTTTTTCAGATGGCGCTCAGCCACCTGAAGAATTTCATCGACCATCGCGCCGAAACCAACGTGCCGTTCATCCTGCAAACGCACAATGTCATGATCATCCAGCGAGATGGCCTGCACATCCGGCGTGCCGGTCAGCAGACGCTCCGGCTGTAATTTCTCGCAGCCGAGACTGACAATCATCACTTCGCCCCCAAAATTGGGGTTCAGCGCGAGGTTATGGATAGTGCGAATCGGCACCACCGCAGCGGGCGCATTGATCGCCACACCACAGCCATAAAGATGATTCAGTGCCACTACACCATCAACGTTGGGATAGCGTGGCAGTAGATCGCGCTCGATCATTTGCACCACGTAATCCACGACGCCAGCGACACAGTGCACGCTGGTGGTGATACCGAGCAGATTGCGTGTTCCTACGCTGCCATCGGCGTTGCGATAACCCTCAAAGGTGTATCCTTCGAGCGGTGGCAGAGTGGGGGGCACATTGTTCGCCAGTGGCAAACTGTTGAGCGGAGGCGCTTCGGGTAGCGCCACCAGAGATTCTTCAATCCAGCTCCCTTGCGCAATCGGGCGCAAGGCGGTGCCAATCACTTCGCCGTAGCGCAGGATGACGCCGTTTTGAGGAATGTCCACCAGCGCCACTTTATGTCCTTGCGGCACGTGTTCGGTGAGCTGCAGGCCATCCTCAAAGCGGGTACCCGCAGGCAAACCCTGATTATTCACCACGATCGCCACGTTGTCGGCGTCGTGTACTTTTATATAAAGCGGTTTCTCTGTTAGCGGTCGGTTCATTGCTCACCTTCCAGTTCGTCGCGCTGTACATGGCAGCGCGTTGTAAATGCTTCCGTCACGTCATCATTTTTTGCCAGCCTCAGTATATGCAGGGGTATTGGCCTGCGCATTGTGCAACTGACTGGCTTTTTGGGGTTTTATTACCTGAGTTTGGTTCGTTTATCCAAATACAAGTGAACAGACTCACAAAGCGCACGTTGGCTGGCTGCTTCTTAATCAATCTACGGGTGAAAAATCAGGTTCCGTGAGCTACGCCGCAGGGATATGTGCAATTGCCATAAAATCAGCATGAATCAATGTTCATCATCATGCGTTATTCCAATGCCTCGTGGTTTGGCTGTTCCTATACTGATTCTCGTTCTTCAACGTTTGGTTATTCGTCACGACGCATCATCGTTTTGCCATAACAACAATCGCCGTGTTTAACCCGACATCATTCTGATACCCAACGCGATGTGTATGCAGTCAGAGTGAATGTAGCGTTCGCTATATTTCAGGAGTGCATCATGAATAGTTTCAGCCAGACAGCGGAAGCGGTGCAAAAACGCACCAACGCCCGTTACTGGATTGTGGTGATGTTATTTATCGTCACATCATTCAACTACGGTGACCGTGCAACCATCTCGATTGCCGGTTCCGCGATGTCTAAAGATATCGGCCTTGATTCGGTCGGTCTGGGATATATCTTCTCCGCCTTCTCATGGGCTTACGTTATTGGACAAATACCTGGCGGCTGGCTGCTTGACCGCTTTGGCTCAAAACGCGTTTACTTCTGGAGTATTTTCCTCTGGTCGCTGTTTACCTTGCTGCAGGGCTTTGTCGATCTGTTCAGCGGCTTCGGCATCGTCGTTTCACTGTTTCTGTTGCGCTTTATGGTCGGCCTGGCAGAAGCGCCTTCCTTCCCGGGTAACAGCCGTATTGTTGCGGCCTGGTTCCCGGCACAAGAGCGCGGCACCGCCGTCGCCATTTTCAACTCGGCGCAGTATTTCGCCACGGTGATCTTCGCCCCGATTATGGGCTGGCTGGTGGCCGAAGTGGGCTGGGCGCACGTGTTCTGGTTCATGGGCGGACTGGGCATCATCCTCAGCTTCGTCTGGCTCAAGTTCATGCACGATCCGAACAACCATCCGGGTGTGAACAAAGCTGAGCTGGAGTACATGGAGCAGGGCGGCGCGTTGATCAACATGGATGCCAAAAAAGCCGACCGCAAAGTGAGCTGGGATGAGAAGTGGTATCAAATCAAACAGCTGCTTTCGACCCGCATGATGTGGGGTATCTATCTCGGACAATATTGCGTTAACGCGCTGACCTACTTCTTTATTACCTGGTTCCCGGTGTATCTGGTGCAGGCGCGCGGCATGTCGATTCTTAAAGCGGGCATGATCGCCTCGATTCCGGCCATCTGTGGCTTCCTCGGTGGTGTGTTAGGTGGCGTGATTTCCGATTACCTGATGCGCAAAACTGGTTCGCTGAACGTTGCACGTAAGACCCCCATCGTGGTTGGCATGCTGCTCTCTATCAGCATGGTGATGTGTAACTACACCGAAACTGAGTGGGTAGTGGTGCTGTTTATGGCGCTGGCGTTCTTCGGCAAAGGTATTGGTGCGCTGGGCTGGGCAGTGATGGCGGATACCGCACCGAAAGAGATCAGTGGATTGAGCGGTGGCTTGTTCAACATGTTCGGCAACTTCTCCGGCATCGTGACGCCGATTGCTATCGGTTACATCATCGCCGCTTCTGGCTCTTTCGAAGGAGCGCTGATTTATGTCGGGATCCACGCCTTCGTCGCTGCGTTTAGCTTCCTGTTCATCACGGGTGATATCAAACGTATCGAACTGAAACACCGAGCATAAGGACGAACTATGAATACGCAAAGTAGCCCGGTGATCACCGATATGCAGGTGATTCCGGTTGCCGGTTACGACAGCATGTTGCTGAACATTGGTGGAGCGCACAGCGCCTGCTTCACCCGCAACATTGTGGTACTGACCGACAGTGATGGTCATACCGGCGTCGGTGAAGCGCCGGGTGGCGAAACGATCTGTCAAACGCTGGTGGAGGCGATTCCACAGGTCAAAGGCCAGCAGGTGGCGCGCATGAACCGCCTGGTGCAGCAGGTGCACAAAGGTAATCAGTCAGCGGATTTCGATACCTTCGGTAAAGGGGCCTGGACCTTCGAACTGCGTGTCAACGCGGTGGCGGCGCTGGAAGCGGCACTGCTGGATTTGCTGGGTCAATGTCTGGGCGTACCGGTAGCCGAGTTGCTCGGTCCGGGACAACAGCGCGATGAAGTCACCGTGCTCGGTTATCTGTTCTATCTCGGCGATCGTCGCAAAACCGATTTACCGTATCTGACGGGCGAAGGTGCCAGCCATGACTGGTATCACCTGCGTCATCAGGAAGCACTGACGCCAGATGCGGTGGTGCGCCTGGCGGAAGCGGCACAGGACAAATACGGTTTCAAAGATTTCAAATTGAAAGGCGGCGTATTGCCGGGCGAGCAGGAGATGGAATCCGCGGCCGCGCTGAAAAAGCGTTTCCCGGATGCGCGTATCACCGTCGATCCCAATGGTGCCTGGACGCTTGATGAAGCCATCCGTCTGTGCAAAGGCATGGGCGAGGTGCTGACCTATGCTGAAGATCCGTGCGGGGCCGAACAGGGCTATTCCGGCCGCGAAGTGATGGCGGAGTTCCGCCGTGCCACCGGCTTGCCGGTCGCCACCAATATGATTGCCACCAACTGGCGCGAGATGAATCACGCGGTGATGCTCAACTCAGTCGATATCCCGCTGGCCGATCCGCACTTCTGGACGCTGAGCGGTGCGGTGCGCGTGGCGCAACTGTGCGACGACTGGCGCTTAACCTGGGGTTGCCACTCTAACAACCACTTCGATATTTCGCTGGCGATGTTTACCCACGTTGGCGCTGCCGCACCGGGCAAACCGACGGCTATCGATACCCACTGGATTTGGCAGGAAGGCGATCAGCGCCTCACCAAAGAGCCGCTGCAAATCCGCAACGGCAAGATTGCCGTACCGGATAAGCCCGGCCTCGGCGTCGAGTTGGATTGGGATCGTCTGCATCAAGCCAATGCCCTCTACAAATCTCTGCCGGCAGGTGCGCGTAACGACGCCACGGCGATGCAGTATCTGGTTCCCGGTTGGTCATTCGACCGTAAGCGTCCGGCCTTCGGTCGCCGTCATGCATAAGGAGCAGGAAATGAGTCAGACACCAAAAATCACATCGCTGCAGGTCATTCCGGTGGCCGGTCACGACAGCATGTTGCTGAATCTGAGCGGCGCCCATTCACCGTTCTTCACCCGTAACATCGTCATTATCAAGGATAACGCGGGCCACACCGGCGTGGGTGAAATTCCCGGCGGTGAGAAAATTCGTCAGACGCTGGAAGATGCGGCGGCGCTGGTGGTGCAGAAGACCGTGGGTGAGTACAAAAACATCCTTAACCTGGTTCGCAGTACTTTTGCCGACCGCGATTCCAGCGGACGCGGCAATCAGACCTTCGACCTGCGTACCACCATCCATGTGGTGACTGGCATTGAAGCGGCGCTGCTGGATCTGCTCGGTCAGCACCTGGGCGTCAACGTTGCCTCGCTGCTCGGCGATGGCCAACAGCGTGACCGCGTGGAGATGCTGGGTTACCTGTTCTACGTCGGTGACCGCAAGAAAACCTCGCTGCCTTATCAGAGCCAGGAAACAGACAAGTGCGACTGGTATCGCCTGCGTCATGAAGAGGCACTGACGCCGGATACCGTGGTGCGACTGGCGGAAGCTGCCTATGAAAAATATGGCTTCAACGATTTCAAACTGAAAGGCGGCGTGCTGCGCGGTGGCGAAGAGGCCGAAGCGGTCACGGCACTGGCGAAACGCTTCCCGCAGGCGCGCGTCACTCTCGATCCCAACGGTGCCTGGTCGTTGAACGAGGCGATTCTGCTCGGTAAACAACTCAAAGGCGTGCTGGCCTACGCAGAAGATCCATGCGGGGCCGAGCAGGGCTACTCTGGCCGCGAAGTGATGGCGGAATTCCGTCGCGCAACCGGTTTGCCGACCGCCACCAACATGATCGCCACCGACTGGCGCCAAATGGGCCACACGCTGTCGCTGCAATCGGTGGATATCCCGCTGGCGGATCCACACTTCTGGACCATGCAAGGTTCAGTGCGCGTGGCGCAGATGTGTCATGACTTCGGCCTGACCTGGGGTTCGCACTCTAACAACCACTTCGATATTTCGCTGGCGATGTTCACCCACGTGGCCGCTGCCGCGCCGGGCGCGATTACCGCCATCGATACTCACTGGATCTGGCAGGAGGGCAATCAGCGCCTGACCAAAGAGCCGTTCCAGATCAAGGGCGGCATGGTACAGGTACCGCAAAAACCGGGTCTTGGTGTCGAGCTGGATATGGATCAGGTCATGCAGGCCAATGCGCTGTATCAGAAACACGGTTTGGGCGCGCGCGACGATGCGCAGGCGATGCAGTACCTCGTGCCGAACTGGACCTTCGATAACAAGCGTCCGTGCCTGGTGCGCTAATGTTTCCGGCGCCCCGTGCGGGCGCCTGTTGTAACAGACAGGAGTAAAGACAATGAGCAATGCCTGGCCGAACCACTTTCGTCGCCGTTTGCAGGCAGGGGAAACCCTGATTGGTAGCTGGTGCGCACTTGCCAGCCCGATTTCCACCGAAGTTCTGGGTCTGGCGGGTTTTGACTGGCTGGTGCTGGATGGCGAACACGCGCCCAACGACATCACCACCTTTATCCCGCAGTTGATGGCGCTGAAGGGCAGCCACAGTGCGCCGGTGGTGCGTCCGCCGTGCAACGAACCCATCATCATCAAACGCCTGCTGGATATCGGTTTCTACAACTTCCTGGTGCCGTTTGTGGAGACCGAGGAAGAGGCGATTCGCGCCGTGGCGTCAACGCGTTATCCGCCAGCGGGCATTCGCGGCGTGTCGGTTTCGCATCGCAGCAATATGTACGGCACGCTGCCGGATTACAACGCCACCATCAATGACAACATCACAGTGCTGGTGCAGATCGAAACGCAGCAGGCGGTGGATAACATCGATGCGATTGCTGCCGTTGACGGCGTGGATGGCATTTTTGTCGGACCGGGCGATCTCTCGGCGGCGATGGGCTATCTCGGTCAGCCTGCACATCCTGAAGTGCTGAAAGTAATCAAACACATCTTTGAACGTGCCAAAGCGGCGGGCAAGCCAAGCGGCATTCTGGCGCCGGTGGAAGCCGACGCGCGCCGTTATCTCGAATGGGGCGCCACATTCGTTGCCGTGGGCAGCGATCTCGGTGTTTTCCGCAACGCCACGCAGGCGCTGTGTGACAAATTTAAGAAATAACTGACGAAGAGGAAAGGCAATGAAAATTGGATTTATCGGCCTCGGTATTATGGGCAAACCGATGAGTAAAAACCTGGTGAAAGCCGGTTATTCACTGGTGGTACGTGACCACAACGTCAGCAATGAAGCCGAGCTGGTGGAGCTGGGCGCTACCGTGGCGAAAACGCCAAAAGAGGTCGCCGAACAGGTTGATGTGGTGATCACCATGGTGCCGAACTCACCGCAGGTGAAAGAGGTTTGCCTCGGCGCCAACGGGATTATCGAAGGTGCGAAGCCAGGACTGATTGTGATCGACATGAGTTCGATTGCGCCGCTGGCCAGCCGTGAAGTGCACGATGCGCTGGCAGAAAAAGGCATCAAGATGCTGGATGCGCCGGTCAGCGGCGGCGAGCCAAAAGCGATTGAGGGCACGCTGTCTGTGATGGTTGGCGGCGATAAAGCGGTATTCGACCAGTGCTATGACATCATGAAAGCCATGGCCGGTTCGGTGGTGCACACCGGCGATATCGGTGCAGGTAACGTCACTAAGTTGGCAAACCAGGTGATTGTGGCGCTGAACATCGCGGCGATGTCCGAAGCGCTGTCGCTGGCAACCAAAGCCGGTGTGAACCCAGAACTGGTTTATCAGGCGATTCGTGGTGGGCTGGCAGGCAGCACTGTACTCGATGCCAAAGCGCCGATGGTGCTGGATCGTAACTTTAAGCCAGGCTTCCGCATCGACTTGCACATCAAGGATTTGGCGAATGCGCTGGACACTTCACACGGCATTGGCGCGCATCTGCCGCTGACGGCTGCGGTGATGGAAATGATGCAAGCGCTGAAAGTCGACGGCAAGGGCACATCTGACCATAGTGCACTGGCTTGCTATTATGAAAAATTAGCTCAGGTCGAGATCACCCGGTAGTTTGCCTGTCCGGTGTCTGCGGATGCCGGGCAGCTTACTGCATTAGCAGGACGGAACTCCGTCATCCATCGCGCTCGGATTGCCTATGAAAATTGTCATCGCACCGGATTCATATAAAGAGAGTTTGTCCGCCCTGGAAGTGGCTGCGGCGATTGAAGCGGGATTTAGCGAAATTTTTCCCGACGCCGAATACGTGAAAATACCGGTCGCCGACGGTGGCGAAGGCACGGTAGAAGCCATGGTGGCGGCGACGCAGGGAAGTATTGTCAGATTGACCGTGACCGGACCGCTCGGCGCGCCGGTTGAGGCATTTTATGGATTATCGGGTGATGAGCGCAGCGCCTTTATTGAAATGGCGGCAGCCAGCGGCCTGGAATTGGTGCCGGCCGCGCAGCGTGACCCGTTGATCACCAACTCTTATGGCACTGGCGAGCTGATTAAAAACGCGCTCGATCGCGGTGTTGACCACATCATTATTGGCATTGGCGGCAGCGCCACCAACGATGGGGGATCCGGCATGATGCAGGCGCTGGGCGCTCGCTTGCTGGACCAGCAGGGCAATGAGATTGCCTTTGGCGGCGGCGCACTGCCGCAGCTGGCGCGGATTGAAATCGATCAGCTGGATAAACGTATTCAGCAGTGCCGCATTGAAGTGGCCTGCGATGTCACTAATCCCCTGACCGGCGAAGAGGGGGCTTCGGCGATTTTTGGTCCTCAAAAAGGGGCCACGCCGGAACTGGTGCAGCAGCTGGATAAAGCGCTGGCGCATTACGCTGAGATTATCCATCGCGATTTAGACATTGATGTGCTGCACATTGCGGGCGGCGGTGCGGCGGGGGGCATGGGCGCGGCACTGCATGCGTTTTGCCAGGCCGAGCTACGTCGCGGTATTGAGATCGTCACGGAAGCCCTTGCGTTAGCGGATCAGGTGCAGGATGCCGATCTGGTGATTACCGGCGAAGGGCGTATTGATAGCCAGACCATTAACGGCAAAGTGCCGATTGGTGTGGCGAAGGTGGCAAAGCAGTTTAACAAGCCGGTGATTGGCATTGCGGGCAGTTTAACCGCAGATGTTGGCGTGGTGCATCAGCACGGGCTGGATGCGGTATTCAGCGTGTTGTTTAGCATTGGCTCACTGGAGGATGCGTTAGCCAATGCGGCGCAGAATGTGCGACTGACCGCGCGCAATGTGGCGGCAACAATCAAGGTGGGGCAGGCCTTATAGATGCGGCTAATCGCGCGCAATGTCGTGGCAGCGAACAATGTGGGGCAGGCCTTACAGGCGCGCCCCTCTCATCCTAACCCTCTCCCGTTATCGGGCGAGGGGACCGTTGGTGGCGATGATTGAGACGACGAGTCATTCTTTAACCATGCTCGATTAGCGCTCTCTTGTGCTTAAGAGAGGGCATGAAACGTTCCGTTATCCCACGCCCAACACTTTCCTGGCCTCACGCGCCACGTTCGCCATCTCATCACTCAACTCCAGCAATTCCGGCTCCAGCGCTTCGATATCACTCTCCTGATGCAGGCTCTTTTCCAGCTGCTGACACAGCTGTTTCAGTCGGGGCACGCCGCTGTAGCTGGCACTGCCGTGCAGCTTATGGATGATCTCGCGTAGGCCATTAACATCGTTACTGGCCATGGAACCCTCCACGCGCGCTTCCACCTCCGGCAGGAAATCCAGCAGCATCTGCAGCAGATCGCGCGCCAGATCCGGTTTGTTGGCGGCCTGACGCAGTGCCAGCGCCCAGTCGAGCGATGGCGCAACATCCGGCAGTAGTGTGGATGCCGCCGTGGGGTTCGGGGCATAGCGCTGCAACAGCTGGCTCAGTTTGCCTTCGTCTATCGGCTTCGCCAGATAATCATTCATCCCGGCGCCAATCAGCTGCTGGCGCTCGCCATCCAGCGCATGCGCGGTCACCGCGACAATCGGGGTATTGGCATGCAGCGGCAGGCTACGGATAATTTCACTGGCGCGAATGCCATCGATATCCGGCATCTGGATATCCATCAAAATTACATCCAGCTTGTGTAAACGCGCCTGGCGGATAGCCTGTTCCGCGTTGTCGCACAGAATGATGTGCTGAACCTGCTCCTCCAGCAGCGCACCGATTAACTTCAGATTGGCAGGATTGTCATCCACCGCCATCACCGTCAGCGGCTGACGGGTACTGTGCGGTAAGGCATCGTTATGCAAACTGTGCAAATCCAGCAGCATCGGCAATAAGCGCGTCAGTGAGACAGGTTTGGCGATGCAGCCGGCGATGCCTCGTGCGCGCAAATCGTCGGCGAACAGCATCATCTCGCTGGGCAGCGCCAGCAGTACCGAATCGGCATGGGCGCGCAGCCGTTGAATTAAAGCATCCGGCAGCGTGGCGGGGTGAGGATCGTTCACCGGCAATCCCATCAACAACAGCGGGAAGCGGGTATCCGGCAGCGCTTCCAGTGAAGTGAAATGCTGAACCTGCAGCGGCGTGATGCTAAGCATCTCCTGCACCGCTTTCGCCACCGCCGCATGGGGTTCGATATAGGCTAACGGGATGGCGCGCAGATCTTCCAGCATACGCGGAATGGGCGGCGCGTTGGGATTGAGATCGAGATGAACGTGCACCCAGAAAGTGGATCCCTGATTCTGACGGCTGTGGAACGCGATCTCTCCGCCCATCTCCGACACCAGTTTTTGCGTGATCACCAGACCCAAACCAGTGCCGCCGTGGCGGCGGGAAATACTCGCATCGGCCTGACGAAACGCCTGGAACAGCTGTGACTGTTGCTGCTCAGAAATGCCAATGCCGGTGTCGTGTACCTGAATTTCCAGTTCAACGCGCGTGGTGCTCAGGCTACGCAGCTCAACACGCAAATCGATGTGCCCCTGCTCAGTAAACTTAATGGCATTACCAATCAGGTTAATCATGATCTGCTGTAAACGTAGCGGATCGCCAATCACATTATCCGGCACCTGTTTTTCCAGACAAACGGTGATCTCGAGTCCTTTGTCATGTGCCGAAGGTGCCAGCAGCACCAGCGTTTCATCCAGCGTGGCGCGCAGCGGGAAGGGGATCGATTCCAGCACCAGTTTACCGGCTTCGAGCTTTGAGAAATCCAGCACATCGTTGATGATGCTCAGCAGGTTATTGGCCGAGCGTTCAATGGTACTCATATAATCGCGCTGGTTGGTGCTCAGTCCGGTTTTCAGCATCTGACGGGTAAAGCCAATCACTCCGTTGAGCGGTGTTCGTAACTCATGCGACATATTGGCGAGGAATTCTGATTTAATACGCGCCGCTTCCTGGGCGCGCTTCTTCGCCAAATCCAGCTCGACGTTTTGAATCTCCAGCTGCTCCAGGGTTTCACGCAGATCGTAGGTGGCCTGATCGATATTCTGCTGCATCTCTTCGTGATAAGCGGTGAGCGACATCGCCATGGCATTGATGCCGTTTTTCAGGATGCTCAGTTCGCCCAGCATGTAGCCATCAACGCGGCTGTCGAGTTGGCCGCGACGAATGCGGTCCACGGTGGAAACCATGTTACGAATTGGCCCGGTGACGTCGCGCATCAGACGATAGGCAAACAGCATGGCGATGCACAAACAAAACAGTAAGAGCAAAGTGGCCACAAACACCTCTTTGTACTGCTCCAGCCGCACCGATTGCAGATCGAGTTCAATAGCCACATACCCCAATGGATTACCCGCCGGTTTGGCATCTTCTCCGGGCAGTTCGTCTACGGAATAGCGTTCGGAGATAATTGGGGTTCGCAGCACCATCAAATTGCCGTGGCGCTCGACGGAGACACCCTCTTCCAGCGTCGAGATGTCTTCTTTCTGCAACAACGCCAGATTTTGGTTGTTGTTCGAAGTGACGTAGATGTGATTGTTGTTGTCGAAAACGGTAATGGCACGGACAATATCGGAATGACGACGATGCAGCAGGCTGACCAGCTCGCGAATCGCATCACGATTGTGCCAGGTCATGCCGTATTCGCTGGAGACTGCCAGCGGTTCGATAATGTTCGATCCGGCATCGCGCACCTGATGTTGTAATTCGTTATAACGGTGCACCACGAAGAAGGTACTGAGCAGCAGACCAATCATTAACGTTGGCGCCAGTATCAAAATCATCATTCGCGCCCGCAGGCTATATTTGGTCATAATTGTGGCCTGGCAACTCCTGGCATTGATATCCCTGTGCACAATCCGCTTGCGATGGCACACCCCATTAATTTAGAGAATTCACAACACTATGGCGCAATTTTACTCCGCAAAACAGCGTGTGGCGACAAAGCAGCGTATTACCGTCACTATCGAAGACCTTGACCCCTTTGGACAAGGTGTTGCGCGCCATAATGGCAAAGCGATGTTTGTCAGCGGCGCACTGCCGGGTGAACAGGCCGAAGTTATGGTCGAGGAAGATAAACGTCAGTTCTCGCGGGCCAAAGCCAAAAAGATTATGCAGCCAAGCGCACAGCGGGAAAAACCGCGCTGTGTGCACTTTGGCGTGTGTGGTGGCTGCCAGCAACAGCATGCCGCGATCGCGTTACAGGAGGACAGTAAAGCACGTGCGCTGAGCCGAATGTTGAGCCGGGATGCGCCTTTGCCGGTGCAGGTGAATGAGATCATCAGCGGCAACACCTGGGGCTATCGCCGTCGCGCCCGTCTGGGACTGCAATGGCAGCCTAAACAGCAGCGTTTACAAATGGGGTTCCGCCAGGCGGCCAGCAACGATTTGGTTGAGTTAACTCAATGCCCCATTTTGGTGCCCGAGCTTGAAGCGTTACTGCAGCCGTTGCACCAGTGTCTTAGCAGCTTACAGGCCGCACGGCGACTGGGGCATGTCGAGTTAGTGCTGGCAGATAATGGCCCGGTGATGGTGCTGCGTCATCTTGATGCATTGTCCGCAGGCGATCGTGTAAAACTGGAACGCTTTTCGCATGAGCATCAGCTGATGTTGTATCTGGCGGACGGCAGCGAGCATTTGCAGCCGCTGGGGGATTACGCACCTTTCTACCAATCGTTTGATTTGAAACTGACTTTCAGCCCGCAGGATTTCATCCAGGTGAATGATGGCGTGAATCAGCAGATGGTGACAAAAGCCATTGAATGGCTCGATTTACAGCCCGAAGATCGGGTGCTGGATCTGTTTTGCGGTATGGGTAATTTCACTTTGCCTGTAGGAAAGTTCGTACAAAATGCTGTGGGTGTGGAGGGTGTTGCAGCATTAGTCCACCAGGCAGCGTATAATGCTGAGCTGAATAATCTTAAAAATGTCCGCTTTTTCCAGCACAACCTGGAGGAAGACGTTGCCCACCAGCCTTGGGCAGCGCAGGGATTTAACAAGGTGTTACTGGATCCAGCACGTGCTGGGGCCGCGGGTGTGATGTCGCATATCGTTAAACTTGCGCCGCAACGCGTGGTCTATGTTTCCTGTAACCCAACAACACTTGCGCGCGACAGTCAGGCATTACTGTCGGCGGGCTACCATTTGGAAAGGGTCGCGATGCTGGATATGTTCCCACATACCAGTCATCTCGAGTCCATGGTGCTGTTTAGCAAAGCATAAGCGGCGTTTTCGTCGTTATGGCAGGAGAGGATATGGTTGCGGTTAGAAGTGCGCATTTAAATACGGAAGGGGAGTTTGCCCTTGACCAGTGGATCGCCAGTTTAAATATCAATAATCCGCAATCCTGTCAGCGATTGGCGGACACCTGGCGCTACTGTGAAACCGAAACGCACAACCATCCAGATCAGGCTCTGCTGCTGTGGCGCGGTATTGAGATGGTGGAAATACTCACCATGCTCAGTATGGACAACGATAGCCTGCGCGCGGCCTTACTGTTCCCGCTGGCCAACGCGGATGTGGTCAGTGAAGAAGAGCTGGAAAAGTCGTTCGGCAAAGGCATTGTCTCGCTGGTACACGGTGTGCGCGATATGGACGCGATCCGCCAGCTGAAAGCCATCCACAATGATTCTATGGCCTCCGAGCAGGTGGATAACGTGCGCCGCATGCTGCTGGCGATGGTGGAAGATTTCCGCTGCGTGGTTATCAAGCTGGCAGAGCGTATTGCCCACCTGCGTGAAATGAAGGATGCACCAGAAGACGAACGTGTTCTCGCCGCCAAAGAGAGCACCAACATCTATGCGCCGTTAGCCAATCGTCTGGGTATCGGTCAGCTCAAATGGGAGCTGGAAGATTACTGCTTCCGCTATCTGCACCCCGATGAGTACAAACGCATCGCCAAACTGCTGCATGAACGCCGTATTGACCGCGAAGGTTACATTGATAATTTCGTGAGTAACTTACGTGCAGAGATGCAGAAGGAGGGCGTGCGTGCTGAAGTCTATGGCCGCCCGAAACATATCTACAGCATCTGGCGCAAGATGCAGAAAAAGTCGCTGGCGTTTGATGAGCTGTTCGATGTGCGCGCGGTGCGCATCGTGGCAGAACGTTTGCAGGATTGCTACGGCGCGTTAGGCACCGTGCACACACTGTATCGCCATCTTCCCAGCGAGTTCGACGACTACGTTGCCAATCCAAAACCCAACGGTTATCAATCCATTCACACCGTGGTGCTCGGTCCGCAGGGCAAGACGGTAGAGATCCAGATTCGTACTCGCCAGATGCATGAAGATGCGGAGTTGGGCGTGGCCGCGCACTGGAAGTACAAAGAAGGCCCGACTTCCAGTAACGCGCGCGGTGCGGCAGGGCACGAGGAACGCATTGCGTGGCTGCGTAAGCTGATTACCTGGCAGGAAGAGATGGCGGATTCCGGCGAGATGCTGGAAGAGGTGCGCAGTCAGGTATTTGACGATCGGGTGTACGTGTTTACCCCGAAAGGCGACGTGGTCGATCTGCCATCTGGCTCAACACCGCTGGACTTCGCTTATCACATTCACAGTGATATCGGACATCGCTGCATTGGTGCCAAAATCAGCGGTCGCATTGTGCCGTTCACCTATCAATTGCAGATGGGCGATCAGATTGAGGTGATTACCCAGAAGCAGCCGAACCCGAGCCGCGACTGGCTGAACCCGAACCTTGGCTATATCACCACCAGCCGTGGCCGTTCAAAAATTCACGCCTGGTTCCGCAAACAAGATCGCGACAAGAACATTCTGGCTGGCCGCCAGATTCTTGAAAGCGAGTTGAGCCAGCTGGATATCAGTTTCCGCGATGCAGAAAAAATTCTGCTGCCGCGTTATAACGTCAGCTCGCAGGATGAGCTGTTGGCGATGATTGGCGGCGGCGATATTCGCCTCAATCAGATGGTCAACTTCCTGCAGGCCAAACTCAATAAGCCGAGTGCGGAAGAGGAAGATCGTGAAGCGCTGCGCCAGCTGACGCAAAAATCACATCAGTCCTCATCTGCGCGCAGAGAAAGTGGACGCGTGGTGGTGGAAGGCGTGGGCAATCTGCTGCACCACATTGCGCGCTGCTGCCAGCCGATCCCGGGTGACGATATCGTGGGCTTTATCACCCAGGGGCGCGGTATTTCCATTCACCGAGCCGACTGTGACCAGTTAAGCGAACTGATCTCCCATGCGCCGGAACGTATTGTCGATGCGGTGTGGGGCGAAGATTATTCGAGCGGCTATTCGCTGGTGGTACGCGTCACCGCCAACGATCGCAGCGGGTTACTGCGCGATATCACTACCATTCTGGCGAATGAGAAGGTTAACGTGCTGGGCGTTTCCAGCCGCAGCGACACCAAAAAGCAGCTGGCAACCATTGATATGGATATCGAAATCTACAACCAGCAGGTGCTGGGTCGCGTGCTGGCGCGTCTTAATCAGGTGCCGGATATCATCGACGCACGCCGTCTGAACTGATGTGGCCAGGCCGCCATGAAAGGGCAGCCTGGCATTTACTGTACGCCCGAAATGGCACGTCCAGGTTGTTCTGCGCGTCGACCAGATTTCGGTGCGCCTCAGGGTCGCCATTTTGGCGACCTTTTCCATTTTAACCCCTAAGGATTTCCCCATGACAGCCCTGAATCGTCTGCTCACCATCATGCAAACCTTGCGCGACCCGGAACGTGGCTGCCCGTGGGATCGTCAGCAGACCTTCGCCTCCATCGCCCCTTACACGCTGGAAGAGGCCTACGAAGTGATCGACGCGATTCAGCGTGAGGACTTTGATGACCTGCGAGGTGAACTCGGCGATCTGCTGTTTCAGGTGGTGTTTTACGCGCAAATGGCGGATGAGCAACAGCGTTTCAACTTCGATGACATCTGCAATGCGATTAGCGACAAGCTGGAGCGCCGTCATCCGCACATCTTTGGTGATGTGCAGGCCGACACCACGCAGGAAGTACTGAAAAACTGGGAAGCGATCAAACACAGCGAGCGCGCAGAGAAGTCACAGCATTCGGTGCTGGATGACATTCCTAAAGCCTTGCCTGCACTGATGCGTGCTTACAAAATCCAGAAGCGCTGTAGCACGGTGGGATTCGACTGGAACAACCTGGGGCCAGTGCTGGATAAAGTGCATGAAGAGATCGATGAAGTGATGCACGAAGCGCAGCAGGCGGTGGTCGACAATGACAAGCTGGAAGAGGAGATTGGCGATTTGCTGTTTGCCACCGTCAACCTTTCGCGCCATCTGGGCAGCAAAGCCGAAATCGCCTTACAAAAAGCCAATGATAAATTTGAGCGTCGCTTCCGTCAGGTTGAATCCATCATCAGCGTGCAGGGACTGGCGATGCAGGATGCGACCCTGGATCAAATGGAAGCCGCCTGGCAGCAGGTGAAATGCAGTGAGAACAAAGACTAAGCGGTTATTCTTCAAATTGTCGATTATTCCTGCATTGCGCATAAATTGTCCGCTTGAGCTTACTCGATTCAGCCAAGCGGCAACTTTGTGACGCACGTCAACATTTCACCCTCGTCTATTCGCTATGTTATCGGCTGCAATGCGGGGGGGTGATGTGATTCATCAATTGTGGCTGAGGACGACTTCGGGTATACTATTTTCCCGTCTTGGTTATTCCACCGTCTTTAAACCTAAACTCTCAGGTTCAGCATGACAACGAATTATATTTTTGTGACCGGCGGGGTCGTATCCTCTCTGGGCAAAGGCATTGCCGCAGCCTCCCTCGCAGCCATCCTTGAAGCACGTGGTCTGAATGTGACCATCATGAAACTCGATCCGTACATTAACGTCGATCCGGGTACCATGAGCCCAACGCAGCACGGTGAAGTGTTTGTTACCGATGATGGGGCCGAAACCGATCTGGACTTGGGTCACTACGAGCGCTTCATCCGTACCAAAATGTCGCGCCGCAACAACTTTACGACCGGTCGTATCTACTCAGAAGTGCTGCGCAAAGAACGTCGCGGTGACTATCTGGGTGCCACGATTCAGGTTATCCCACACATCACCAACGCCATTAAAGAACGTATTATCGAAGGCGGCGAAGGTCATGATGTCGTACTGGTGGAAATCGGCGGTACCGTAGGTGATATTGAATCCCTGCCGTTCCTTGAAGCGATTCGCCAGATGGCGGTTGATGTGGGCCGTGAACACACCATGTATATGCACCTGACTTTGGTGCCGTATATGGCCGCTGCAGGCGAAGTGAAAACCAAGCCAACCCAGCATTCAGTGAAAGAGCTGCTGTCGATCGGTATCCAGCCTGATGTGCTGATCTGCCGTTCTGACCGCGCTGTGCCGGCCAATGAACGTGCGAAGATCGCCCTGTTCTGTAACGTGCCAGAGAAAGCGGTTATTTCCCTGAAAGATGTGGATTCCATCTACAAGATTCCTGGTCTGTTGAAATCACAGGGTCTGGATGACTATATCTGTAAGCGTTTCAATCTGAGCGCACCGGAAGCGAACCTGGCCGAATGGGAACAGGTTATCTATGAAGAAGCCAATCCGGGCGGCGAAGTGACCATCGGTATGGTCGGCAAATATGTCGAACTGCCAGATGCGTACAAGTCAGTGATTGAAGCACTGAAGCACGGTGGCCTGAAAAATCGTGTAACCGTGAACATCAAGCTGATCGATTCGCAGGATGTGGAATCTCGCGGTGTCGAAATTCTGAAAGATCTGGATGCTATCCTGATCCCGGGCGGCTTCGGCTACCGTGGTGTGGAAGGCAAAATGCTCACGGCGCAATACGCGCGTGAGAACAACATCCCTTACCTCGGTATCTGCCTGGGTATGCAGGTTGCGTTGATGGAATTCGCACGCAACGTGGCCGGGATGGCAGACGCCAACTCAACGGAATTTGTGCCAGACTGTAAGTACCCAGTGGTCGCGCTGATCACTGAATGGCGTGATGAAGAAGGCAACGTTGAGCAACGTACTGAGCAGAGCGATCTGGGCGGCACCATGCGTCTGGGTAGCCAGCAGTGCCAGCTGACGCCGGAAAGTAAAGTGCGCCAGCTATACGGTTCTGACGTGATTACTGAACGTCACCGTCATCGTTATGAAGTGAACAATCTGCTGTTGAAGCCGATTGAAGCGGCGGGTCTGCATATTGCGGGCCGTTCCGGCGACGACCAGCTGGTGGAGATCATCGAACTCCCGAACCATCCGTGGTTTGTAGCTTGTCAGTTCCACCCGGAATTCACGTCGACCCCGCGTGATGGTCATCCGCTGTTCGCTGGCTTTGTTAAAGCCGCGCAGGAGCACCAGAAGCGGTTAGCGAAGTAAGAGTTTAACGAACAGCGCGCGAACTTTTCGCGCGTTGTTTGTCTTAGGATTGACTAACTTGTACTGAGGAAAATCGAATGTCCAAAATCGTAAAAGTCATCGGTCGCGAAATCATCGACTCCCGTGGCAACCCGACTGTAGAAGCAGAAGTGCATCTGGAAGGCGGTTTCGTTGGTCTGGCTGCAGCGCCATCAGGTGCTTCAACCGGTTCTCGCGAAGCACTGGAGCTGCGTGACGGTGACAAATCTCGTTTCCTGGGCAAAGGCGTGACCAAAGCGGTTGCCGCTGTTAACGGTCCTATCGCTGCAGCGGTAACCGGTAAAGATGCCAAAGACCAGGCGAACATCGATAAGATCATGATCGAGCTGGACGGTACTGAGAACAAATCCAACTTCGGCGCTAACGCCATTCTGGCGGTTTCGCTGGCTGCGGCTAAAGCGGCTGCGGCTTCTAAAGGCCTGCCACTGTACGCGCACATCGCTGAACTGAACGGCACCCCAGGCAAATTCTCTATGCCACTGCCGATGATGAACATCATCAACGGTGGTGAGCACGCGGATAACAACGTTGATATCCAGGAATTCATGATCCAGCCTGTTGGCGCGAAAAACGTGAAAGAAGCCATTCGTATGGGTTCTGAAGTTTTCCACAACCTGGCAAAAGTGCTGAAAGCCAAAGGCATGAGCACTGCGGTCGGTGACGAAGGTGGCTATGCGCCTAACCTGGGTTCTAACGCCGAAGCGCTGGCTGTTATCGCTGAAGCGGTGAAAGCAGCAGGCTACGAGCTGGGCAAAGACATCACCCTGGCGATGGACTGTGCAGCGTCTGAATTCTACAAAGACGGCAAATATGTGCTGGCTGGCGAAGGCAACAAAGCTTTCACCTCTGAAGAGTTCACGCACTTCCTGGAAGATCTGACCAAGCAGTACCCAATCGTCTCTATCGAAGACGGTCTGGACGAGTCTGACTGGGCGGGCTTCGCTTACCAGACCAAAGTGCTGGGCGACAAAATTCAGCTGGTAGGTGACGACCTGTTCGTGACCAACACCAAGATCCTGAAAGAAGGTATCGATAAAGGTATCGCTAACTCCATCCTGATCAAATTCAACCAGATCGGTTCTCTGACCGAAACTCTGGCTGCAATCAAGATGGCAAAAGATGCAGGTTACACCGCGGTGATTTCACACCGTTCAGGTGAAACTGAAGATGCGACCATCGCTGACCTGGCGGTCGGTACTGCTGCTGGCCAGATCAAAACCGGTTCTATGAGCCGTTCTGACCGTGTTGCTAAGTACAACCAGCTGATTCGTATCGAAGAAGCGCTGGGCGACAAAGCTCCGTTCAACGGTCTGAAAGAAGTTAAAGGCCAGTAAGGCTCTGTTGATGTGTCCCGATGGGCCGCATCATCGCTGATAAAGCCCCGCCTCGTGCGGGGCTTTTGTTTTTTTGGCACGAAGCAGCTGTGAACCGATGGTGAAAATCTGCCATAATCTGCGCCTCGAATTTAAGACGTGAGTAAAAAATGTTCTACCCGATTAACGAAATGTTCCAGACCCTGCAGGGCGAAGGATTTTACACCGGTGTTCCGGCGCTGTTCATCCGCTTACAAGGATGTCCGGTGGGCTGTAGCTGGTGTGATACCAAGCATACGTGGGAAAAACTGGCCGATCGGGAGACCTCGCTGGGTGATATTCTGGTGAAAACCGTGGAGAGTGATGCCTGGGGCAGTGCCGATGCGGCGATGCTGATTGAAACTATTCAACGTCAGGGCTGGACCGCGCGCCATGTGGTGATCACCGGCGGTGAACCGGCTATTTTTGATTTGCGCCCGTTGACTGAGGCGTTGGAAGCGGCCGGATTTGAGTGCCAGATTGAGACCAGCGGTACACATGAAGTGCACTGTTCTGACAGCACCTGGGTGACGGTCTCACCGAAGGTCAATATGCGCGGTGGTTACGATGTGCTGCCTCAAGCGTTGCAGCGTGCCGATGAGATTAAACATCCGGTGGCGCGTGAGCGTGATGTCGAAGCGTTAGATGTGCTGCTGGCGGGTCTGCATGATGATAAGAAGCGCATTGTGGCGCTGCAACCGATCAGTCGTGGCGATGCCGCCACCAAACTGTGCATTGAGACCTGCATTGCGCGTAACTGGCGCCTTTCGATGCAGACACATAAGTATCTGAATATCGCCTGATTCATCAGGTGTGCATCCCTGCGGCACCTGACTCAAACCTGTTTGAAGGGTCGCCATTGATGGCGACCTTGTTCATTACCGCACCGGCTAAACGATATGGATAGCGACTTTTGCCATTACCCCGCCGACGCATGCTTAGGTTTTATTGCTTTGCTTTATACGCGTCGAAGGCCTGTTTGATCTCAGCCCTGGCTTTCGCCGCATCTTCAAAACCATTCAGCTCAACTTTCTTACGGCCATCTGGCAACTGCTTATACACGCGGAAGAAGGCTTCCAGACGTTCCTGCTCCATTTTCGGCAGGTCTTTCATCTCTTTGATGTCGTCATAAGTCGGATCGATTTTGCTGGTCGGCACTGCGACGATCTTGTCATCGACTTCGCCACCGTCGATCATCTTCAGTACACCAATCGGACGCAGTTTGATCAGCGTACCCGGCTGCAGCGGTGCACGAGTATAGAAGATCACATCCAGCGGATCGCCATCACCGCCCAGTGACTGGGTCAGTGAGCCGTAGTTTGCGGGATAGGCAACCGGCATCGACTGGAAACGGTCAGCCACGATAAAACCGGTTTTCGCGTCGGTTTCATATTTAATCATCCCGCCCGCCGGAATTTCAGTCACGGCATAGAACTCATCCGTTACTTTTTCAGGCTGCGGAAAATCGAGGACGTTTTGCGCCTGAACGGCGCCAGAGGCGGAAACCAGCAAAGCGATAACAGAAAGGCGTTTAACGAAGTTCATTGTTGATTCTCTTGATCTTTAATGAAGGAGACAACAACGTAGAGGGGGCGGATGACAGGGAGATGAAGTGAACGTAAAGAAGCGTATAGCTAAAAGTCAGGCTGCACAGCGGCAGCCCGTCAACAGTGATTAACCTTTATAAGTACAACCTGCGGTACAGGTTTCCTTGATCATCACTGCACTCAGTTCTGGCAGGATCGGTTTCATCTGATCCCAAATCCATTTTGCCAGCACTTCGCTGGTTGGATTTTCCAGGCCTGGAATATCATTCAGATAGTGATGATCGAGACGATCATAAACCGGCATAAACGCCGCCTTCAGTTCGGCAAAATCCATGACCCAACCGGTATGCGCATCCACTTCACCGGTAATTTCTAATCGCACCAGGAACGAATGGCCATGCAGACGACCACATTTATGCCCTTCAGGCACATGCGGCAGACGGTGGGCAGATTCGAACTGGAACTCTTTAAACAGCGTGGTAGACATAATGGCTCTCAGACTTAAAAACCGCCGAATTCTACCTGAATCACAGATTTTTCGCACCCGCTTACGATGAAAAGGGCATTTTGCGCACGCCTATACCGCAACATGTTGATTAACGTATTGAATAAAGGTGACTTTATTTACCACTTTTGCCGATTAACATTACCCGAAAAACCACTTAGTCATTTTGGTTATTAATTATGTCGAAGGCGTATTTAATCGTTAATATACAGCCCGGTAACCTACCCACTCTTCCGCCATTTATCGGTCCGGACTTCAGACACTGGAATTTTTAACGCGATGACGACTCAGGCACCAGGTTCAATGCTCCCGCTTAATCCGGAGCAACTCGCGCGCTTACAGGCAGCGACCACGGATTTCAACACCACGCAGATGGCCTGGCTTTCCGGCTACTTCTGGGGCATGGTCAATCAGACGCCGGGCGCCGTTGCCGCACCTGCACCGGTGCAGGCCGAGGTGCCAACCATCACGCTGATTTCCGCGTCACAAACCGGTAATGCTCGTCGTCTGGCGGAACAGCTGCGCGATGATCTGCTGGCCGCCAAACTGAGCGTCAATCTGGTGAACGCCGGTGACTACAAGTTTAAGCAAATCGGTCAGGAGAAATTACTGGTTGTTGTCACTTCGACGCAAGGTGAAGGTGAGCCACCGGAAGAAGCCGTGGCGCTGCACAAATTCCTGCTGTCGAAGAAGGCGCCGAAATTTGCGACTGGCTCCGCGTTTGCGGTGTTCGGCCTGGGCGATACCTCTTACGAATTTTTCAGCAAAGCCGGTAAAGACTTTGATGAGCGTCTGGCGGAACTAGGCGCAGAACGTCTGCTGGATCGTGTTGATGCCGACGTGGAGTACAAAGAGCAGGCTACGGCCTGGCGTCAACAGCTGACCGAGATTCTAAAAGCACGCGTGCCGAGTGAATCCTCAGTGGTCGCGGCTGTGACGGCTTCTGGCGTGGTGAACGACATCCACAGCAGCCCATACACCAAAGAAGCGCCACTGACCGCCAGCTTTGCCGCTAATCAAAAAATCACCGGTCGCGATTCGGATAAAGATGTTCGCCATATCGAAATCGATCTGGGCGATTCTGGTCTGCGCTATCAGCCCGGCGATGCGCTGGGCGTGTGGTTTGAAAACGACGCGGAACTGGTACAGGAACTGCTGCAACTGGTGTGGCTGAAGGGCGATGAGCCGGTTGATGTTAACGGTGAAAACCTGCCGCTCGCAGAAGCCTTGCAAAAGCATTATGAGTTGACGGTGAACACGCCGCAAATCGTTGAACAGTATGCTGCGCTGTCACGCAATGATGCGCTGCTGGCGCTGTCGGGTGATAAGCCGAAATTACAGAGCTATGCGCAGAGCTTCCCGATTGTCGATATGGTGCGTCAGGCACCCACTGAACTCAATGCAGAACAGCTCACTGGCCTGTTGCGTCCTTTAACACCGCGCCTCTATTCGATTGCTTCATCGCAAGCGGAAACGGATACCGAAGTACATATTACTGTCGGTGCGGTGCGTTATGAGATTGATGGTCGTCAGCGCGGCGGCGGTGCGTCAACCTGGCTGGCAGATCGCATCGAAGAAGACGGCGACATCCGCGTGTTCATCGAACACAACGACAACTTCCGCTTGCCGGCGAATCCGGAAACGCCGGTGATCATGGTCGGCCCAGGCACCGGTATCGCGCCGTTCCGCTCCTTTATGCAGCAGCGTGATAACGATGGCGCAGGCGGTAAAAACTGGCTGTTCTTTGGTAATCCGCACTTCACCGATGATTTCCTCTATCAGGTGGAATGGCAGAAATACGTCAAAGACGGCTTGCTGACCAACATTGATTTAGCGTGGTCACGTGACCAGGCTGAGAAAATATACGTACAAGATAAAATCCGCGCCAAAGGGGCGGAAGTGTGGCGCTGGATTGAAGAAGGCGCGCACCTTTACGTCTGCGGCGACGCTAATCGCATGGCGAAAGACGTTGAGCAGGCATTACTGGATGTGGTGGTCGAACACGGCGGCATGGATCGTGAAACGGCTGACGAATTTTTAAGTGAGCTGCGCATTGAGCGCCGTTATCAGCGAGACGTTTACTAATGAGCGAAAAACATCCTGGACCGCTGGTCGTTGAAGGCAAGCTGACCGACGCCGAGCGTCTGAAAAAACAGAGTAACTACCTGCGCGGCACCATTCTCGAGGATCTCGATGATGGCCTGACCGGCGGCTTCAGTGGCGATAATTTCCTGTTGATCCGTTTCCACGGCATGTACCAGCAGGACGACCGCGATATTCGTGCGGAGCGTGCGGCGCAGAAACTTGAGCCGCGCCACGCGATGATGCTGCGTTGCCGTCTGCCGGGCGGGATTATCACGCCAACGCAATGGCTGGCGATTGATAAGTTTGCGACCGATAAAACCATTTATGGCAGCATCCGTCTGACTAACCGTCAGACCTTCCAGTTCCACGGCATTCTGAAAAAGAACGTGAAGCCGACGCACCAAATGCTGCATGAAGTGGGTCTCGACGCGCTGGCCACCGCCAACGACGTGAACCGTAACGTGTTGTGCACTTCGAATCCAGTCGAGTCGGAACTGCATCAGGAAGCCTACGAGTGGGCGAAAAAGCTCTCCGAGCACCTGCTGCCGCAAACCCGCGCATACGCTGAGATTTGGTGGGATAAAGAGAAGGTTGCCACAACGGATAAAGAACCAATTCTGGGCGAAACCTATCTGCCGCGTAAGTTCAAAACTACCGTGGTGGTGCCACCGCATAACGATGTCGACCTGCATGCGAATGACCTGAACTTTATCGCCATTGCGGAGAACGGCAAGCTGATTGGCTTTAACCTGTTGGTTGGCGGTGGGTTGTCGATCGACCACGGTAATAAAGCGACTTATGCGCGTACTGCGAGTGAGTTTGGCTTCCTGCCGGTAGAGAAGATCCTTGATGTGGCGGCTGCGGTAGTAACTACGCAGCGTGACTGGGGTAACCGTACCGATCGTAAAAACGCCAAAACCAAATACACGCTGGAGCGTGTTGGCGTCGAAACCTTTAAAGCGGAAGTAGAAAAGCGTGCTGGCCTGACGTTTGAACCGATTCGTCCTTATGCGTTCACGACCCGTGGCGATCGCGTGGGCTGGGTGAAAGGCATTGATAAGAAATGGCACCTGACGCTGTTTATTGAAAACGGCCGTCTGCTGGATTATCCAGGCCGTCCGTTGAAACGCGGCATCGCTGAAATTGCCAAAATCCATCAGGGTGATTTCCGTTTAACCGCCAACCAGAACCTGATCGTAGCCGGTGTGCCAGAGAAGCAAAAAGCGCAGATCGAAGCTATCGCCCGTGAACACGGTTTGATGGAAGCGGTGACGCCACAGCGTGAAAACTCGATGGCCTGTGTGGCCTTCCCAACGTGCCCATTAGCGATGGCCGAAGCCGAGCGCTTCCTGCCTTCGTTTGTCACCAAGGTGGAAGAGATCATGCATAAGCACGGCGTCGGTGAAGAGCACATCGTGCTACGCGTTACCGGTTGCCCAAACGGCTGTGGCCGTGCTTTGCTGGCGGAGTTAGGTCTGGTGGGTAAAGCACCAGGCCGCTACAACTTACACATTGGCGGCAACCGCATGGGTACGCGCATTCCGCGTATGTACCGCGAGAACATCAACGAAGGCGAAATTCTGGCCAGCATCGATGAGCTGGTGGCGCGCTGGGCAACCGAGCGCCAGGCCGATGAAGGCTTCGGTGACTTCGTGATTCGCGCTGGCATCATCAAAGCCGTGGTGGATCCCGCCCGTGATTTTTGGGACTCGGAGGCAGTATGACGGTACTTGATCTCGCAGCACTGAATAGTGGCAGCAAAGTCGATCGCATCATGGCACTGGCCGAAAGCAACGTGCAGCTGGAGAAACTCTCCGCTGAGCAACGCGTGAGCTGGGCGCTGGAGAATATGCCGGGCGCGTTTGTGCTGTCATCCAGCTTTGGTATTCAGGCGGCGGTTCTGCTGCATATGGTGACGCAGCAGAAACCGGATACGCCGGTGATCCTGACCGATACCGGCTATCTGTTCCCGGAAACTTATCGCTTTATTGATGAGCTGACCGAGAAGCTCAATCTCAATCTGCAAATCTTCCGTGCTGAGACTTCTCCAGCATGGCAGGAAGCGCGCTACGGCAAGCTGTGGGAGCAGGGCGTCGAGGGGATTGAGCAGTACAACCAAATCAACAAGGTCGAACCGATGAATCGCGCGCTACAAACCCTGGGTGCGCAGACCTGGTTTGCGGGTCTACGCCGTGACCAGTCAGGCAGCCGCGCCAGTTTGCCTGTGCTGGCGGTACAGCGCGGTGTGTTCAAGATTCTGCCGATCATTGACTGGGATAACCGTCAGGTGCACCAGTACCTGAAACAACATGGCCTCAAGTATCATCCGCTGTGGGATGAGGGCTATTTGTCAGTGGGCGATACGCACACCACCAAAAAGTGGGAACCGGGCATGGCAGAAGAAGAGACACGCTTCTTTGGCCTGAAGCGCGAGTGTGGATTGCACGAAGGTTGATGCATCAATAAAAGGGTTGCGGCGTGATTTATCGTGCCTCCCTGCAGCGCCTCTAACGCTGGCAGGTGCACGATAAATCGTGCCGCTTCCCAATTGTCCTTTAAATCCCTTTTAACCCTTCAAACGCCTCCGCTGCACGCGTCACGTTCACTTTGGTCACGTCATAGTGCGCCACCGCGACAAAGGGATCTTCCGCGAGGATAGTATCCAAACGGGCGCGATCCATCTCCTTCACCAGCATCATACCGCCAGTGCGCGGATCTTTACGGCCTGCGGCAATGAAGTCACCGCTGTCAAAGTAACGATCCAGCCACTCAATGTGTGGCGCCAGCAGCGCATCGGCTTCTTCTGCCGGTCGGAAATAGTTGAGATACACCACGTACATCGCAAATCCTTAAGTTGTTGGGTTAGCCAGCTCAGTGACCAGCGGCAGTAAGATCTTTACGCTATCACGCGTGCGTTGCGTAATCCGGCCCGGTAGCCAGCGATCCAGATAATTGAGGTTATCGCGGTCCGTCTGGTGGCGTACGTTGCCCTCCGGGAAGTGGCTGCTGTGCGCCCGCTGCTGCTGTCCATCTTTATTACCCAGCGCCCAGTTGGCGGCGGTGACATCCAGCAGCGGCATGCCGGCTTTATCAAACGGATTCACGCCCGGATAGTCGCGTGCCGTCAGCGTGTGGCTGGCGGCGGAAATACCGTAGCGATGCGCGAGCTGCACGGCGCGCGCGCTGGTCTGCTTGCGTACCGCTGAGGGCGTATTGGCACCACTGTTAAAATAGAGGTGATCGCCGACGATCAGACTGTTGAGATCAATCACCAGCAGCGTGTTCTTTTTCTCCTGCGCACTCATCCGCGACAGGTAGTCATCCATCCCTTGCAGCCCGGCTTCACCAGCGCTAAGCGCGACAAAACGCACACCGTAGTGCAGCGGGGTTTTACTCAACTGCTGAGCCAGCTCCAGCATTACGCCAAGGCCAGAAGCATTGTCATCGACGCCTTGTAAACGCAGGCCGCCCAGATTGTTATCCGCTTCATGACGGCTGAGTGGCGTCCAGGTGTCGAGATGCGTGACGATCAGGATCTCTTGCGGCACCGCGCCGGCCCGCGCGGCAATGACCGAGGTGGCGGATACCTTGCGCGGGCGCGTCTCACCCTTGCGCTCTAACCAGTTGTAGCTGGTATTGAACTGGCGGGTATTACTCTTGTAACCCAGCTCGGTGAATTGCTGTTGCAGATAATCGGCCGTCATCAGCTCAGCAGGGCTGCCGCTCATACGGCCAGGAAAATAGGTGGCGATGTGGCGCAGCTGCTGTTCGGCAAAATGCCCCGGCGCATAGGTTGCGGCTTGGGCAAAGAGAGGCAAACCGCCCGCGATCAGTGCAGCCAGCACGGTGCGGCGGAGGGTGGCAAACATAGTTAAGGTCCTTTTGTGACATCCCGTCAGGCTAAAAAAATTCTGGATTAGTATGAAACTGTGACCGCGATTGCACAATTTGAATTGCTCCGAAACACCAGCAATATCATTTGTTAAGCACAAATTGTTATCAGCAATCCTGGGGCGTTATTCCATTCGGTAACTACTAATGCCAATTCGTAATTTCATCTGCCAGAAGGCAGGGACGTATAGTCGCGTTAACTTATTGTAAAACTAGCAAGGTTAACGTGGATTATCTGCCTCTCTTTGCCGATCTCAAAAACCGTCCGGTGCTAGTTGTCGGCGGTGGTGAAATCGCGGCGCGTAAAATCGAACTGCTGCGACGTGCCGGTGCGCGCGTGCGGGTAGCTGCGCGCGACCTTGGCCATGAGTTGCAGGCGCTGCTGGAAATCGACGCCATCGAGTGGATTGCACATCACTTCGATCCGGTTCAGCTGGATGGCGTCTTTTTAGTCATCGCTGCCACTGACGATAACGCGCTCAATGCGCAAGTCTTTGACGCCGCCAATGCCCGCCACAAGCTGGTCAACGTTGTCGACGATCAGCCCAAGTGCAGTTTTATCTTCCCCTCTATTGTCGACCGCTCCCCCTTGGTGGTGGCGATCTCCTCTAGTGGTACGGCGCCAGTGCTGGCCCGCTTATTACGTGAAAAAATTGAGTCGCTGTTACCTGCCAACCTCGGTCAGATGGCTGAAGTGGCAGGACAGTGGCGTGACAAAGTTAAACAGCGCTATCACAGCATGTCGGAACGTCGTCGTTTTTGGGAGCGGGCATTTAACGGTTTGTTCGCCAGCCAGATGTCAGCCGGTAACGTCAATGAGGCCCGCCGCACGCTGGATCGCGAGTTAGAGAACAGCAGCGACAATCAGGGTGAAATCACCCTGGTGGGTGCCGGTCCGGGTGACAGCGGTTTACTGACGCTGCGCGGCCTGCAGGTGATGCAGCTGGCGGATGTGGTGCTGTATGACCATCTGGTGAGTGACGAAGTGCTGGAGCTGGTGCGCCGTGATGCTGACCGCATCTGCGTCGGTAAACGTGCTGGAGCACACTCCGTATCCCAGGAAGAGACCAATGCGATGCTGGTTGAGCTGGCGCAGCAGGGTAAACGCGTGGTGCGTCTGAAAGGCGGCGATCCGTTCATCTTCGGTCGCGGCGGCGAAGAGCTGCAGGCGGCGAAAGCGGCGGGCATTCCTTTCCAGGTGGTGCCGGGCATTACTGCGGCAGCGGGAGCCACTGCTTATGCCGGGATTCCGTTAACCCATCGCGATCACGCGCAGAGCGTGCTGTTTGTTACCGGCCACTTACGCAGTGATAGCGCAGGCATTGACTGGCCGACGCTGGCGCGTGCGCGTCAGACCTTAGCGATTTATATGGGCACGTTGAAAGCGGCAGAAATTGCGGCGGGCCTTATCAAACATGGACGCGCGGCATCAACGCCGGTAGCCGTCATTGGCTGCGGCACGCGTCAGAATCAACAAGTGCTGACCGGTACCTTAGATCAGCTTGAGGCGCTGGCGGTTGCCGCGCCCACACCGGCCCTGATTGTGGTGGGTGAAGTGGTGAATTTGCACGGGCAATTAGCCTGGTTCCAACATTCGGCACAGCAGGGGGCTCGTGAGTCCGCCGTTGTCAATTTGGCTTGAGGAAAAATTATGGACCAAAATCGTCTTACTCATCTGCGCCAGCTGGAGGCAGAGAGTATCCATATCATCCGCGAGGTGGCGGCCGAGTTCAGCAATCCGGTGATGATGTACTCCATCGGTAAAGACTCCTCGGTAATGCTGCATCTGGCGCGTAAAGCCTTCTATCCTGGCACGCTGCCATTTCCGCTGCTGCACGTTGATACCGGCTGGAAATTCCGTGAAATGTACGAGTTTCGCGATCGCACCGTGAAAAACATGGGCGCGGAACTGCTGGTTCACCGCAACCCGGAAGGCGTAGCGATGGGCATCAATCCGTTTGTCCACGGTAGCGCCAAACACACCGACATCATGAAAACCGAGGGCCTGAAGCAGGCGCTGAATAAGTACGGGTTTGATGCCGCTTTCGGTGGTGCGCGTCGTGACGAAGAGAAGTCACGCGCCAAAGAGCGTATTTACTCGTTCCGTGACCGTTTCCATCGTTGGGATCCGAAAAATCAGCGTCCAGAGCTGTGGCACAACTACAACGGCCAGATCAACAAAGGCGAAAGCATCCGCGTGTTCCCGCTCTCCAACTGGACCGAGCTGGATATCTGGCAGTACATCTTCCTGGAAAACATCGAGATCGTTCCGCTGTACCTTGCGGCACCGCGTCCGGTGCTGGAGCGTGATGGCATGCTGATGATGATTGATGACGATCGCATTGATCTGCAGCCTGGCGAAGTGATCAAACAGCGTATGGTGCGTTTCCGTACCCTCGGCTGCTGGCCGCTGACCGGTGCGGTGGAATCCGAAGCGCAAACGCTGCCGGAAATTATTGAAGAGATGCTGGTCTCCACCACCAGTGAACGCCAGGGCCGTGTGATTGACCGCGACCAGGCCGGTTCGATGGAAATGAAGAAACGTCAGGGTTATTTCTAAGGAGACGCAGATGAACACCGTAATTGCACAACAGATTGCCGATCAGGGCGGCGTAGAAGCCTGGCTGACCGCGCAACAACACAAAAGCCTGCTGCGTTTCCTGACCTGCGGTAGCGTCGACGACGGCAAAAGTACGCTGATTGGTCGCCTGCTGCACGATACCCGTCAGATTTATGAAGATCAGCTCTCTTCGCTGCACAACGACAGCAAGCGTCATGGCACCCAGGGCGAGAAACTCGATCTGGCGCTGCTGGTGGATGGCTTGCAGGCCGAGCGTGAGCAGGGCATCACCATCGACGTGGCATATCGCTACTTCTCCACCGAGAAGCGCAAATTTATCATCGCCGACACGCCGGGACACGAGCAGTACACCCGCAACATGGCGACCGGCGCATCCACTTGTGATCTGGCGATTCTGCTGATCGATGCGCGTAAAGGCGTGCTGGATCAGACGCGTCGTCACAGCTTTATCTCTACGCTGCTGGGTATCAAACACCTGGTGGTCGCCATCAACAAGATGGATCTGGTGGAGTATAAACAGGAGACGTTTGAACAGATCAAACAGTCTTACCTCGATTTTGCTGGCCAGCTCCCTGAAGATCTGGATATTCGCTTTGTGCCGATGTCTGCGCTGGAAGGCGATAACGTGGCGACGCCAAGTGTGACCATGCCATGGTACAGCGGCCCTACGCTGCTCGACGTGCTGGAAACCGTGGAACTGAACCGCGTGGTGGATCATCAGCCGATGCGCTTCCCGGTGCAGTATGTGAACCGTCCAAACCTCGATTTCCGTGGTTATGCCGGTACGCTGGCCTCCGGTACGGTGCAGGTCGGACAGCGCGTGAAAGTATTGCCTTCAGGCGTCGAGTCTTCGGTTTCACGTATCGTCACTTTCGATGGCGATCTGCAGGAAGCAGCAGCGGGTGAAGCGATTACGCTGGTGCTGAAAGATGAGATCGACATCAGCCGTGGCGACCTACTGGTCGATGCCGCTGCAGAATTGCAGGCAGTGCAATCTGCCACCGTGGATGTGGTGTGGATGGCAGAACAGCCACTGCAGCCGGGTCAGAGCTATGAAGTGAAGATCGCCGGTAAGAAAGCGCGTGGCCGCGTGGAAAAGATCATTCATCAGGTGGAGATCAACACGCTGGAGAAACGTGCGGTGGAAAGTCTGCCACTGAACGGTATCGGCTTGGTCGAGATCACGTTTGATGAGCCGATGGTACTGGATGCCTATCAGCAGAACCCGGTGACCGGTGGCATGATCTTTATCGATCGTCTGAGCAATGTCACAGTCGGTGCGGGAATGATCAATCAGCCACTGAGTGATGTGCGTGGGCAGGCTGGCCAGTTCAGTGAATTCGAACTGGAGTTGAATGCGCTGGTGCGTCGTCACTTCCCTCACTGGAATGCGCGCGACCTGCTGGGTGGCAAGTAATGGCACAACACGACGAAAACGTGGTGTGGCACGATCATCCGGTAACGCGTGAAGAGCGAGAACAGCAGCACGGCCATCAAGGCGTAGTGCTGTGGTTTACCGGGCTATCAGGCTCGGGTAAATCCACCGTAGCGGGTGCACTGGAGCAGGCGCTGCATCGGGCGGGCGTCAGCACCTATCTGCTGGATGGTGACAACGTGCGTCACGGCCTGTGCCGTGACCTCGGCTTCAGCGATGACGATCGCAAAGAGAACATCCGGCGCGTGGGAGAAGTGGCGAAACTGATGGTGGATGCCGGTTTAGTGGTATTAACTGCCTTTATTTCGCCGCATCGCACGGAGCGTCAGATGGTGCGTGATTTGCTCGGCACCGGGCAATTTGTCGAAGTGTTTGTCGATACGCCGCTGGCCGTGTGTGAAGCGCGTGACCCCAAAGGTTTGTATAAAAAAGCGCGTGCCGGTGAGCTGCGCAATTTTACCGGTATCGACAGTGTTTATGAGGCGCCAGACGCGCCGGAAATTCACTTAGATGGCGAACAATTAGTTACAAACTTGACCGCCCAATTGTTAGACCTCCTGCGTCACCGCGATATCATCAGATCCTGAACCGACAGCGGCAAATCTCGATTGGTTTGCCGCTTTTTAGCGTCAACAGGATCTCTATGCAGAACGTTACCCCCATGCTGGCACGCAAAGATGAACGCACCCCAGATGAGTCCCGCTCATCACTGCCGGGCGGCGTGATTGGCTTTCTCTCGTACTGGTGCGCGCTGGCGATTCCGTTCATGCTCTACGGTTCCAACACGCTATTCTTCTTCCTCTACACCTGGCCGTTCTTTTTGGCGCTGCTACCGGTATCGGTGCTGATTGGTATTGTACTGAGCTTAATGATTCGCGGACGCCTGTTCTGGAGTGGGGTGATCACCGCTATCGTGGTGGTGTGCCTGTTCTGGCTGCTGTTCTCATTTCTCTCGGGTTGGTAGTCCGATCCTGATGTGCAAACGCATCGGCAGGTTACAAAACTTTACCTGCCGTCCCGCTTTTAGCCTTGCCGTTTTTTTGTACAGACAATCGTCTGCTGCTGGCATTTTCGCTGTCGCTGTGGAGTCCTGTGCGAAGTTATGGGATGATTAGGCCGTTTTTCAGGGGGCGGGGATGGGAAAACTGACGTTACTGTTGCTCGTGCTGCTGGGATGGCTCCAATATTCCTTGTGGCTGGGTAAGAACGGTATTCATGACTATACGCGCGTCAATGAAGACGTCGCGTCGCAACAGGCGAATAACGCCAAACTCAAAGCACGTAACGATCAGTTGTTTGCCGAAATTGATGACCTCAATGGCGGTTCAGAAGCAATTGAGGAACGTGCACGTAATGAACTGGGTATGATTAAGCCCGGTGAGACTTTCTATCGTCTGGTTCCAGACCAGAATAAACGTAACGCGCAACAAGCTGCGCAAAATCAACAACGATAAACCATGAACAACCTCTCTTCCCTTGCGGATGTGATTGCCGTGGTGCCTGCCGCAGGCGTGGGCAGCCGTATGCAGGCTGCCTGCCCAAAACAGTATCTGACCATTGGTCAATTTACCCTTCTTGAACACAGCGTTGCGCGCTTGCTGGCTCATCCAGCCGTTAAACAAGTGATCGTGCCCATCAGTCCTGATGATGGCTGGTTTGATTCGCTGCCACTGGCGCAGGATTCACGCGTACTGCGCGTGACAGGTGGCGACACGCGTGCTGAGTCGGTGCTGGCAGGTTTGCAGGCGATTAAGCATAGCGAATGGGTACTGGTGCACGATGCCGCGCGGCCATGCTTGCACCCGGATGATCTGGCACGCCTGCTGGCAGTTCGTGAGCACAGTAAAGTGGGTGCGATTCTGGCGGCACCGGTGCGTGACACCATGAAGCGTGCTGAACCTCGCAAAACGGCGATTGCGCATACCGTTGAACGCGAAGATCTCTGGCACGCACTCACGCCACAATTTTTCCCGCATCAACTGCTGACGGCGTGTTTAACGCGTGCACTCCATGAAGGCGCTACCATTACCGATGAAGCGTCGGCGTTGGAATACTGCGGCTATCATCCAGAGCTCGTCAGCGGACGCAGCGACAATATTAAGGTGACGCGGCCAGAAGATCTGGCGCTGGCGGCCTTCTATCTCACCCAGATTCAGTTAAAGGAGAGCGCATGATGCGTATCGGTCACGGTTTTGACGTTCACGCTTTTGGCGGCGAAGGTCCGTTAGTGATTGGCGGGGTGCGTATTCCCTTCGAACACGGTTTTATTGCCCATTCAGATGGCGATGTGGCACTGCATGCATTAACGGATGCGCTGCTGGGCGCGGTGGCGATGGGCGATATCGGCAAGCTATTCCCGGACACCGATCCCGCCTTCAAAGGGGCGGACAGCCGTGGCTTGCTGCGTGAAGCCTGGCGTCGTATTCAGCAGAAAGGTTATCGCATTGGTAATGTCGACGTGACCATCATCGCGCAAGCGCCGAAAATGCTGCCGCATGTGCCGCAGATGCGCGTCAACATCGCTGAAGATCTCGGTTGCCATATGGATGATGTCAACGTCAAAGCGACCACGACTGAGAAGCTTGGCTTTACCGGCCGTGGCGAAGGCATTGCCTGTGAAGCCGTGGCGCTGCTGGTGAAGGCCGATTAAGTATGAGTGAACTGCTTTACCTGCACGGCGTTCCAAGCGCCACCGGCGTGATCAAGGCCAATCCCGAAGATTTCGTGGTGATTGAAGACCTCGGCTATCCCTATGATGGCGAAGGCGAGCAGGTGCTGGTGCGCATCCGCAAGATAGGCTGCAATACACGCTTTGTCGCCGAAGCTATCGCGAAATTCCTCGGCGTGCATCAACGTGATATGAGCTATGCCGGGATGAAAGACCGCCATGCGGTGACTGAGCAGACGCTGTGTTTCCGCGTGCCGGGTAACGCGATGCCGAATTTGGCCGGTTTCCAGCTGGAAGGCGTGGAAATTCTGCAGGTGATCCGCCATAAGCGCAAATTGCGCACTGGCGCGCTGGCAGGTAATGCGTTCCGTTTGGTTGTGCGTCAGATTTCGGATCGCGCAGAAGTGGATGCGCGCTTGCAGCAAATCCAGCAAAACGGCGTGCCTAACTACTTTGGTGAACAACGCTTTGGCCGCGGCGGTAATAACCTGACGCAGGCAAAACTGTGGGCTGAAGAGAAATTCCGCCCGCGCGATCGCAGCATGAAAGGTATTTTGCTGTCTGCTGCGCGCAGCCAACTGTTTAATCAGGTCACCAGTGCGCGTTTGCAGCGTGATGGCGTGTTGGATCAGGTACAAGCGGGTGATGCACTGCAGCTGGCCGGTCGCGGCAGTTGGTTTGTGGCGCAGGCGGAAGAGCTGGCGGAATTGCAGCAGCGTGTGAATCATCATGAACTGCGCATCACCGCGCCGCTCGCCGGGCGAGGTGATCTGGGCCCCCAGGGTGACGCGCTGGCCTTTGAGCAGGCTAATCTGGCACCGGCTGCGGATTTGCTGGCGCTGCTGGAACGTGAGCGCGTTGATGCAGCCCGCCGCGCCATGCTGGTGGTGCCGAAAGATCTGCGCTGGAACTGGTGGGATGACGTCACGCTGGAGATGCAGTTCTGGCTGCCAGCCGGGAGTTTCGCCACCAGCGTGGTGCGCGAACTACTGAGTAACGGTGCCGCTGCGCCAATCAGCGATGAATAACCCCACTTTACCCGGCCTCAACGCCGGGTAAATATCTGCTCCGGCTGCATAATGTTGCGGCAAACGCCGGAAGTTCCGTGATTTACGCCTACCACTTCCCGCGCCTCACCGCTAGAATGCAAACATCTTCGTCTCGCCAAATCTTGTTTGTGCGGCACCCCAACAGCGGATGCCCGGCGAGTTGAGGGCCCGTTGAATGAACAAAGGTCAGGAACAGATGCGGATATTGCTCAGCAACGACGATGGAATTCATGCCCCCGGCATTCAGACGCTGGCTCGCGCACTGCGTGAGTTTGCGGAGGTGCAGGTTGTCGCGCCCGATCGCAATCGAAGTGGCGCATCAAATTCTCTGACGTTAGAAACCCCGCTGCGTACTTTTACCCATGAGAATGGTGACATCGCTGTACAGATGGGCACGCCGACGGATTGCGTGTTTCTTGGGGTTAACAAACTGATGCAGCCGCGTCCGGACATTGTGGTTTCAGGCATCAACGCTGGCCCCAATCTGGGTGATGACGTGATTTACTCTGGCACCGTGGCTGCCGCGATGGAAGGGCGCCATCTTGGACTGCCCGCGCTGGCGGTTTCACTCAACGGTCATCAACACTATGCCACCGCTGCTGCGGTGACCTGCGCGCTGTTGCGTGCGTTGTCCCGCGCACCGCTGCGCACCGGGCGTATCCTGAACATCAATGTGCCTGATCTACCGCTAGCGGAAATCAAAGGTTTCCGTGTGACGCGTTGTGGCAGCCGCCATCCGGCCGATCAGGTGATTTGCACGGAAGATCCGCGCGGCCATACCCTGTACTGGATTGGCCCGCCGGGGGACAAACTGGATGCGGGCCCCGACACCGATTTCGCTGCGGTAGATGCAGGTTACGTGTCGTTGACGGCATTGCATGTCGATCTTACGGCACATGCGGCGCAGGAAGTATTAAGCGACTGGTTGATCGAGGCTGAGGTAAATCTCGCATGGTGAACCGGCGCATCGAAACGCTGTTAGAGCAACTGCGTGCGCAGGGTATTCACGATGAGCACCTGTTAAAAGCCATCGCTGATGTCCCGCGTGAACGCTTTATCGATGAGGCGTTTGAGCATAAAGCCTGGGAAAACGTTGCGCTGCCGATTGGCAGTGGGCAGACGATTTCACAGCCCTACATGGTAGCGCGGATGACCGCGTTACTTGAACTGAGCCCGGAATCGCGCGTGCTGGAAATCGGCACCGGTTCGGGCTATCAGACCGCTATTCTGGCCCATCTGGTCAATCACGTTTATTCCGTTGAACGCATTAAAGGGCTGCAATGGCAGGCAAAGCGTCGCCTGAAACAACTCGACCTGCACAATATTTCGACTCGTCATGGTGACGGTTGGCAAGGCTGGGCCGCACGTGGCCCGTTTGATGCCATCATTGTCACCGCTGCACCCCCTGAAATTCCGACTGCGCTGATAGCGCAATTAGGTGAGGGTGGCAAAATGGTGCTGCCAGTCGGCGAAGATCAGCAGGTTTTAAAGCGTTTACGTCGTCAGGGTGGTGAATTAATTGAAGAAATCATCGAACCCGTCCGCTTTGTGCCGTTAGTTCAGGGCGATCTGGCCTGAGCCATTGCTACGTAAATCTTCACAACTGTTACATGGCATGGCGCAGTTGATATTGTTACTATCCTTGTTAATCAATGTGAAAGACCGTATTCCGCCTGTTGCGCAGTGAATCATGCGGTCACAACCACGACACAGTTACATCCAGGATTGCCATAACGGGGGATCAATGAGCACGGGAAGCACAGTATTTCAATTACGCCGTTTGGCGGCACTCTCACTGGTAGGTTTTTGGCTGGCGGGCTGTAGCTCAGGCGACAACACGCAAGCTCCGATTAGCCAGATTGGCGGCGGTGGCGACAGCGGTATGATGTCCTCTGGCGGCGGCATGACCTCCTCACCGAGCAGCGGTGGCATGCTCTCATCGCAGAACAGTACCGTACCAGCCATGCCACACGGCGGAATGTTAAGCGGCGGTACACCATCAGCTGCACCCTCCGGGGGAATGGTTAGTGGCAATAATAATGTTGTCACGCAAAATGGTCGTATCGTGTACAACCGTAATTATGGGAATATTCCTAAAGGTAGTTACGGTGGTGAGACTTACACCGTTAAACGTGGAGATACCCTGTTCTACATTGCCTGGATTACCGGCAATGACTTCCGCGATCTGGCGCAACGCAATAACGTCCCGGCCCCGTATGGCCTGGAAGCGGGGCAAGTCCTGCAGGTTGGCAACGGTAATGGCCAGACCATCACCGGTGGCAATGCGATAACCGCAGCGGATGCGACACAGGGCGGCGTGCCGGTGGCATCCAACCAAACGCAAATTAAATCGGCCCCTGTTGCACAGCAACCTGTTATTACGTATTCTGATGATTCGGGTTCGACAGGCGGTAAAATGCTGCCGTCGAAAGGGGCAAATAATGTGGCAACGACCACAGCTCCGGTTACCGTACCGCCTACAGTCAGCAGCACGACTAACAGCACAACCCCAGTGGGAAGCTGGCGTTGGCCGACTGATGGGAAGATCATCGATAACTTCTCCGCTGCGGAAGGCGGAAACAAAGGGATCGATATCGCCGGTTCGCGTGGACAACCTGTTGTCGCCACTGCTTCAGGAAGGGTGGTATACGCAGGCAACGCGCTCCGTGGGTACGGTAATTTAATCATCATCAAACACAATGATGATTATCTGAGTGCTTACGCCCATAACGATTCCATGCTGGTCCGGGAACAACAGGAAGTTAAGGCGGGGCAAAAAATCGCTACCATGGGTAGTACCGGAACCAGTTCGGTTAGATTACATTTTGAAATTCGTTACAAGGGGAAATCCGTAAACCCGTTGCGTTATTTACCGCAGCGATAATCCGGCAGAACCTTAGGTGTTCTGCCCTTGGATCACGGGTAGGAGCCGCTTATGAACCAGAATACGCTGAAAGTTAACGAGTTACATGAAGATGCGGAATTCGAGGAGAACGGAGCTGAGGTTTTTGATGAGAAGGCTCTCGTTGAGAACGAACCTGGTGATAACGAAGTAGCTGAAGAAGAGCTGTTGTCACAGGGTGCGACGCAACGCGTTTTGGATGCGACGCAGCTTTACCTTGGTGAGATCGGTTACTCTCCACTACTGACAGCGGAAGAAGAAGTGTTCTTCGCTCGTCGTGCACTACGTGGTGACATTCCTTCTCGCCGCCGCATGATTGAAAGTAATTTACGCCTGGTGGTGAAAATTGCCCGTCGTTATAGCAATCGTGGTCTGGCACTGCTGGATCTGATTGAAGAGGGTAATCTCGGCCTGATTCGTGCCGTGGAGAAGTTTGACCCAGAACGTGGGTTCCGTTTCTCAACCTATGCCACCTGGTGGATTCGTCAGACTATTGAACGGGCGATCATGAATCAAACCCGTACTATTCGTCTGCCGATCCACATCGTTAAAGAGTTGAATGTTTATCTGCGTACCGCGCGCGAACTTTCGCATAAGCTTGACCATGAGCCGAGTGCTGAAGAGATTGCCGAGCAGTTAGACAAGCCGGTTGATGATGTAAGCCGTATGCTGCGTCTCAACGAGCGTATTACCTCGGTTGACACACCGCTGGGTGGAGATTCCGAAAAAGCGCTGCTGGATATCCTGGCCGATGAAAAAGACAACGGCCCGGAAGACACCACGCAGGACGATGATATGAAACAAAGCATCGTTAAGTGGTTGTTTGAATTGAATGCCAAGCAGCGTGAAGTGCTGGCGCGTCGTTTCGGCCTGTTAGGCTATGAAGCGGCAACGCTGGAAGATGTGGGGCGTGAGATCGGGTTGACCCGTGAGCGCGTCCGTCAGATTCAGGTTGAAGGTCTGCGCCGTCTGCGTGAAATCCTGCAGACTCAGGGCCTCAACATTGAAGCACTGTTTCGCGAATAAGCCGTAATCGGCAATAAAAAACGGTGACCCTTGGGTCACCGTTTTTTTATGTGCGTTATCAGGCCGTTACGCTAATGAGCAACGTCATTACCCGCCGCTCATTAAAATTGAACTAGACCAATGTTTTAAGGCGGTAAATCCACTCCAGCGCCTGTTTTGGCGTGAGACTATCAGGGTCCAACGCTTCCAGTGCGTCTACGGCTGGCGATGTTTCTGCCACCAGCAGCTGCATTTGCGATCCTTCTACAGTGGATGCCGCAGAACTGCCGGAGAGCGCTTCCAGCTCTTTCAGCTTGTTGCGCGCACGTTTGATCACGTCTTTCGGCACACCCGCTAATGCAGCAACTGCTAAACCATAGCTTTTGCTGGCTGCACCATCTTGTACGCTGTGCATAAATGCAATGGTATCGCCATGCTCCATGGCATCAAGATGCACATTCACTACGCCTTCCATTTTTTCCGGCAGGGTCGTAAGTTCGAAGTAGTGGGTTGCAAACAGTGTCATCGCTTTGATGCGGTTTGCCAGGCTCTCCGCACAAGCCCATGCCAGCGACAGCCCATCGTAGGTCGATGTGCCGCGACCGATTTCATCCATCAACACCAGGCTGTTCTCCGTGGCGTTGTGCAAGATATTGGCCGTTTCGGTCATTTCAACCATAAAGGTTGAGCGCCCTGAAGCCAGGTCATCAGCCGCACCGACACGAGTGAAAATGCGATCAATAGGACCAATCACGGTTTCTTCGGCTGGCACATAGCTGCCAATCCACGCCATTAGCGCAATCAACGCAGTCTGACGCATGTAGGTACTTTTACCGCCCATATTCGGACCGGTGATGATCAACATGCGGCGCTGATTTGACAGCGATAGCGGGTTAGCAATAAACGGTTCTTTCAGAACCTGCTCCACGACAGGGTGGCGACCCGCGGTGATGCGGATACCGGCTTTTTCCTGCAGTACCGGGCGGCAGTAATTCAGTGTCCAGGCGCGTTCTGCCAGGTTAGCCAACACATCCAGTTCAGCCAGCGCCGCGGCACTGATCTGCAGTGCTTCAAGATGTGGCAGCAACTGATCGAGTAACGCTTCGTACAGGCCTTTTTCCAGCGCTAGCGCTTTGCCTTTTGAGGTCAGTACCTTGTCTTCATACTCTTTCAATTCAGGAATGATGTAGCGCTCGGCGTTCTTCAGCGTCTGACGGCGTACATAGTGAATCGGCACCAAGTGGCTTTGGCCGCGGCTGACCTGAATGTAGTAACCATGAATTGCGTTAAAACCCACCTTTAAAGTATCCAGCCCTAGCTTCTCTCGTTCGCGAATTTCCAGGCGGTCGAGATAATCAGTGGCACCGTCGGCCAGCGCACGCCATTCATCTAATTCAGCGTTATAGCCGGGCGCAATCACACCCCCGTCACGCACCAGCACGGGAGGGGATTCAATGACGGCTAGTTCCAGCAGCTCGCGTAGTTCAGTAAATTCACCCATCTGCGAACGCAGATTGACCAGTTGAGTCGCCTCGACACCTTCCAGCTGATGGTTTAATTCCGGCAACTGCTGGAAGGCATGCCGCATGCGAGCTAAATCACGCGGGCGCGCGGTGCGCAGTGCCAGACGCGCCAGGATGCGTTCCAAATCGCCCACCTGGCGCAGTACTGGCTGTAATGCTTCACTCAGAGATTGCAGTTCGGCAATCGATTCCTGGCGACGACTGATGGTGGTGACATCGCGCAGCGGCATATGCAGCCAGCGCTTCAGCATACGGCTTCCCATCGGGGTGACGGTTTTATCCAGCACCGCAGCCAGGGTATTGTCGATACCTCCCGCCAGGTTTTGCGTGATTTCCAGGTTGCGGCGAGTGGCTGCATCCATGATGACGCTGTCCTGCTGGCGCTCCATACTTAACGAGCGAATATGTGGCAGGGAGGTGCGTTGGGTATCCTTAACATATTGAAGCAGACAACCCGCAGCGCGTAGCGCCAGATGAGCCTGTTCAACACCAAAGCCGCTAAGATCACGCGTGCCGAATTGCAGGTTTAACTGCTGGCGTGCGGTGTCGATTTCATATTCCCATAGCGGACGACGGCGCAGACCACGACGCTGATCGATCAGCGCCATGGCCTGGAAATCTTCGGGATAGAGCAGTTCAGCAGGATTAGTGCGCTGGAGTTCTGCCGCCATGGTCTCCTGGTCGACAGGTTCGCTCAGGCGAAAACGCCCCGAGCTGATATCGAGGGTGGCATAACCAAACCCGCGCTGGCTCTGGAAGATGGCCGCCAGTAAGTTGTCCTGACGCTCCTGCAGCAGCGCTTCATCACTGATGGTGCCTGGTGTCACAATGCGCACGACTTTACGCTCAACCGGTCCTTTGCTCAGTGCCGGGTCGCCAATCTGTTCGCAGATCGCCACGGATTCACCGAGCTGGACCAGTTTTGCCAGATAACCTTCAACAGCATGATAGGGCACGCCCGCCATCGGGATGGGTTCACCCGCTGACGCGCCGCGTTTCGTGAGTGAAATCTCCAGCAGTTGGGAGGCTCGCCTGGCGTCGTCGTAGAACAGCTCGTAAAAATCGCCCATGCGATAAAACAGCAGGATTTCGGGATGGTCAGCCTTCAGGCGCAGGTATTGCTGCATCATGGGCGTGTGGCCAGTAAAGTCCATTTGCGCTGCTCCTTTCATCTCGTTTTCGCTCAAAATTCACTCGTTCAATCATGGCTGCCCGATATGAGCAGGCCAGTGTGGTGCGTTATCTCACAGACGGATAACCAAGGCGCAGATATTAACATTTTGCCCTGCGCGCATCATCCGGCTGCAATGGATTCTGGCTGCCGACCTTAACAAATTGCGATAAGCAGTAAAAAGTAAAATTGGGCGATAAAGATAAAGTGTGGAGCAGTTCCGCAAATTTTCGCTGCAACCCACTGAAACCAGGGAATAGCGGCGTAAATTTAAGATATTGCTCTGTATCCCGCTTTGATGAACGATTACCATGTTGGCTTCCGGTTTCATCTGGCTTATGGATATCTAATGCGTTTTAAGGTTGCTTTTCTTCCACTTATCGCCTTGCTTGCTGCCTGCAGCAGTAAGCCTGCAACCCAGCAGCAAACCGCCGTTGTGCCTGCACCAAAAGGTGGTTTTTTACTGGAACCTTCACACGCCGTTCAGCCGATGTTTGGTGATTTCGCAGGGAATCCAGCGGCTGAGCAGTTTATTGATCAAATGGTGGCAAAACACGGTTTTAACCGTGATCAACTGCACGCCGTGATTGGCCAGGCGAAGCGTCTTGATTACGTGCTGCGCCTGATGGATCAACAAGCACCAAGCTACACGCCTCCGACGGGGCCAAACGGCGCCTGGATCCGCTACCGTAATAAATTCATCACGCCAGATAATGTGCAAAATGGTGTGGCGTTCTGGGATCAATATCAGGACGCGCTGCAACGCGCTCAGCAGGTTTATGGTGTGCCGCCGGAGATCATTGTCGGAATCATTGGTGTGGAAACACGCTGGGGTCGGGTGATGGGCAAAACGCGTCTGCTGGATGCGCTGGCCACCTTATCCTTTAGCTATCCTCGTCGCGCGGCCTACTTCAGCGGCGAACTGGAAACCTTCCTGCTGATGGCGCGCACTGAACAGGATGATCCGCTGGATCTGCGCGGTTCCTTTGCGGGTGCAATGGGGTACGGCCAGTTTATGCCGTCTTCCTATAAAGAGTATGCGGTCGACTTCAATGGTGATGGCCACATTAACCTGTGGGATCCTGTGGATGCGATTGGTAGCGTAGCAAATTACTTTAAAGAGCACGGCTGGCGGGCAGGGCAGAATGTTGCCGTACCGGCAAGCGGGCAGGCTCCTGCACTGGAAAATGGGTTTAAAACGCTTTATCCGGTGAATACGCTGATGGCGAGTGGCCTGACGCCGCAAGGATCGCTGGATGGTAATAACCAGGCGAGTCTGCTGCGCCTTGATCTTGGCACCAGTTATCAATATTGGTATGGCCTGCCTAACTTCTATGTCATCACGCGTTATAACCACAGCACACACTATGCCATGGCGGTATGGCAATTGGGTCAGGCAGTGGCGAAAGCGCGTCAGGGCAACATGCTTTAATGCTGTCCTTATAAAGAGTGAGGGTATAAGATGGCGCCCCTTTTGCGGTGCCATCTTCACCGCCTTTCGACTTCTGAGGAATGCTCATGACAACATTACCTGCTTGCCCTGTGTGCCAGGCTGATTATACCTGGCAGGATGGTGAGAACCTGAACTGCCCATCTTGTGGCCATATCTGGTCACCGAGTGCTGATGCAGCATCGGATGGTTTGGTGGTGCGGGATGCCAATGGCAATCTGCTGGCTGATGGGGACAGCGTTACCGTAGTCAAAGATCTCAAGGTGAAAGGCAGTTCTTCAACCCTGAAGATTGGCACCAAAGTGAAAAGCATTCGTCTGGTTGAAGGCGACCACAACATTGATTGCAAAATCGATGGTTTTGGCCCGATGAAACTCAAATCTGAGTTTGTTAAAAAGAACTGAGAACGGGACGGCTGCCCGGCCGTCCCTTAATGTGATCACATCAGCAAACGATCCAGCTCTGCGCACTGCTCAACCGTGAGTTCACCGCCATAATTACGTGAATGGCTGCTCATAGAATCATATTTGCGCGCCACTGCGGTTTTGATGGTCGTGACAAAGTCATCGCCGATGGTGTAAATCGCCATCAGCTTACCAATACGCTGTTGAATTTGTGCCAACTGCGCTAACTCTCCCGCTCGCCATGCGTGCATCGCCTCGGCAAACAACTCCGGCACTATGTTGTTTAAGCCGGAAATCACCCCGGCACCGCCGGCCAGCAAATTAGGCAGAAGATATTCGTCATACCCTGAAAGCACGGTGAAATCAGGGCGAACCTTTTTGGTTTCTTCAATCAGGGCCCGATTGTGTGAAAGACAATCCATGGTGTCTTTAATGCCGATAAACTGCGGCAGTTCAGCGGCTAATTCTGCTACCAATGCCGGCGTTAAATCGCAACCGGTACGCGCCGGAAAGTTGTAGGCAAACCACTTGCCGCCTAACTGTTTATCCAGTGCTTTAAAGTAGCTCAACAGCTGTTTCTGCGTTTGCCCATAGTAGTAGGGCGGCAAAACCATCACGGCGTCATAACCGTTTTGCCAGGCGGCTTCAGCGAGCTGCAACATGTCGGGAACGCAGGTACTTGAGATATTCGCGACCATGGTCAGTGGCGAAAGCTGACGAGCTTCGCGAATCAGCATCAGCCGTTCCTGTTGGGTCAGCGAAGCAAACTCCCCGATACTGCCCATCAGCAACAGCGTATCAATCCCCGAGGCGTTCAGGCGCGCAAAGTGGCGGCCCAGCGCATCAATGTCGAGCTTATTATCTTGATCGAAAGGGGTAAGTGAAGGACACCAGACGCCGGTTAATTCAGGTTGTGAAGCCATAACGCGATCCTCGTTTTTTAAAAATGAAACATTGTTTTAACTTAGTGCTCGTGACTGACATTAACCAGTGACAGAGGGTAAAAAGGTGAGACATCGCACTTTTCTCTTCGCTTAGCGATTGAGAAAACAGGTAGTGTGATGCTCTTCAGCCAGACAGGAGCGTTGCCATGCAAGACTGGAATCCACAGCTGTATCGTCAATTTGAATCGGAACGCACGCGCCCTGCGCGTGAACTGTTAGAACGTATTCCTCTTACCGACGTGCATTTCGCGACTGACCTCGGATGCGGTCCCGGCAACAGCACTGAGCTGCTGGCGCAAGCGTGGCCAGGCGCGGTGATTACAGGCATCGATAGCTCTGCAGCCATGCTGGAACAAGCGCAAGAGCGGTTACCTGCCTGCACTTTTCTGCAGGCGGATATTCGTACCTGGCAGGCGAGCCAGCCACAGCAGGTCATCTATGCGAATGCTTCGCTGCAGTGGTTAACCGATCACTACACGCTGCTGCCGCATTTGGTTGAACAGCTGGATATCGGTGGCGCTCTGGCGATACAGATGCCGGACAATCTTGAAGAAGCCTCTCACAGCTTGATGCGTAAGGTTGCGTCTAGTGAACGCTGGCAGGCACATATCTCGCCACAGGCCGCGGATCGCAAACGCCTGCTGAGCACGGAACAATATTATGATTTACTGAGTGATGCTGGCTGTCAGGTGGACATCTGGCGTACCACGTACTATCACCCGATGGCCGATGCGCAGGCCATCATTACCTGGCTCCGTGCCACGGGCTTGCGTCCTTTCCTCGCTGGATTGACCGAACAGCAACAAGCGGATTTTCTGCATGACTATCATCAGGCATTAATGCCGGCTTATCCCCCACGCACCAACGGCCAGGTTTTGTTAGCTTTCCCACGCTTATTCATGGTGGCAGTGAGAACGCTTTAAAATTGCTGGAAGCGGTTGCGCAAATTGGTGCGGCAGAGGTTGAAAAGGGTGCTCTGTTGCACCATTTATGGCTAACGCGCAGCGCCAAAACAGGAGAAGGCGATGAACGACCAACAGTGGCAGCAGCTCAGCCAGCGTATTGGCGAACAGCTGAAGAAACGCGAGGCAACGGTGACCGCGGCGGAATCTTGCACCGGTGGCTGGATCGCCAAAGTGTTTACCGATATCAGTGGCAGCTCTGCCTGGTTTGAGCGGGGTTTCGTGACCTACAGCAACGAAGCCAAACAGCAGATGGTGGGCGTGCAGGCAGCGACTCTGGCGCAGTATGGCGCGGTCAGTGAGCAAACTGTGCGTGAGATGGCTCAAGGTGCCTGCAATGCCGCCGCCGCCGAGTTTGGCATTGCTGTGAGCGGGATTGCGGGGCCAGATGGTGGTTCGGCAGAAAAGCCAGTGGGTACAGTGTGGTTTGCCATTGCCGGACCTGGCGATCGTGTTCTGGCGCAGCGGCAGATCTTTGCCGGAGACCGTGACGCGGTGCGTCGGCAATCCGTCAGCTGGGCGCTGCAAACACTGCTTGATGAATTTCTGACAAATTAAACTTGATACTGTATGGTCATACAGTATAATTACCGGCAACAGAACGAGCAGGCACACAATGATGTCGGCTTACCCAGCATGATTAGGAGTGGAAATGGCGATTGACGAGAACAAACAGAAAGCTTTAGCTGCCGCGCTGGGCCAGATTGAGAAACAATTTGGCAAAGGCTCGATCATGCGCTTGGGTGAAGACCGCTCAATGGACGTAGAAACCATCTCAACCGGTTCACTGTCACTGGATATCGCGTTGGGTGCTGGTGGCTTGCCGATGGGGCGTATCGTTGAGATCTACGGACCAGAATCTTCCGGTAAAACCACGCTGACGCTGCAGGTGATTGCCGCTGCACAGCGTAAAGGTAAAACCTGTGCCTTTATCGATGCTGAACATGCGCTTGATCCGGTGTATGCCAAAAAACTCGGCGTTGATATCGACAATCTGCTGTGTTCGCAGCCGGACACCGGTGAACAAGCGCTGGAGATTTGTGATGCGTTAGCTCGCTCCGGTGCCGTTGATGTGATCATCGTGGACTCCGTTGCGGCACTGACGCCGAAAGCGGAAATCGAAGGTGAAATCGGTGATTCGCACATGGGTCTGGCCGCACGTATGATGAGCCAGGCGATGCGTAAGTTAGCGGGTAACCTGAAGCAGTCCAACACGCTGCTGATCTTTATCAACCAGATTCGTATGAAAATTGGTGTGATGTTTGGTAACCCAGAAACCACCACCGGTGGTAACGCGCTGAAATTCTATGCTTCTGTTCGTCTTGATATCCGCCGTATCGGTGCGATTAAAGAGGGCGATGAAGTGGTCGGTAGCGAAACCCGCGTAAAAGTGGTGAAGAACAAAATCGCTGCGCCATTTAAGCAGGCTGAATTCCAGATTATGTACGGTGAAGGCATCAACACCTTTGGCGAGTTGGTGGATCTCGGCGTGAAACACAAACTGGTTGAGAAAGCCGGTGCGTGGTACAGCTACAACGGCGAAAAGATTGGTCAAGGTAAAGCGAACTCGACCAACTTCCTGAAAGAGAACCCAGCGATTGCTAACGAGATCGATAAGAAGTTACGCGATTTGCTGCTGACGGGTGCAACGGCTGGAGCGGGTGCAGCAGAAATCTCTGCTGATGACTACGAAGAAGCTAGCGAAACCAACGAAGATTTCTAAGATACCCACCACGGGAGCAGCGATGCTCCCGTTTGCTTTTCCCCGTCAACACTTCCCCTGATCGTCTTCTTGCTTTACCCTGCGCAACAGTCAGAACAAGGTCAAATTCATGTCATCATCACCTTCAACGGCTTCGGTGCCGACATTTTCCCGTTTGCTGGATCGTGCCATGCGTGTGCTATCGCAGCGTGACCACAGCCGTGACGAATTGAAGCGTAAGCTGCAACTCTCTTCTCAGCGTGCGGCTTATCTGAAGCAAGAAGAAAATGTGCCGATACCGGATGAGCTGCTGGAAAAGGTCCTCGACTGGTGCCAGGAGAGTGGCTGGCTCAACGACCAGCGCTTCACCGAACGCTTTATCCAAAGTCGCGCACGGAAAGGTTACGGCTCACAGCGCGTGCGTATGGAATTGCAACAGAAGGGCATCAGCCGCGATGAGATCAATCAGGCGATGATGGATACTGAAGTGGACTGGAGTCAATGTGCGGCCGATTTGGCTAAGCGTAAGTTTGGTGATCCTCTGCCGCAAACCTGGGCTGAGAAAAGCAAAGTACAGCGCTTTTTAATGTCTAAAGGCTTTATGATGGAAGATATTCAGGCAGTTTTCAGAAATATTGACGACTGAAAGGCGATGGGATTTTACTTCCCACTGAAGAAAATTTATCTTATTCCCACTTTTTGTTCCTCAATCAGCGGTAAACCTGCAGATGTGGTTTGCCCGCGAAAGGGAACGTTCGTTAGCGTGATTCCAGGAATTATATGAGCAAGAGCACTGCTGAGATCCGTCAAGCGTTTCTCGACTTTTTTCATAGCAAGGGACATCAGGTTGTAGCCAGCAGCTCCCTCGTACCGAACAACGACCCAACGTTGCTGTTTACCAATGCGGGAATGGTGCAGTTTAAAGACGTTTTCCTCGGTCAGGATAAACGCGATTATGCACGCGCAACCACGTCTCAGCGTTGCGTGCGTGCCGGTGGTAAGCACAACGATCTTGAGAACGTTGGTTACACCGCTCGTCACCACACCTTCTTTGAAATGCTGGGTAACTTCAGCTTTGGCGACTACTTCAAGAAAGAAGCGATTGCTTATGCCTGGGAACTGCTGACGGGTGAGCAGTGGTTCAAGCTGCCGAAAGAACGTCTGTGGGTCACCGTTTATGAAACCGATGATGAAGCCTTCGAAATCTGGGCTAACGATGTCGGTGTGCCGCGCGAGCGCATCATTCGCATCGGCGATAACAAAGGCAGCGCCTACGCGTCTGATAACTTCTGGCAGATGGGTGATACCGGTCCTTGTGGTCCGTGCACCGAAATTTTCTACGATCACGGCGACCATATCTGGGGGGGCCCACCGGGCAGCCCGGAAGAAGATGGCGATCGCTATATTGAGATCTGGAACATCGTCTTCATGCAGTTCAACCGTCAGGCCGACGGCACCATGGAACCTCTGCCGAAGCCTTCTGTTGATACCGGTATGGGCCTGGAGCGCATCGCTGCGGTACTGCAGCACGTTAACTCCAACTATGAAATCGATCTGTTTGCCAAGCTGATCAAGGCTGTTGCTCAGGTAACCGGTGCGACCGACCTCAACAATAAATCGTTGCGCGTCATCGCTGACCACATCCGTTCCTGTGCATTCCTGATCGCTGATGGCGTCATCCCGTCGAATGAAAACCGTGGCTACGTGCTGCGCCGTATCATTCGTCGTGCAGTGCGTCATGGCAATATGTTGGGAGCTAAAGAAGCCTTCTTCTACAAACTGGTTGCGCCATTGATCGATGTCATGGGTGATGCCGGTGAAGACCTGAAACGTCAGCAGAAGCATGTTGAAAATGCCCTGAAAAATGAAGAAGAGCAGTTCGCTAAAACGCTGGAACGCGGCCTGGCTTTACTGGATGAAGAGTTGGCCAATCTGCAAGGTGATACGCTGGATGGCGAAACGGTCTTCCGTCTGTATGACACCTTTGGTTTCCCGGCGGATTTGACCGCTGACGTCTGCCGCGAGCGCAATCTGAAGATTGATGAAGCGGGTTTCGAAACAGCCATGGAACAGCAGCGCCAGCGTGCGCGTGAGGCCAGTGGTTTTGGCGCGGACTACAACAGTGTGATTCGCTTTGATGCCGCCACTGACTTCAAAGGCTATGACCAACTGCAGGCTGAAGGCACCGTGCTGGCGCTGTTCGTTGGCGGTCAGCAGGTTGAGCAGATCGCGGCTGGCCAGGAAGCGGTAGTGATTCTGGATCAAACACCATTCTATGGCGAGTCAGGTGGCCAGGTGGGCGATACCGGTGTGCTAACTGGGCAGAATGCTGAATTCAGTGTCCAGGATACACAGAAGTATGGCAAAGCCTTTGGTCATATCGGTAAGCTCAACAGCGGTGAGCTACGTGTGGGTGACCGCCTCAATGCACAAGTGGATGAAGAGCGCCGTGCTCGTATTATTCTCAACCACTCCGCAACGCATCTGATGCATGAAGCGTTACGTGAAGTATTGGGCGATCATGTCGGTCAGAAAGGCTCACTCAACAACGATAAATACCTGCGCTTCGACTTCTCTCATACCGAAGCGATGAAGCCAGAGCAGATTCGCACCGTTGAAGATATCGTTAATACCCAGATTCGTCGCAATTTACTCATCCAGACTGAAGTAATGGATCTGGATGAAGCGAAAGCGCGCGGCGCAACGGCGTTGTTCGGTGAGAAGTATGAACAGCGTGTGCGCGTGGTTAGCATGGGTGAATATTCCGTTGAGCTGTGCGGTGGTACGCACGCAGCGCGCACTGGCGACATTGGCCTGTTCCGCATTCAGTCTGAATCCGGCACGGCGGCAGGTGTGCGTCGTATTGAAGCGCTGACGGGTGAAGGCGCGATTGCTCAGCTGCATGCGCAGAGCGATCAGATATCTGAGATTGCTCAGGTGGTTAAAGCCAACAGCAGTAATCTGAATGAGAAAGTGCGCGGCCTGGTTGATCATGTCCGCGCGCTGGAAAAAGAACTGCAGCAGCTACGCGATCAGCAAGCGGCGCAAGAGAGTGCCTCGCTGAGCAGTAAAGCGATGGACGTGAAGGGGACCAAACTGCTGGTCAGCGAGCTTAACAACGTTGAGCCGAAGATGCTTCGCACCATGATGGATGACCTGAAGAATCAGCTCGGATCGGCCATCATTGTGCTGGCAACGGTCGCTGAAGGTAAGGTTTCACTGATTGCTGGGGTGACTAAAGACCTGACTGACCGCGTCAAAGCGGGTGAGCTGGTCGGCGAACTGGCCGCTCAGGTTGGCGGAAAAGGTGGCGGTCGTCCTGATATGGCTCAGGCGGGTGGTACAAACCCTGAGGCACTGGCTGGCGCACTGGCTGGCGTGTCGGAGTGGGTGAGTAACCGACTGTAACGAATTAAAATTCAGCATCGTGAATAGCGCCAGAACCCCCGTGTTCTGGCGCTTTTTAACGCGGTGTGCACCCGATAATGACAAAGTCCGGTTGATGTAGTGTATTTCGGCTAAACTAACTATCAGCAGAATGTATTGGCGTGGCGATGCACAATGGTGTATTTGTCATAGACATTGTTCAGCGTTATATGATGGATATGGCCGGGAGACCGAACAGGCCCGACTCTTTTAATCTTTCAAGGAGCAAAGAATGCTTATTCTAACTCGTCGAGTTGGTGAAACCCTCATGATTGGCGATGAGGTGACTGTAACGGTGCTGGGTGTTAAAGGTAACCAGGTCCGTATTGGCGTCAATGCGCCTAAAGAAGTTTCGGTGCATCGCGAAGAAATCTATCAGCGTATCCAGGCCGAAAAAACTCAGCAAACGAGTTACTAACGGATTCAGCGCCTCGCATCCTGCGAGGCGCTACCGCTTTTATCCTCCCATCTTCATTTTTTCCGCCCTGAACCTCATTTTCTTTCTTCCCATTTTGTTAACTGCAACGTGCTTTCGCTGTTGATTAATCACTCTTTTTGTCGGCAAAACATCCTAATTGCGCGTCATTTGTGCAAACAGAACGATATCCAGAAAAAGTCGGGAAAAATTGTTTGACTTATAAGTGCGGGAAAGTAATATGTGCGCCACGCAGTGCCGATGAGCAGAAACAAGTTCAGAAGCACGGTTCGGAAGAACGCGTAAGGTGAGGTGGCCGAGAGGCTGAAGGCGCTCCCCTGCTAAGGGAGTATGCGGTCAAAAGCTGCATCCGGGGTTCGAATCCCCGCCTCACCGCCATTTCCGATGCATCCATAGCTCAGCTGGATAGAGTACTCGGCTACGAACCGAGCGGTCGGAGGTTCGAATCCTCCTGGATGCACCATTCGGAAAACTGAAGTAAGAGTGAACGAGCAGTTCCTTTCATGGTGAGTTGTCAGCACCCTGCGTTGTACAAGAATTAACTCGATGCATCCATAGCTCAGCTGGATAGAGTACTCGGCTACGAACCGAGCGGTCGGAGGTTCGAATCCTCCTGGATGCACCAT